>PNKB01000106.1 GCA_013997645.1 Cyanobacteria bacterium PR.3.49
CTGGGCAATCTGGCTACCGTTCACGATGTTGTCTGCATCTACGTGCAAGACCAGCGTGAGCGCGCATTGCCGGAGCCCAAAGGATGGGCGGCGCGATTCGGAAGTCTTTACCGCATACAAGACGCCCGTGGAGAGAGCACATGGGTTTGGAACAACTGGAGCGCGAGGCAGCGCTGGTCGGAGAATTGGCGGGCTCACGAAGCCTCCGTCTCCGCGGCGATCGCCAATGCAGGTTGCGAATTGCTCATCCTCAGCACAGAGGAAGAAGACAGCGCAATCGAAGGAGTTCTAGACCTATTTGCTGGTCACGGCGCCACCTGATGCATATAAAAGTTGCACATCAAAATGAAAGGGTCTAAACCATGACCAGACTAACTATGGCGGCATCCGCCCTGTGGCTTCTGCTGGCGTGTCTTCACCCGGCAGTCGCCCATGCTGAAATCGGTGCCACTCCGCAAGGAGTGAGCATCGCACCGGAGAAAGGCGCGGCTGATGCCAACCCGCCTTTTCCGACCGAGCCTCCTGCGGCGCTTCCCGCGCTGGAAAATCCCCTGACAGGAATTATGGAAGCGGGTCAGTTGATTGTCACTCTGTCCACCACGCGCAAGTATGAGAGCGGACCGTCCGTTAATTACGGATATCGTCTTGGCCAGCTGATTCCCATCACGCTGGTCATCTCAGCCGACCCGCATGTCAGGGTGGACCTTGGTGCGCTCATGCGCGAAACGCTCAACAAGGGCGAATCGGCGTATGAGATGGCTGCACCGCCTGTGGTGACAAAGGAAACGAAAAACGGCAAGAATATCACGGTCGTCCAGTTGGTAGTTCGCACTTGGAAGATCGAAACCACCGTGCCGTTCAACTGCCAGTTTCACTATGCCACCCGCTACTTGCCCGATGGCAAGACGCCAGACTGGAAACTGGCGACGACGCCCGATTTCAACATCTCGTTTTCGCGCACCGCGAGCGAGAGCAGCAAGCAATTGCTGCCGGGCGATCAGAGCGTCAAGGTCACCGCCAAAGTGTGGTGGTCGAAACCGCTGGAGATTGGCGGCGCCATTGTTATGGCGCTCGTGCCGCTCTGGCTGGCTTATCGTTACTGGCTCATCTACCGCAACGCCGATATGGCGACGCGCGCACGCCGAGCCTGGAACGTCATCGGCAAGGTGCTGTCCGAACGCAATAGCGCAGGGCATGCGGAGTTTTCGCCGACGCAGCTGAAACTGATTTCCGCTGCGCTGCGCGAATATCTCTCCATCGAGTCGATCCCCACTCAAATGGCTCGCGAGCCGCTGGAGAAGTTTTTCCAAACGCATGGTCAGAGTGCAGGTCATAACTCGGAGCGAAACGCAGATCAAAATGCTGATCGCAACACCGACATGACGGCGCTCTGCATCAGTGCGTTGTCGAAGCTCGACCGCGCTGTCTACAGCCAGTCGACTTTGACTGCGGAAGAAACGAATGCGCTTGTCCAAGAGATAAGCCGCATCATCCCTCGCGATTAAGCGAGCAACGCAACAACCATCTAGAGGAGCGAGACGGGTGTCAAAGCCTATGTACTCGCATGAGAAAAACAATGAAAGCAGTAATAAAAGTGGCGGCACTGTCGATTCTGCTCATGATGAGCGGGATGACGTGCATAGCCCAGGAAGCGGGTGCGCCTGAAGTGGCGCCCGCGACCACGAAGGATGCAATTGCGCCCGAAACCGCGAAGGAAGCGGGTTTGCCCGACGCGGCAGCCGCAAACACGACGGAAGCGGGTTTGCCCGGCGCCGCTGCCGCAAACACGACGGATGTCGAGCCGACCCCCGAACTGCGGACCAGGCTATGCAAGCAAGTCTGGCAGAACATCGCGGAAAATTACATCGACGAAAGCAAGCTCAATAATTGGGATAAGGTCGGCACCAAATGCAGTGCCACCTTCAACACCGACGAAGAACTCGATACGGCCCTTGTTGAGATTGTCGAGTCTGTTGGCGACCGCTGGACCAAGTACCAGAGCCGGCCGATCATTCGCGCTCATCAGAAGATGAAAGCGGATGGTCTGGTGCAGGCGGGTCTGCTTCTGCGGCGCCACGACGACGACCTCTGGCACATCGATTCGATTGCCTGGAGCTCGCCGGCGCATGTTTCGGTGCTCAAGGAAGGCGACGTCATTCTCTCCGTCAACGGTCAGCGTCTGACGAAGAAGATGGGTCAGGTCGACGTGTGGGATCTCTTCGTCGGCAAGCCCGGCGAGAAGGTCAAGGTGAAAGCCGTCATCGACATGCAGGAGAAAGAGATTGAATTGACTCTCTACCCGCATTCTGATGAGCAGGTTTCTATCCGCATTTTGCCCGATGACGTACTTTATATTCGTCTGCCCACTTTCGAGCAGCCGAGTGTCGTGAGAGATTTCCTCACGCAATTGCGCAGTGTCTACTTCCAGAAGAAGGGCGCCATCACCGGCATCGTCTTCGACCTGCGCAACAATCCGGGCGGCATCTTCGACATGGCGCTGCTCGTTTCGTCCGTCTTCATCGAGTCGGGCACACTCGTGAAAGCGACTGTGCATAAGGCTTTGAATGAGACGACGACGGAGCACAAAGTGCGTGCGATGCCTCCGTTTGCCAAAAGACTTGTGACCGAAGAGCACCAGCTCGACTATCTCAAATGGGTGCAAAACACGCCCATGGTCGTGCTGATCAATGGTTCGTCCGCCAGTTGCTCCGAAATCACCGCAGGCGCTCTGCAAGACAACAAGCGCGCCACGGTAATCGGGACGAGGTCTTTCGGCAAGTCGGTCGGCTTCGCGATGGAGCAGCTGCCCAACGGCGGCGTGCTTACCGTGACGTCCTTGAAGTATCTGACGCCCGCCGGTCACGATGTCGTGGATAAGGGCATCACGCCCGACCTCGTCGTCGATATGCCGCGCGGCGGTACGCTCGACCTGCCTCTCAAGGCCGCTCATGCACACGTGGTCGATGTCGCCAATAAGCGCTTCGCGCAAGTGCAGGACACGCGCGACATCGCCGGCAAGTCGAAAGACGAGCTGGATGAAACGGTTGTGCACAACGGAGCGAACGGATGGACGCAAACGGACATCATCAATGCGTTGGAAAACATGCTGGCCGCCATTGGTGCGCTGGTACTGTTGGTTGCGTTCAGCCTCTTTGTGCTGTCGATGCGGCGATGATGAAGTAGGTTGATGTTCGTGAAACCTCATGGACAGGGGGAAAGCATAGAGCGCGCGCATAGCGGCGTCTTTGTGCTTTCCTTTCTTCTCGGTTTACTACTATAGAATGTCACATGACTGATGCGCGAGAGCTATCACCGCGCCCGCCCCAATTCTTAAGAAATCACCCAGATGTCAAGGGGTTTGCTGCCAGGCATCTATACTGGCGAAATCGTCGTTCCCAATTGTTCGTCCCCTTTTTTCATCTGTCCTTTTTTGTTCATCCCTTCTGTTCGTTTCAATCGGTGTAATTGAATGTACTCGTACTTTGATTCAAGCCTGTTCCTATCTTGCGCTGTTAGTATCGTTGTTGGATGTTTCCTAGTTATTCTCGCCCTCAATCTATTTTCTAATTCCTCGCCGTTTTCCCAATCGTTCGGCCAGTTTTTCTTGTTTGGCGCAGTGAAGTGGGACGACTTCGCTGGCATCTTGTTGGTCGGCGCTTTCATGGCCGGCTGGGGGATCTGGACATTGGTTACGTCGACGACTCACGCGATTCAGTATCAAGCGGCGCATGAGTCTGTGATGCGAACAGCCAGGCTCAAGGCGGAATCAACACGGCTGGCTGCTGCAAACGGCAAGACATCCGCACACCATGCGATAGCTGTAAATCACGCCAAAGCACTTAAGAGAAACAAAGCAAAAACTGCAAAAACCGTCTCTGCACACACGCACAGCCAGAGTTTCTAATTACTCTTCCATATTAGACTTTAGCTTCCGGAAAATTTCCAAATTATCGAGCAAAATGCCAGGTACCCCCACCCCAGCATGTTCCTCGATTCTTCCGGAGAAATCCGATGCCAGAACGTACCCAGGTTAGAGAACGAACCCAGGCTAGCGACAACACACAGCCAGCAAATCCGCGCAATCCGGACGTGCCCGAAGCAGCTCAAAAGCTGGCGGAGGAGTTCGGTCTTCTGGTCACCAAGTCGAAAGGCAGCGGCGCGCTGGTGTTTTCCAAGCCCGCGCAAGATTGCGCTTCCAGACCGGAAATTATTTCTCAAGGTTCCAATCTCAATGCTCTCAGGCAGGATCTGACGCAGAAGCGCGATGCAGTTATTGAGCGCCTCGAAGACGAGCATTTGGTTGACATTCTTGTTGAAGGCGAGAAGATCGGCGTTCGTGATGGTGATGGAAAGCCGCTCACGGCGCCTGTGCAGACTCCCAACTTCAGCCAGCTTGCAGCTATAGAACATTCGCTTCAACGCTCCCTGCCCGCAGATGCAGAAAAGCGCACCGGGATTGTCGGCTGGTTTGCCGAGCTTTTCGACAATGACCGCGTCAAAATCGGTCTTGCCAAAGAAGATACCGACCCTGCGTCGCTGGCGAGATATTACAACGGCAATGTGCTGAAAGGGGTTTTGCCGCGCATTGTCATCGACCCTGATTCCCACAATTCCGCATCTGTGTATATGCACGAGCTGGCTCACCACGGGCAGGCAGGTTTTTGGAAATCCGAAGATCGCGATGGATCGCGCTGGCAGGAGTATTTGAAGATGTTGGGTTGGGTTCGTGCCGGCGACCTCGATTTGAGGTTGACGAATGATAGCCCGCCTCAGATGTTTCACTGCACAAAGGATGAGAAAAGAGGGTATGTCTGGTCACGAATGGACGACAAAGGAAACTTCCTTGATGCGGCTGGAAAGCGAGTAGAGTCACAGGACAAAGCTCAGCAAATCACCAACGGCGAGATGAATCGCCGGGCGCTGGTTGGACCGGCGGACCAAAGGGCTTATATGAAAAACCCGTTGGAGCATGGGGCGGAACTGGTGATGAACCTGCGCAACAATCAGAATTCTCGCGCCGCTTTGCTGCAATACAATTCGCACGCTTACGGAATAGCGGTGGAGTTGGATCAGAAAGAAATTGACGGCTTCTACGGCGTCGATTGGTTTGGAAAGAGTCGTCGAATTCGTATGCCGAACGGCGAGATTGTCGAGAACAATGAAAAGGCACGGATGGAGCTGGAAGTTTGGGAGAGCATCAATTCGCGTGCGCCGGAACGTACTAACTATGGAACTCGTTTTAGTCCGCCCAATCCGGTGCATGGCAGCGAGAAGCCTACGAACAATGGGAAGGTTCAGCAGTTTGAACATGGGCAAAATTTAGGACAAGTGCAAGCGCGACAACAACAAGCGCAGCGGCAGCACTAGATTCATCGGCAGCACTAGATTCATCGGCAACAGTACATTCAGCTCGAACCTGGCTTGCTTTGTGGCGGCGCGGCGCGGAACGACGCGGTACGACTATCTTGAATTCGCATTTTTCATCCGGTCAGAAAAATTCCAATTTTTCTGAAAGGAGATCCCGTAAATGCTTGACAGACAAGCTATTTGGGAATTTGACACTTTGAGCGGTGAAAATTGCTGTAAACGCCCGCTGCACTTGCGTTTGCAGTGATTGGCGTTCAGAAAAATTTGAAAAAATCTGCCTGAAAGGCGAGTGCTCTTAAAAGGCATGGCGACCGCCTCATTTTTTGTCTTTGGGAAATCCATACTTTCCACACAATTCCTTTACACAATAAAGGGATGATCGCTGGATGAGATAAATTGGTACCCCTATGGCACTAGAATTCGCACGCAATCCTATGACCGAGCCCGAAGCGCAGCTCCTTGCGGAAGATCAATCCGCCCGTCTGACTATTCTCCTGGTCGATGACGACGTCAAGTTTTGCCGGTTGATTAATGAGTATTTGAGCCGCTATGGATACGCTGTAACTCTGGCGCAT
This sequence comes from Cyanobacteria bacterium PR.3.49, assembly GCA_013997645.1. Classification (GTDB taxonomy): domain Bacteria; phylum Cyanobacteriota; class Vampirovibrionia; order Obscuribacterales; family Obscuribacteraceae; genus QKMZ01. Next base: position 5,943 of record PNKB01000106.1, read on the forward strand.
GAGGGCAAATCCGCGCTGGCGATGATGACGGAGAGTAAGTGGGACGCGGTTATTCTCGATGTGATGTTGCCGCAGATGGATGGTTTTGAAATACTGAGGCGCATAAGGGAAACATCCAATGTGCCGGTACTGATGCTGACTGCGCTTGGTGATGAAACAGACAGAATTGTTGGTCTGGAAATTGGCGCCGACGATTACATTCCTAAGTCTTATTCGCCGCGCGAGCTTTTGGCGCGGCTGAAGGCGGTTTTGCGTAGAACAAGTCGAACGCCAAGCGCGGAAATTGACGAGAATGAAGAGATTGTTGTCGGCAGTCTGAAGATTGTGCAAGCGACTCACACAGCCACTCTTAATGGTGCAACGCTTGTTCTTACTCCGGTTGAATATCATTTGTTAGCTGTGCTTGCGCTGGCTGCAGGACGCATAAAGACCCGCGAACAGTTGCTCAACGAAATTCGAGATCGAAATTACGACGTATTCGATCGGTCGATCGATGTGCACATATCTGCGCTGCGCCGCAAGCTTGGTGACGATCCGAAGAACCCGCGCTATATTCGCACGGTGCGTTCTGTCGGTTATATGTTAATGCCGCCTCCGGAGAAAGCGCGATGAGATTGGCTCATTCACTTTATCTGGAAACACTCGGACTGTTGATGCTCTATTTGACTGCGTTGATTGCGGTAGTATTCATTGCTTTCAACACACACTTTGGAGCCGGTTGGGATGCGCTTATGCAAAGCCCGCTTGGCGATAAAGTTGATACCGTTGGTGATGCAGTCAGCAATCAATTGCGTTCGTCCCCTGAGAAAAAATGGGACGAAGTATTGGAGCTATTTGGCGGACTGTATCACGTAAAGTTCGCTGTTTTCGACATTCACGGACAGCAAGTCGCCGGGGACAAAATCAAACTGCCTGGGGAAGTATTGCAACAGTTTGCCATCCCGATGCCGCCATTCGGTGGTCGTATGATGGCAACGAGAGCATTTACTGCTGCCCGCCCGATAGAAGGAAAGCCGTTTCCACCAGAGTTTCATAAGTTTCAAGTTGCACCGCTCGCAATTGCGCAACCAATTGCGCCACTGCATCTTGCGCCACTGCATTTTGCTCCGCCGCATGATGTGACTTTCAACTTTGAGCCGGGGCAGCCGGTTTTGGGCGGCATCGCGACCAAGCCGATTTTTCATGGCATCGCGACCAAACCATTTGACGCCAAGCTCATGACCAAAGGCACTTTCACAAAAGTGAATCCAATACCTGGGCAGATAGCTGGACCTATTCCTGGGCAAGCTGGCGTGGCATTCGGTTATGCCGCCGGCCCGATGGCGATGAGTGTGATGAGCTTTCCGCGCGCGCCGATGCCCGCTCACGGACGTTTTCTAATCCACACGAAAAAGCCGGACCACTATTTTTTCGGCACCCGCATTGATTTGATGAGCGAGAATTTCTTTCGTCCGGGTCCATCGATACTTGTCGCATCCACAGACAACATCTGGCAAACCGGCTTGCTGCTGGATTTTAAAGTGGTGGCAATGGCCGGCGGTGCAATTGCAATTCTGTCTATACTTTTCTGGCTGCCTTTCATTTACCGTATCACAAGAGCGCTTTCGGATTTGACTCTGGCGACTGAGCGCATTGCCGAAGGTAAGTTCGACACGCGATTGGAAACGCGGCGCAAGGATGAAATCGGGCGTCTGTCGGATGCCGTGAATGCGATGGCGGAAAAACTCAATGGTTTTGTCGGCGGGCAAAAGCGCTTTCTTGCCGACATCTCGCATGAGCTTTTTTCGCCGCTTGCACGCTTGCATGTTGCACTCGAAATTTTGGACGGAAACTCTTCAAAAGATCAAAAGGCACTGATTGAGGACATTCGCGAAGAAGTCGAAGAGATGAATCATTTGGTCAACGAATTGATTGCGTTTTCCAAAGCAGAGTTGAAGGGACAAAGCCGCAATCTCGTCAGCGTCAATCTCGATGAGATGTTCTACGAACTGGTCAACAGGCTGAGTTTGAAAGAGCGCGCTCAAATCGATGTGGCTGAGAATTTGTCTGTCGTCGGCGATCGCTTGTTGTTGGAACGCTCATTCTCGAACGTCCTGCGCAACAGTGTTCGCTACGCCGGCAACAGCGGACCAATAAAAATCAAGGCATCAACCACCGGCGAGAGTGTTTCTATCCTCATTCAGGATCGCGGACCTGGTGTTCCTCCTGAAGCATTAAAGCATCTTGCCGAGCCATTCTTCAGACCCGAACCATCACGCAGCCGAGAGAGCGGTGGAGTCGGATTAGGGTTGGCGATTGTGAAAAGCTGCGTCGAAGCGTGCGATGGAAAACTGCAGGTGCGCAATCGCGAGGGCGGGGGCTTGGAAGTGGAAGTTACGCTGAGGGCGGCTACGGAAGCCGATGCAGCCTGCGCCGTAGACGCCAGCATCGCGGTTTAGGTTAGGCCGGTGGTTTAATGCTTGATGCGCGTTTCTAGAATTCTTGGTTAGGGAAACAGCGGTTATGGAAACAGCAGGTACGGACGCGAACTGCAGAGCGCGGCTTCTTTCGCTTCGCGTGCGGCGGCGAGTAATTCGCCGGGATCTTTGCAGGTTTCGGGGCATGCGGCGACGCCTACAACGACTGCTTCTTCCGCAGTGACTCCCTCCGGCAAGAGCGATTGGCCTGCGAGAGTTCCATACAAAGAACGCGCAAATCGCAGTGCATCTGCGCCATCCGACGAACAAAGCAACACTGCGAACTCGCCCGCGCTTACGTGCGCTGCGACATCAAGCGGCGACATCAAAGGGCGAATGCGTTCTGCAACCTGGCGGAAAGTTTCGCGCGGCAGCAGCATCTCTTCGCCGTTTTGCTTGATGATAATTTCGAAGACTGCGACTGCAAAACTTGTCTGACTCATCTGATATTGAGCGTGTTGGCGCAGCAAAAAATATGCGAACGCGCCGTAAGTTGCAAGATATGTTTTGGGATCAGTCAATGAGGCGACAACCCGCCCAAGTAGTTTTGCATCGAACTGCGCAGGCGCAGGCAACGCGCTTGTCTCGGACGTCCCGAATGAGCAAAACCAATTGGTAGCCGCATCTTGCGTGTAATTCGGAGGTTCGATAAATCCGAATTGCGGAGCGATTGGCGTCGTTTCGACCGTCGTGGTGCCGTCTGCCCCTTCCGGAGAATTTCCCTGCGGAGCGGGGACCGCAAGGAAACTCCCGGAGTGCCTGGGGAAATCTGTCGTAGTTGCCGGAGGTGATGGAGGCATCAACACCGGCGTGAGGCTGTTTTGCGCCGCTATCGAGCTTTCCAGGGCATTTAAGTCGTCCAACGTGTCGGCAGCGTTCGCCTCTGCCTGCGCAACTATATTCGCCTCTGCCTGCGAGCCAGTAACCGTGTCTGTATTGGCCGTGCTCGCTTCCGTCTGCGCGCTCGTGTTTGGCTCCCTGTATATCGTGTCGATGGCGAGTTTCCCTTGAATCATCGCCACTTCACGCGTCTCGCGGGTCCACACCACACTTTGGGTGTTTCCCGTCACGCGCTCGAACGTCCAACGCGGACCACTTTCACCGATGGCGGGCGAAACCTTGACCACAAAACCCAGACCGTTGGACGGATTTTTAAATGGAAGCAACACAGGCTTGCGCTGCATCGTGCACTCAGTCAGCATGTAGCGCAGGTCCTCTGTATTTGGGATGGCGTTCATTTCGGCTAATTTTATTGTCTGTACGGACGTCGCTTTGAATGATTCTCTTAGGGCCATGCGGCTTAACCTCGTTTGCGCCAGGGTGGCTGGACAGCTTTTGCTGTCCGTTCATCATGTGCCAGGTGGCTGGACTTGCAGGTTGTTGCAATGGCCGCTGATTGACGATGCGAAGCTCCACCGCTTCGCGCCGTGCTTCCAGTTAATCGCGACGGCGTAAAGCTTTTATGTGCGGGCCGACCAATTCTGCAAAGGGTTTGTAAAGGAGCGGTGGCGCCGCACTTCAGTGCAAGGTGGCGCCGGTCTTGAAAGCTCGGCTGGGTCAGACCTTTTGTACGCTTTCACAGTGCTAAGATAGCTTGGGCTGTAACGGTTTTCAGGGGCAATGGCGAAAATATTGCTGGTCGAAGATGACGCAGATCTGGGCGAGCGCATCGTTCAGTGGCTCAAGCACGAGCACCATACTGTGGAGCTTGTCGGCGATGGCGAGGCGGGTTCGGACTATCTTGCGCAGCTGAAGTATGACCTGGTCATTCTCGATTGGGGGCTGCCGAAGCGCTCGGGCGTTGATGTGTTGAAAAAATTTCGCGACGACGGGGGCACAACGCCGGTTTTGATGCTCACCGGCAGAGGCAAAACGGCTGAGAAAGAAGAAGGTCTGGACGCCGGTGCCGATGATTATTTGACAAAACCTTTTGAGATCAGGGAAATGGCGGCGCGTGTTCGTGCGTTGCTCAGGCGAGTTCCGCAGTTTACGACCAATTCGATAGCCATTGGAGCTGTGGAGCTGAATGTCGGCGCACACAAGATATCGGTGGGTGGCAAGGAAGTGCAATTCGCGCCGCGAGAATTCGCGATGCTGGAATTTTTGATGAAGCATGCCGACCAGGTCGTGACCACTGATGCACTGCTCGAGCGCGTCTGGTCATCAGAGTCTTCTGCGTCGAGTGAGACTATTTACACATGCGTGCGCGCGGTGAGGAAAAAACTCAAAGAAGCGGGCGCCGGCGATTTGATACGCACCGTGCATGGTGTCGGATACAAAATCGAAAGTGATGGCGAAAACAGCAGCCTAAAAGGCGAGTGATGGACCTCAAGCTCTCTCAAAAAGGACTGATACTGGTACTTGTGCCGATAGTGTTCGAGCTGATTTTTGTCGGCGTGCTCGCTTCACTTTTAAAACAAGCCGAAGACGGAATGATCAAAGAGAATCATTCGCGCGCAGTTGTGACGACAGCGCACGATCTGCAGAAGATATTTTATGACGCGGGCGCGCAGCTTTCGTTCTACAACATGACGAAGGATGAGGCATTTCTCAAGCGCTACCAGAATTCGCTCAACAAAAAGATCCCCGAGCATTTGCAGAAGTTTGCAGAGATGACGAAGGATCAGGACTTTGAGCGCGAAGGTTTTCAGCGCATTGAGCGCGCAACGCGCAATGGCATCGACGAGCTAGAGCGCTGCCGCAAGCGTGTTGCCGAGGGAAATCATTCTTTTTTCTTGGGTGAAACGCGGGTATCGCTCGAAAATCTCTTGCGTGCACTCGACGCCCTCATCGAGAAGGAGAAGGTTGTTCAAGATAATGCACCGCAAGCCCAGGCTGATGCCAGGCAGACTGTGGTTTATTTCCTGTATGCAGGTGTTGCGCTCAGTGTTGTACTTGGAATAGCGATGGCGCTGTTTTTCAACTCGGACATCATTAATCGCGTCCAGGTCATGATTGCCAACACTCGGCGCCTCATCCGTCGTGAGCCGCTTCTGCCGCGCGTCTCCGGCGGGGATGAAATCGCCCAGCTCGATACTGTTTTCCATGAAATGTCGCAGGCACTTGATGATGCATCTAAGTACAAACAAGAGATGCTCGCGATGGTCAGCCATGATTTGCGCAGTCCGCTGATGTCCGTCCAGTTGTCGCTGGCGATGCTCAAGTCCGGCAAGCTTGGCGCTTTGCCGGATGACGCGTCGAAGGAAGCGGGCGTGGCGGAGAAAAACACAAACCGCCTCATCAAATTGATAAATGAGCTTCTAGATATAGAAAGGCTTGAATCGGGCAAATTCGAGCTTGAACTCAAAGAGGGAGATCTCGTTGAGAGCATCGAACGCGCGTCCGACATTATTGAAGCGTTGGCGCGCGAGAAGAATGTTTCGATAAAGGTTCCGGAAGAAAGTGTCAGCGCTGTTTTTGATGCCGACCGAGCCATGCAGGTTTTTACCAATGTGCTTTCCAATGCCGTGAAATTCTCGCCTGAAGGCGGTGAAGTCAGCTTGTCGGTGGAAAAACTCGATAGGTTTGCCGAAGTCAAAATCGCCGATCGCGGACCCGGCGTGCCCGCGGAAAAGAAGGAAAAGATATTCGAGCGTTTCCAGCAAGTCGGTGAAGACAGGCTCAAGGAAAAGGGCGGAAGCGGACTGGGTCTGGCGATTGCGCGCGCTTTGATGGCAGAGCATAAAGGATCTATCACTGTGGAAGACAATCCCGGCGGCGGAAGTGTTTTTGTGCTGCGATTTCCGCGAGCTTAATTGCACGCGTTGGGCGCAGCCGCACGAGTGAGACACAGCCGCATGCGTTGGCTGCAACCGCCGCAGGCGGCGTTTTTCGCGTCCTCAGGTTTTGCTCAGATTTGCCGATTAGTATGCATTCGTCGACCAACCGCGACGCCTTACTGACGAAGACGCCTTACTAACCAAACCAAAGCTTTTCCCGAAGGAGACACAGGATGTACGCCCTCGATTCTACTTTCGTCCTCACACCAGAAGTTACCGCCGGAGTCGCATGGGCTAACTATGCAAGCAGCAACAAGCTCGGCTTCGCCAGCCCTTATGTGCTCGCCTTCGAGCAAGACGCACAATTGGAATCAGCGACCGCCACAGGCAATATTTTGGCGGAATTGAAAAACCTGTTCGGGCAGGTTGAAACAGTTAATGACCGTTTGAAGAAGGCGGTGGAAAGCCGGTTGACGATAATGGAACAGCGAGAGCTTGCGCGGCAAGAAAAGGAGTTTCGCAAACGCCAAATGAACAGTTTGCAAACCGGAATTGGATTGAGCGCTTACTCGCCCAATCTCGCTGATTATGCGCTAATCGCCAAACGCGATCAGATGTTGCGCGATGCAGAGCACGAGATTTGCAAGCAAGTTCGAGATAGCATGACGCTCGCCGAGAAGAAGGAATTGACGCGGCAATTTGTCGAATATCTCGAAGCGATAAAGGCGTACATGGACTCGCCGGTTTTCAAATTGCGCCCGCAACCAGGACCAGCTGTGTCGCGCTTCTATCTGCGCGTCAAGCGTGCAGTCGCGCGGCTTGGCGACCGGTTCGACGCATAATGGCGTACATACTTAAGTTTGAAAGTTTTTTCTGCCAGTAGGTTTGGAAGATTAGGAAGGAAAGGTAGAGAGGGGCACCAGAAATGGTGCCTTTCTTTTTGTGCGTTGTTCGACGTAGCGCCGTTTTTTATCTGCTTTTGTCGAATTTCGTGCTTCCGCGGTTCCCTCAGGTTTTGCTCAGATTTGCCGAGTACGATGTTGTCAGTCGAGTTTCGACTGACCGCTGACCTTACCAAATAACCAGCACAAGCGCTCTTTGCGCCTCTGTGTTGCGTCGCTTTTCTTGGAGGACACCAATGCCAGTTCTCGATAATAATTTTGACAGTGCATATGAATCAAGTGCTCGTGCTCAGTGGCTAAACAACGTCAGTGTTGATGCTTTCACCGACAATTCCGTTTTTCAGTCCAAGTGGAATCGCACTGAGCCAACCTGGCTCGGAGGCGTCGAACTCTACGACAGCTCTCAAACCGATAACGCCAGAGTCGCGCAGGAGACTCCATCGGACGGAGCGACATCAACGGACGGCTCTTCCTCTACGAACGGTGAGCCCACAATTCCCAGACAGCGTCCCGTGGATGAAGCTGATGCACCGCAACCGTATGTGCCGGTAGAGCCGCCTCACGCCCCGGTCGGCACGACCAGCACTCCTGAGGAATGGCCGCACACGCCAAAACGTCCGCACATTGAAGTCGATCATGTCAATCCAGGAGAACCTGCCCCGCAAGAACCTGCATATCCTGCGCAACGCAAGGCAACTTCGGAAGCAGCGCAAGCTCTCGCTGAAGTAGCTAAGCGCCTTGGTCTGAAAAATCGCCCAGTAGTAGAGGGCGGTGGCCTGTTTGCAAAGGCCGTCGAAGGGTATATCCCCGCTCCTGAAGCGCCGGGTAGAGGCGGATAGAAATCGCAATTCCTCAGGATTTGCTCAGATTTGAAAAGTACGATGTTGACAGTCGAATTTCGACTGATGTGGAAGCCCTTACTAAACAGCCAATGCAAGCGCCTTCCGGGCCCTGCATTGCGTCGCTTTTACCTGGAGGACGTTTATGTCTGTTCTCGATAATAGTTTTGACTACTCTCGCGAAGTGTCATCCCGTGCGGCTTGGCTGGACAGTGCAAGCTCGAATCTTCTCTCAGACAATTCAATCTTCAATTCACGAATACAACAAAGCGAACCCGCATGGCTTGGCGCTGTTGATTTCTACGATAGCGCTTATCAAAATGCGCGCGTTGCAGAGGGTGAGCCTACCCCCGAAGGCGAAGCCCCAGCAGATGGCGATCCCGCCGCACCAGAGGGCGAGACGCCTCCAGCACCGGAAGGAGAAACACCCACAGCACCCGAAGGAGAGTCGCCAACACCTGAAGCAGAAACGCCCGCACCCCCGGAATCAGAAACTCCAGCAGCACCGGAAGGTCCGGCACCGCCAGTGCCCGCTGGACCACCCAACAACGACGCCGATCCCAAGGGAGGCGGAGAAAATATTCCCACGAATCCGAGCACCGGAGAAGGTGGACAGGTAATCGAAGGTCCGCCTCCACCCGGTGTCCATTCCGGTCCGCCCCCGAAAACGCTTCCCGGAGCGCCGGACGATGCTGAAGAGCCTGGGCATACCAACAGTCCCTTTGATGCCGATGGCATGTCGGTAGCCGATATTAAGCGCAAAGCGATGGAAGACGCGCTTGGCGAGCCGGGACAACACAGCCCAGGGCGTCCTTCGCCGGTAAGTGATGACGCGATTCCAAAGACTTTCGGCGAGATAAAACGGCAGCAAATGGAGAAGCGACCGGACGTAGATGTGCAGGATTGGGAGGAGCAGATAAAACAACGATTGGCCGAACTGGCTAAGAGAAAGGGATTAGTGGGCAATCCGCCTGCTCAGCAAGGAGGGTTAGGCGGCACGCCCGGCATAGCCTACGCTGTTCCTCGCGATCCTAATGCTCCGCCGCCCTCAGGCGAGCAGTCGGAAGGCACATCGAAGTCGGGAGGACGCGGCGGCAGAGGTTAGTCCGCACACAGGTTCTACCTAAAAACTCTTTACTACGCGACGGAAGGGGCGGCTGCAATGCCGCTCCTTTGTTTTACGTGGTTTTTTTAGGACTATTTATGTGGTAAAATACTACTCATTAAGTGTGTTTTTGTATAGCAGTGAGTAGAATTCTACGCATTATTTACAGGTACAGTGTTTGTATTTTGGCTTAGCTACTTCCGAAGAAATCGCCGAAGAACTCGCTTCGCGATTACGCGCATGCCGCCTTGCGCAAAATCTTCAGCAGAGTGAATTAGCTGCTCGAGCCGGAATATCCCGCAAAACCTTAACCACGTTCGAGCAATCGGGACGGGTTTCTCTGGATGTGTTTTTGCGAATCGTCGCTGCACTCGGTCTTTCTGAGTCGCTCTCACAGCTTTTTGAGATAAAGCAAAAATCCATCAGAGAAATGGAGTTGGCCGCCCAGCAGCGGCAACGCGCATCGCGCAAGCGCTCATGAAAAAGTTGAATGTCATTTATGCCGGGTGGGGGGAGCGCTTCAAGTTGGGTGTTCTGGCAGACAACGGCAGAGAAATTGTGTTTGAGTATTCACCTGGGGCGCTGGAGCGAAAGCTGGAAGTTTCGCCGTACAAGATGCCCCTCGGTCCACAACCTTTTGGCAATCATCCTGAGCATCAGCTGAGGTTGCCTGGATTTATTAGTGATGCTTTGCCGGACGGGTGGGGCATGCTGCTGATGGATAGGCTATTTCGCCGACGAGGGAGAAACTTGTCTGAAGTTTCTCCGCTCGACCGACTATGTTTGGTCGCTGAGAAGGCCATGGGTGCGCTCGCATTTGAGCCGGCGGACTTGAAAGATTTGCCGCCGAAAGACCTTCAATTGCTGGAGATTGCAAAAGAAGTTCGTCAAGTTTTTCAGGATGATGAAAGTGAAGCCGTATTGCGAAAGCTAATCCTCATGGGTGGTTCACCGCATGGCGCCAGACCAAAAATTTTGGTCAACCTGGACAAAATGACAAATCGAATTTCGACTGCAGATTCTGGTCGCGGTACACCTATGCTTGTGAAATTTCCAGCACAGGGTGAGCACAAAGAGGCGTGCGCAATCGAGGCACTTTATTGTCGGCTCGCGCAAGCGAGCGGCATTCGCATGCCTGAATGCCGGTATTTTGATTTGGACAAAAAGGTCTCCGCATTTGGAATCGAACGTTTCGATCGCGTCGATAATATTCGTGTGCCCATGCATACAGCTGCTGGTGCGGCGCATGTGGATTTTCGACTTCCACAGTTAGACTACATAACTCTTTTGCGTTTGACAAAATTGATGACAAATGATTTGCGTGAGGTGCAGCGCGCATTCGAAAATTGCGTGTTCAACGTTGTATTCAACAATCGCGACGACCACTCGAAAAACTTTTCATTCTTGATGGACAGAGATGGGCGGTGGACTCTTTCACCTGCATACGATCTCACTTACAATGCTGGTCCAAATGGCGAACATCAAATGGATATTTGTGGTGAAGCGCGGGCACCTGGATACAAACAGCTGATGGAATTAGCTTCCAAAACTGGAATCAAGCCAAAAGTTGCTGAGCAGACGATTGATCGAATCGCAGGTGTATCCGAATCTCTTTTCGAATTTCTTGAGGGGTTGCCCATTCGCGAGCAGACGTTGAAAATGATCGAACGAACTGTAGCGGAAAATCGCGAGCTAATGGTTCGGAATTGAAAAGAGAGGCGATGCATTGCACCTCCGCCACCGACAGTTTTAACACCGCAAAGTTAAATGTGGCGGCGTTGTCACGTTGCGGCCACAATTCATCCATTACATTATTCGCAGCGCATTCTGCGCCCCCTGAATCAGGATTAGACGCCGGCAACGGTGTCGCAAACTTACTACTTACTAAGACCGACATAGCCGCGTTGACGTGCACTTTGTGCATGTCTGCGCTGCGCCCTTTGACCCAGGGAGGAGGCACTCGATGTCTGTTCTTGATGCTAGTTGCTATGCAACTCAAGGTTATGCCAGCCCGGAAGTTCTCGCCTTCAATCAGGAAGCCCCGTCGCGCGCCGCGTCATTGCTCGGCAAGCTGTGGGAAGAGGTGCGGGATTTGTTTGGGCAGGCGGACACCGTCAACGACCGTTTGAAGAAAGCGGTGGAAAACAAATTGACGCCGGACGAGCGAGCGGCGCTTGGGCGGCAGGAGAAAGAGTTTCATAGAAAACAGATGGAGAGCCTGCGCACGGGCATGAGCTGGGGCGCGGACGGACCGGACTTGAATGATTATCCTTTGATTGGCAAACGCGACCAGATGCTTCGCGACGCAGAGCAGGAAATTTGCCATTTTGTGAGAAACAGCATGAGCCATTCCGAGAAGCAAGAACTTGATTCGGAATTTTTCCGTTACGGCGAACTGATGAAGGCCTACAGGGAATCGCCGATATTCAAACCGCGCCCGCGCCCGGGATTGGCTATTCAACGCTTTTACCAAAACGTCGGAAGTGCCGTGGAGAAATTTGGTGGAGTTTAACCCTCTAACTTAGAAGTCGGCAGGCTTGCCTTGGTATTACCTTTGTAATAAGATGGTATTACATTGGTAATATCAATCAAGTCTTTGGGTGAGTCGCATGACTTTGACTGTTAAGTTGGCTGAACAAGAGCAAAAGAGATTGGAAGCGATTGCAGTTGCAATGAATGCCAATCAAAGCGATGTCGTTCGCGCACTTATCAATGAAAAATTTGAATCCCTCCAAGCTGATAAAACGTTGTTGGAGCGGAGAGGCGGACATCCTAAGTATTTGCTAGATGGGCCCGCGGATATGAGCGAGCGCAGCAAAAGAAAGGCATTGGTGGCCGAAAAGCTTTCTGCAAAAGCAGCTCGCAGGGCGCGTTAGTGACGCTCAAAATAGCTTTGGTAGACGCAGGCCCACTCATTGCCTACTACGCTAAAGGAGATGAGTGGCATAAAGCATCTCAGAAGTTTTTTGCAACCTTCAGCGGGAAACTAATCACCTCTGAACCAGTTGTGACAGAAGTGATGTGGAATTTGGGTTCGGATTGGCGTGTACAAAATGAATTTCTTGATGATTTGCAGAATGAGTTGTATTCCGTCGCTTCGTTAACTAGACCTGACTTTAAATACATTGCTGAGCTGAATGAAAAGTACAAGAGCGTTCCAGGCGATTTCGCGGATCTGTCAATCGTTGCTATTTCTGAACGTTTCGGCTTGCTAGACGTTGTTAGCTTGGATGCTGACTTTGACATTTATCGCGCTTACGGCAAGAAAAAATATGTTCAGCTTTTCCCAAAATACAAATCTTTACCGAAATAAAAGTGGCACCGTATATGGTGCCACTGTGGGCAAAAAAAGATCAAATTTTTTTCCGATGCGATGGAAGGCGACGAGGTTTTACCCCGCCGCCTTCTCTGGTCGCAAGCAAAAATTATCGGCTGGCTGTCAAGTCCGCCGTCTCAAACCCTGCGCCAGCCATGCTCTCACGAGCACGATTAGCCCATGCCAAATATGTCTATAATTCTTCTGACGAGTGACAGGGGCATCCTCTTGGCGAAACTGCTGGTAGTTGAAGACGACACGGAACTTGCGTCGATAGTGGTCAACGCGCTGCAAGACGCGCATTACACTGTCGATGTCGTGCACAACGCCAAAGACGCGACGGCTTACGTGCACTCCGTGACCTACGATCTGCTCATCCTCGACTGGGAATTGCCGGACGGCACCGGGCTGGACATCTGCCTGGAGTATCGGCGCGCGAAAGGCACCGGCGGCGTGCTCTTCCTGACCGGGCGCTCTCACATCAACGACAAGCTGACCGGGCTCGAGTCCGGCGCCGATGATTACCTGACCAAACCGTTCGACATGCGCGAGTTGTTGTCGCGCGTCAGAGCCATCCTCAGACGCCCCCCTGTGGTCGGCTACAAGACGATAACCGTCCGGGACATAGAATTGGACCCCGTAGAGCACAGCGTCAAAATGGCGGGCTC
>PNKB01000107.1 GCA_013997645.1 Cyanobacteria bacterium PR.3.49
TCGCCAGGCCGCGGCATCTCCGCTGCCAGCAAGTATTCTCATCTTAAAGGAAGATCTTTTGGGCACAATGAGCGTAAGGAATCTGGTGTAATCGAGAGATGGCGGTTGTGCAGATAAAACCCATACCTATAAAAACGGCTTGCTTGCTGGTCTGCCAGGCGTTGGCGCTGGTACTTACCTGCTGGTTAGGCGCTTCGGCTGAGGTTATTCGGGAAGACGAACCCAAGATAGCCAAAGACGTAAAGCAGCCGATTTACCACTGGGTCGACAAAGACAAGCCTGTTCATGCCATTATCGTGGCTATCCATGGTGCAACACTCCATGGCGGTGCTTTCGATCCGATGGCACGCAAACTGGCTGAGCAGGGCTACGAAACGTACGCTCCGGACTTAAGAGGTTTCGGAAGATGGTGCATCGACAACCACAAAACCGTCCCCGAAGGCGAGATTGCTTTTTACCGCAGCCGCGAAGATATCGTCGGCTTGATCCTCGCCTTGCGTGAGCAACGACCCAATGTTCCTATTTATATGATGGGCGAGAGCCTTGGTGCCAATTTATCCTTGTGGGTGGGCAGCGTACACCCCAATTTGATAAACGGCATCGTCATAGCCAGCCCCTGCAGCGAGAGAAGGTCAGGGTTGAGCCCGACTCTGGTGGCCGACTTTGCCAAATTCTGGGTGGACATGAAGCGAGATATACCGCTCAAACCTTACGCCAAGCGATTCCTCTCAGAGGACGATAAGGTCACCGAAGCCTACATCAAGGATCCCGGCAATCGCAAGACCATGACTTTCTGGGAATCGATGCAAAGCATGCACGCCAACAAATCAAGTTTGATGTATGTCGAGCAGATTCCCAAAGACATGCACATACTGTGCATTGTCGGCGAAGACGACAAATTATACAAAGCCTCCGCTGCACGCGACTTGATGAAGCGCATTCCTTCGCCAAGCGCCAGTCTCATTGTTCTGAAGGATCGAGGACACATCCATTTTGAAACACCGTACATCAAAGATGACGTGTTCAATCGGGTAAACAATTGGTTGACCGATCTGACCGGGCAGAGGACCGCTGAGAATAACCTGAACAGCGAAGGTTCGTCCTCTGGAAAAAAGCTTTAGAAGCGGTTCCGCCTGGTGATTTGACGAAGCCGCATCAACCTGAGCCGACTCAATCTGAAGTGCCTGGCAAGTGAAGTTTATTGCTTGGTGATGGTCACTACAGCCAGCTTGTTGTTGTCTTTCCGGATGCCCAGTCCAAGCGTGTAAGCGAAGGGTGTCGAAGCCGAAGATTTCCGAATTTCGCCCGACACTCTGACTGGAATCAGACCACTTTGTGCGACCTCGCCGACTTCCACCTTTTGCACGGCAACGGTTTCCTTGTCTTTTCGCTTGGCCAGCTGCGCTTGCTTCGCCTTCATGGCCTTGTCGTCCTTGGCCAGAACACCTGCTTTCTTCATTGATTGAATCAAACCAGGCGATGCATCTTGTTTCAGTTGCGCTTGAGAAGTTGCGTATGTTTTCGGATCGGTATTTAGATAGTGCGAAACAAAGTTTGAGCTTACTTCTTCGACATTGCCGAATTTCGAACTTACTCTGGGTACCGATACTTTCTGGCAACCGGAAAGCGAGGCTCCAAGCACAAGAGCAGCGACGAATGAAGCCGATAAACCGAGTTTCGAAAGCTTGGAAAGCTTGGAAAGCTTGGAAATCTTGGAAATCTTGGAAATCATTTGAACGCGCCCCATACCGTATTTAGTCTTTCCTTTTTTGAAAGTATACCGGCAAACATGCTGTAATAGTTTTAGCCGGTCGTTTTCCTCAAACAAAACAGAATTGATGTTTTACAAAATTTGCGCGGTCATATTTTTTACTGGCGTCTCTTTCAATTCGCTTGCGGCCATTGCCGAATCGCCGGCCCGAAAGTTGCAAAACGATGCCGAGACAATGCGTGACTATGAGCGCTTTCCCGCTGCTCTGCAAGCGATAGACAAAGCAATCAAGCTCGAGCCGCAGCGCGGGGATCTTTATTTGACTCGAGCAAAGATCTATGACGACATGGGAAACAATGGAGAAGCTCTAAAAAACTACACGCTTGCCATACGACATTCCCCTCGAGATTTTGATGCCTATAGATTGAGAGGAAAACTGTATGCATCAATGAAAGATTTCGACAAGGCCATTGCCGATTTCAGCAAAAGCATTGAAATCAAGCCTGACTTCAAAGGTGGATACGCAGATCGTGCACTCGCATATGAGCTCATGAAAAACTATACGAAAGCAATTGAGGATTACACGCTTACTATTAAACATACGAACACCGTGCGGGATTGGTATTTCAATCACAGAGCCAAGTGTTACATACAGCTAAAGCAATACGATAAAGCGGTCAAAGATTTCGATCAAGCGCTGAAAGTAAAGCCGGCAAGCTATGAGGCTATTCATGGGCGCGCGCAAATGTACATGTTTCTAAAGAAGCCGGAGCTAGCGCTCCTCGACTACACCAGATTGCTGAAAGTCCATCCTGATGATCCCGATGCGCATTTGAAACGCGGTGACATTTATTTTAGCCGGGGCGAGAATGCCAAAGCACTCGATGACTATAATTCGGCAATGGAAAATGAAGTCGGCGAGGCACCGTACATTTATGAAAAACGCGCCAGGGTCTTAAGAAAGCTGGGCAAGAGTGACATGGCAAAGCAAGACGAGAAGAAAGCGCAGAAGTTGCGCGAGAGCGCTGCCGTCACAAAGATTTAGCTCTTAGCGAGCTCGTCGTCTTTGCGATATCCCTGCTCACGTTCCATAACTTCGTCCAGCATCCAATCGAAAATGGTGTGCGAACCATCCTCAGGGTGCAATTCGTCTTTGAGGAATTTGGAACCACGGTGCGGTGGCGATCCATCGACAAACGTGACGTGGTCGATGTTTCGAAACACTCGACCCAAACGAACATCCAGATGTGGGCGCAAAGTCGGCAGGTCGTCTTCTTTGAGAATCGGATAATCTCTCACTACCTGTGGTGGCAAGAAAAGAGCGCTGGAGATTGGTGTAATGCCATCGTTGAGGGCAAATTTCCTGGTGCTACAACCTGATTCGTCCGTCGCCTTAACCTTGCCGATTTTGGTACTGAGCACTTTTAGCGCGGGCTGCTCACGTCCCAATTGTGCAGGCATGCGAATAGTAAAAAATCGGTACGGCGCCAAAAGATAACTTTCGAGCCGCCGTTTTTTCGTCATGGTTATAACTTCAGAATTGAGAAGATAACCGGCGTAAGCCACGATTTTTGCTTTGTTAGGCCCGCTCTCATTGATCTTGCGCAGCACATTGCTTTCGTCCTTGGCCGGATTCAGGTTGCCCTTGGGACCCAAAGGAGTAATTCCTTTGAACGATCCGATAGAAGGAATGCCACCATCCAGATTGTCCCATTTGAGATCGGTCTGATAGTTTTTGTGTTTGCTGAAATAGAGCCTGTAGTCGATCGCATCGAACATGCGCGTCATCGGTCCGAACTTATGCTGCAAAAGGCTGTATTGATACCAGTCAGAACAAAACAAGGGCGAGCCGTGAAACGGCGTGCCCATACAAATGGCACGCTCGACGCACTCATCGACGGAAGGATCGGCCAGGGCTCCTTGCACTACGTTGCCGCCCATGCTCAGAGCAAGAATAGTGATCGGTCGGCCGGCGCCTTTAGCCAGTTCAGGTATAAGAGTTTTCGCCTGTTCGATTTCATCGGCGAGGGAATCGGAGGTGTCATACCTGAGAAAAAAGACTTTGAATTTCTTCTTGAACGACGGGTCTTCGTCAAAGAATGCCAGTGCTCTGTCCCACCGAAACATGCTCTGATACTCGCCACCACCGCCGTGAATCAGCAGGAGAATTTTTCGATCTTTCAAGGGACTCTGATTCTGCTGAAAAATTTCCAGCCGCGCCGGTTTTTCTTTCAGCACCTGCTCAGGTGCAAGCACAGGCATATGAAAAACCAGTTCGCGATCGACCGGATCGATTTTGATTTGAGTTTGCTTGGCAGGAACAGCGGCCGCATCAATTGTTTTTGTCTCTTCTGCAAAAGAGGGCGAAACAGACGCGAGGCTGGTGAGAAACCCCAGGGACAAAACAGAACTAGTAACTCGGTCAGGCTTGCCCATTCTGCTTCGTTTCACTTCAACATCCTTTCAAAGGTTTTTTGATGCAGCTTCTACGGCTTTATCATCGCGTGTCACTGTCTGACCGTCGACAAATACTCGCTCAACGGACAGATCTGCCGGATTCCAAACTATGAGATCCGCGAATTTGCCCACTTCTATATGCCCAACTTTCTCATCAAACCCCATGGCACGGGCGGGATTGTAGCTGGCCATCCGAACCGCGGCTTGAAAGGACGCACTGCCCCAGTTGACGCAGTTTCTAACCGCATCGGCCAAATCAATTGAAGAGCCGACCAGACCACCGCCTGTAGTGCCAATTTTGGCGGCATCCGTCACCAGAATGGCTCGACGCGGACCTTTAAGACGCAAGATCATTGATACCGTCTCCGGTGCCAGGTGCAAGCCGTCGGCGATCAAACAGCAAGTGACCTGCTCATCCATGAGCGCGACGCCGACCGCTCCGGGATCGCGATGATGCAGAGGAGCCATGGCATTGAAAGTATGCGTCATCAGGCTAACACCCTCAGCAAAGGCCTTTTGCGCTTCAACCCCATTGGCATTCGAGTGACCGAGCGATGCCTTGACGCCTTTGCTCTGCAAAAATTGCAGAGCTTCCGACTGCGGATCCAATTCAGGCGCCACGGTCATCAGCAAGACACCGTCGATTATCAGCCTCTTTAAAATATCGACGCTGAAGGGCTGCAAATGCTCAGGAGGGTGAACGCCCGGGCGCTTGGGCGATAGGCAAGGACCTTCCAGGTGGATGCCGGGCATGCGAGCCGATAGACCTTTTGAAAGAGCCATATCGGCGGCGACACCATGCTTTGTCAGCCACTGAATGTTCTCCACCAGGTGCTCGACTGCAGCTGTTATCAATGTGGGCAGGAAGGTCGTGACACCTGCCAAAGCCTGGTCTTTCGTGAACTTTTGCAGTTCTTGCTCGCTCGGTTTGCCCCAAAAATCAAGACTGGGACCGCCGTTAAGCTGAAGGTCAATCAGCCCGGGCGTAATCAGGCGCCCGCTTACATCAATAGGCTCGTAAGCTGGAGCGGATTGCTCGCTTGGAATTATGGCGGTTATCAGACTACCGTCGATGAGAATGTCGGCAAAGCGCACCTCAAGTGGCGTAATAACCTGCCCGCCGACCAACCGAAGCTTTTTCATACTTTTATCAAAAGACTCGCTAGACTAGTGGTGGCGGTTCGCGCCGTGCCTTGATTGGCTCCCCAAAACTCTGGGAATAGTACTGGTTGGCATAGCGGTAATACAAGGCCTGGAAACAAGTATGGTTCCTGACGGAAATCTGGCGGTCAACCCGCAAACCGGACAAACAACCGATGTACGCGCATTGATGGCGAAAGTAGTCGAGTTGCAAGAGCAGCTTCTGGTGCAACAGGAGAAGGCTCTTGTCCTTTCGGCTCAGGCTAGAGAGCTGGACAGAAGTGCCCGGGATATTGACGACGTAAAGAGCGAGCTGGCTTCCCAAGGGATTCTCTTGGCTGACAAGACAAGAGAAAACAAGCAGCTGCACCAGGAATTGACCAAGGTGACGGCCCTCTTGGACACCAAGTTGACCGAAACCGAAGAATTGAGAGCCGCTGTTCAAGACCTTCAACATCAGCTCAAGACGCGCGAGCAAGAGCGCGATTTGCTTGCAGTTATGCTCAACGAAGCGGAAAACAACCAGCGCAGGCTGGAAGCCGTCATCGGCGAAATCACCGCGCATATGAATGCCAAGGAAAAAGAAGGCTGGCTCGGGCGCTTCAAGAAGCAGTAAGACAACCTGCTACTTTTCACAAGCTTCAAGAAAAAGATTTTTCCGCGAAAAATCTTTTTTGTTAGAACGTTGATGAGGACTGGTCTTGCGAAGCCTGTGGCAGTGATTGTCCGGGCATTTGTGTATTGTTGAGAAGGTCGGATGCTTCTTGCTGGCTTAATCCGCTCATGGCGCCGGCCGGCATACGTTGAGCCGGATCGGTTATAGGCGGCAGTTTTTTCGAGCCGATGAACTGTTTAACCAGGTTGGTCGTGCCGCTCAAGTCGACATTGGTATTACGTCTGCCGAAGCCGAACAGACCGCGTTTTGATTCAATCGAATCGCCCAGAATCGTTTTCCCTTCGTATTTGGTTCCGCCAAACAAGCCTTTCTTCTTCTTGATGCCGTTGCCGAAAAACGACACTTCCGTTTCTTTCGTTGTGCCGAACAATCCGCTTCTTTTAGTGCCAATCTTGTTGCCGCGCTTGTCCTTGACAGACCTCTCCACCCCACCGAAATAGCCTTTCCTCAAGACCATCTCCGTGCCGTTGCCGGTCTTGACCGTAATATTGCCTGTATCCGCCAGGGCTGCGCCAGTGGTCACCCCAGTTGTTGCGAGGTTGAGCAAAACTAAGAAAGACAATGGTCTGGAAAGTTGTTTCACACTTCACCTCATCAAATGACGCCGGGGTCCTCTAGTAAACGCCTATGCGGCGACCCTTTGAACGATATGTCTGATGACACCTGGCGATTTTTTTTGTTCCCTCAGCCTCCAGCGCCCGCAAGAACCTGAAGAAAAGCTACGCAAATGAAGAAGGGAGGCTATTAAAGCTACAATCATGGCTCGTCTGTCTGAAGCTCTAATTGACATCAGATTTGACGCCCAGAACGACATAACGACAACATCTCAATAACTTGGCGACGATAGATTTGGACACTTTAACTAAAGAACTGCTTTCCGGAGACAGACGCGCGCTGGCACGCGCAATCAGCGTGGTAGAAAACGGCGGACCGCAAGCAACACAGCTTGTGAAGCAGCTCTACAAACAATCAGGGCGCGCACATTTAATCGGCGTCACCGGCTCGCCTGGTGTGGGCAAATCAACCCTTGTCGATGCTTTGATCACATCCATGCGCAAAGACAATTTGAAAGTCGGCGTGCTGGCTGTAGATCCGTCCAGCCCATTCACCGGCGGAGCCATTCTCGGCGATCGCATTCGCATGCAGGCTCATACTCTGGACAGATCGGTATTCATAAGATCGATGGCAAACCGCGGACATTCCGGCGGCATCGCGATGGGCACTTATGATGCAGTGCGCATGCTCGAAGCATCCGGATACGACGTTGTGATCATCGAAACAGTCGGAGTTGGTCAAAGCGAATTGGCTATTGCGCAGGCAGCAGACACGACAATTCTTGTGCTCATGCCCGGCTCCGGTGACGACGTACAGGCTATCAAATCAGGAATTATGGAAATCGGAGATATTTTCGTCGTCAACAAAGCCGATTTGCCTGGAGCAAACAAGACTGCCACCGACATCATGGCCAGCCTGGAATTGACCAACTTCAAAAACGACTGGCGTCCACCGGTGATTAGCTGTGTGGCTGAAACAAACGAAGGCGTGGATGGTGTCTGGGAAGCAGCTCAGAAACACAGAGAATTTTTGCAATCATCAGGCGAACTGAAAGAGCGTCGCAAATTGAAAGTACAAGCAGAACTTGCCGAACTTGTTGCCGGAATGGCTCGCGACAATTTGAAAGCAGCGCTGGAAACATCAAACGACAATCAAAAAATGCTAGGACAGGTAGTCGATCACGAAGTCGATCCCCACTCAGCAGCCGAGCAACTGGCGAAGCATTTGTTCGGCAGTTAAGGTCGAAATGTCGAGAAATACGGGCTGACAGGCTCTCATGTGTTTTTCACGTGATTGCCGATAGATTGTTGGCACATCTCTGCACACCCAATAATTTTTCAAAGTTCTTCAGCGAACTTTCGTTTCTCCTTCTAAGAGAGGGCTAACTTGTGGTTTTTAAACCTGAAGTTCCGGACATTCCCATCCAGCATGCGGGCGCTTCTCTAAGCGGGATGAGCTTCGCTGATTGGCAATCTCATTCATTTGAACCAACAGGACATACCGGCGACAAGAATCTTGTAACACCGGCAGAAGTTAGACCTGACGGATCTATATATTTCCAGGAAATATCGAATGTCTCTGGTTTGGAGAACATCAAATGGGAAGACATGCCCGTCTATGGTGGCATTTGGGGAATGTACCCACCTAAGTTTGATGCAATTGAGGTGCCGATAGTTGCGAACATAGCTGAAGCAAGGGATGAGCATTTTACTGCCGTAGATGAAAAAATCGGCAAAATGCTTGGGTTCTTCTCCAGTGGCGGTACAAACCTGGATCCGAAAAACGGGGAACAGAAATTTATAGACGAACAGGAGTTCAGTATGGCAAATGCTGAATGGGACAAAGTGACGGACAAAGAAGATGTAATCGCGTACCTTAGAGGTCAAAGCACGATTAGACCAAAGAGTTTGGACACCTTCACCAGAGCATTGCAGGCACAGTACTTGCCGTATGAAATAACCCGAGCAAAATACGAACCTTCAATTTAGCGAATTAATCACACTCTTTCGATGGATTACGCATCCACTTCGCTTGCCATAAGCAATCCCGCGGCTATGTCGACAAACTTTCTTTTGCTTCTATAAGGACCGACAAAAGCGACAAACGCACCCTGTTCAAACAGCTTTGCGGGCGCGCGACCAGAGAAGATATGCCGGCAATCCGGAAAGAATGATCAGCAAACCTTTGCCGCTGAATTCCGGTGACAAGCAAATTTGCCCGATCATGACTAGCGATGCCAGCACCAGATACAGTGCGGGTAATACAGGATAAAATGGAACTTTGTATGGACGTTCTACATCTGGCTGTTTCTTTCTCAAAACAAAAATGCCGGCAACTGTAAGAACGTAGAAAAGAAGCGCTGCGAAAATCACATACTCGAGAAGCTGACTGTACGTTCCCGACAAACACAGCAGGCAGGACCAAGCACCCTGCATGATTAAACCAAAAGTTGGAACGTGAGTCTTCGCACTCAGCTCGCCGCACTTTTTGAAGAATAGTCCATCACGCGCCATTGCGTAGTATGCGCGTGGTCCGGCAAGAATCAAACCATTCAAAGCGCCAAAAGTTGAAACCATAATTGCCGCAGCCATGATGAACTCTCCGGGCGGTCCGAAGATAATTTGAGCGACGGCAGTGCCCACTCTATCCTCGGCGGCGAATTGGATGCCGCGCTCGATAACCGTTGCTCCGGTTGCGCTTCCTTTTAAAGGCAGCAAAAGCATATAGACGATGTTGGTTGTCAGATAAAGCAAGCAGACAAGACCTGTCCCCAGCATCAAACTGCGCGGCAAAGTCTTTGTCGGTTCTTTGACTTCTTCACCGGCAAAAGTCAGATTATTCCAGGCGTCGCTTGAGAACAACGGACCCACCATTGCCAGGGATAGGACTCCCAATAGTTTCAACCCTTCGATCGCATTGCCCCTAAGGTCGACCGGGCTGAAAAAGGCATTCCAGGATGAGAAATTAGCCTCAACGCCGTGAAACTTACCGAAGCTAAAAAGACCGAGCGCGATAAGTAATCCAAGCGCGGCTACTTTAGTAACGGTAAATGATGTTTGGATGAACTTGGCAGTATGAATGCCCTGACAATTGATTGCCGTCAAGAGAATGACAATCAGCATTGACACCAATTGCAGTGCGTTAAAACTCCAACCGCCCAGCGAGAACAAGATGGTGGTTTTAGCAATCTGCGGAAGGAAGACGCCGAGAAATTTGGCGAACGCTACGCCGACCGCAGCAATTGTGCCGCTCTGGATGACCATGAAAAGGGTCCATCCATATAAGAATGCAGACAACTTTCCGAATGACTCACGCAAAAAGACATACTGTCCACCCGCTTCCGGATGCATAGCAGATAGCTCGCTGTAGCAAACAGCACCGACGACAGTGAGAATGCCTGCCAGGAGCCAGGCGAGCAGAACCCAACCAGGCGATCCCAAATGACGTGATGCTTCCGCAGATACAATGAATATGCCTGATCCGATCATTGAGCCAACGACAACCGCAGTCGAGTCAAGCAAGCCCATCGCGCGCGTGAAGTGCACGGGCTGCGCGTTTTGCTCAGAGGACATTTGAGGCATATCGAATGGGATCCTCGGAAAATATTGCGTTTATCAAAACTCTCTTATCTTTACGAAATACGCGATGGCCGCGGAGATAGACAATTCCTTACTCTTATGTCATCGAATAAAGCGACTGGTGTATATGCACTCAGTATCTCAACTGGCTTGACGTGCGGGTTTCCAGCTCATACGATTTGTAAACGAATCAGAACCGATTCGCCGACTATAACAATGATTCAGGACGCGGTGTGAACTCCCATGTCTAAAATAGCTATCATCAGTCAACCAGACCAAGGCGTACTTATAGACGTGGGCGGCTGCGCTTCAATGCAAGAAGCGATAAGCCATCTTTCGTCGACTCTTCAGGTGTCCAGTCAATTCTGGAAGGGCGTCAATGTGGCGCTCAATCTTGGAGATCTCGAGCTGACATCCGCTCAAGTCGCGCATATACTCGCCCTTGCCAAAGGCGTCGGAGTATATCCCTATCAGGTCTTTGCTCAACGGCCACTGACGCGCGGCGCGCTCCTGGAAAATGGTGTCACCCTCGGTGACGGCACACCCATGACACTGCCGGCGATGACAATGAAAGTGCCGGAAAATCCGGAAATCGAAGAAGATTGGGAAGACGAATCGGTCAATATATCCGATGACGAGCCCGGCGTCTCGATTTTCTACGAGCCCAGCGAGAATCAGTTGATAACGGACGATGTCACGGATGATCTAACAGATCGACCGGACGGTCCAATCGACTTTGAACCGAAAGCTCAAAAAGCTCCAAAAGCTGCTAAAACCGAAAAAACTCCCGCCCCTTCGGATAAAAAAGAGGAAGTAAAAGGTCCAGTTCAGGCCGGTGTCATGTACTTGAGACAGACGCTGCGTTCAGGACAGACCGTGAGCCATCAGGGACACATAGTCATCATCGGTGACGTGAATCCCGGTGGAGAGGTTGTAGCAGAAGGTGATATCACCGTATGGGGTGCATTGCGCGGTATCGCGCGCGCCGGTGTCGGCGGCAACAACGAAGCCGAGATTCGCGCTCTGCGTTTGCAACCAATTCAAATTCGCATCGGCGATGCGTTTGCCCGCTCGCCCGATCGCAATCGATTGCACTATGACGTTCACAACGGACCGGAAACGGCACGCATTGTGGACGGCAAAATCAAAGTGTTTAAGTTCAGCCCCCAATAAGGTTTTCGGTAGTCCCCCCAAATAATTCAACTGAGTAACTGCAAAAGCGAAACGGGTAAACAGAATGAGTGGTCGAGTAATAGTAATAACGTCAGGAAAAGGCGGCGTCGGTAAAACAACCGCTTCCGCAAACATAGGCGTCGCGCTCGCAAATACTGGAGCGAGTGTGTGCCTTGTAGATATGGATATCGGATTGCGCAACCTCGACATTTTGATGGGGTTGGAGAATCGCGTTGTGTACAACCTCGTCGATGTAGTCGAAGAGCGTTGCAAACTGCGGCAAGCACTCGTCAAAGACAAACGCATGCCCAACTTGAGCCTGCTGCCTGCTGCTCAAACCAGAGACAAGACAGCGGTCAATGCGGAACAAATGAAAAAGCTCTGCGAAGAGTTGAAGTCGATGTTCGACTTCGTCCTTGTCGACAGCCCCGCCGGCATCGAAAGCGGATTCCAAAACGCCATTGCCGGCGCGGAAGAAGCAATAGTCATCACGACTCCTGAGATGTCTGCCGTGCGAGACGCTGATCGCATTATTGGACTTTTGGAAGCTCAAAAAGACCAAATCACGCAATACAGACTGGTGCTCAATCGCTTGAGACCCAAAATGGTCGCCAACAGCGACATGATGGGTGTCGAAGATGTGCTCGAAATTCTCTCGGTCAAACTCTTAGGAGTCGTGCCGGAAGACGAAGAAATCATCATCTCGACCAACAAGGGCGAGCCGGTTTCCGGAACGGACAACACACGCTCCGGACTGGCATTCCGCAATATCGCTCGAAGACTGCGCGGAGAAGAGGTTCCCTTTATGGATCTGGACGTGAAGAACGATACCTGGGTAACCAGAATCGTCAACTTCTTCAATCCGGTTCGCGTATAAGTGGAGGAACCCTAAAGTGCAAATATTGGACTGGTTGTTTAAGGTTCCGACGGGTGCCACCCCCGGGACAGCCGCAGTGACGGCGAAAGATCGCATGCGTAATATGCTCACGCATGACCGTCTGGAGTTGCCTGCAGGCAAATTGGAAGTTCTGGAAGAAGAATTGACGGCTGTGGTCGCCCGGTATTTTGATTTAGAGCCGGACACCACGAGGTTCGACCTCAAGCAAATCGACAGGAAGGCGGCATTAATTGCCAATTTCCAACTCGTACGCTCGAAGTGTTAGCCTCCGGATACTGAGCCGGGCGGTGGTCCACAACTGCCCACGCCGGCAAGGCCGCTAAGCTCATCCTCCGAATCGATGTCAAGCGAAAGGCTCAAGTTCGTCAATTCAAATTCAAGAGACGGAGAAGCAGTTTTGTTTCTCCGTCTCTCTTTTGAGGACCTATTCAGCGGTCGGACTATCATCGAGTCTGCCATAATTATCAGTTGCAAGCTGAATACGACCCCGCGTGAGGTTCCGGTTGAACTCACTTTCCAGACCGCTGCCAATCAACGTTGCTCTCAAGCAGATCTTCGGTTTCGTTACCGAAATAGATTGGGCAATGCTTGCTGCCACTGCATTCCTTATATTCATTGGGCTGAGCACGCTCAAGTATTCGGTCCACAATCTGGGCTATTACCAGAAGCAGCTGGAGTTCGCATATGTAGGCATCGCGCTGCTGGTGATTTTCAGCCGCATGCCTTACAGAATTCTGACCAATAAGTGGACCGTACCGATCATGTACGTAGTCAACCTGGTCTTGCTGGTAGCAGTTATGGTCAAGGGGCACTCGGCTCAGGGCGCGCAAAGATGGCTCGCGCTAGGACCTATCACACTTCAACCGTCTGAAATTGCCAAGCTTGTTGTCATCTTTACTCTTTCAGCTTGGCTGAGCACTCGCCCGATCAGGTCATTCTTCGACATTTTCAAAGTGCTGGCAATTATCCTTCCGCCCGCGGTGCTCGTCTTCAAGCAGCCTGACCTTGGCACATCGCTCACTTTCGGTGCGGTTTTCTTCGGCATGACCTTCTGGGCCGGTGCCACCATATTCGATGTGCTGGCGCTCGTGTCACCACTGATAAGCTTGATTTTGAACGCCGTCAACGAACAGTGGTGGCTCTATTTCGTCGGCGGATTGGGCGTCGTCCTGCTGCTTTTCTGGAGAACTTCCAATTGGAATATCTGGATACGCCTGCTTATGGTCTTGATCATTTGCGGCGGGAACTATGCAGCGGGCGAGGCCAGACCGCACCTGTGGGGGCTTTTGAAAGAGTATCAACAAAAGCGCCTGACCAGTTTCGTCAATCCATATGACGACCCGCGCGGTTCCGGTTATCACATCTTGCAAAGCCTGATCGCCATCGGCTCAGGTGGTCCTGAAGGTGCCGGTCTAGGCAAGGGCAATCAGAGCCAGGGTGCATTTATTCCCGAACGCCATACCGACTTCATTTTCGCCGTCGTCGGCGAAGAATGGGGTTTTAAAATCGCTGCACTCGTGGTTCTTGCCTATTCAGTCATCTGCATACGTGCTTTGATGATCGCCCACCAGGCGCGCGGAGAGCCAGCCGGAAGCTTGATGGCGCTGGGACTTATGTGTATGTTCCTTTTCCACGTTTTTCTCAATATAGGAATGGTGATTGGCATCATGCCGGTCGCCGGCGTGCCGCTACCTTTCCTCAGTTACGGGGGAACAGCGCTGCTTGTGGACTTATCGTCAATTGGTTTTCTCTTGTCGATAAAACGAGAGAATCCACCGGAACGCAAGGAAGAATGGACGGTTTAAGAACCTGATCTGGAGCAGTAGTGATGTTTCGATCGCAAAAGTCTCCAGCTTTCCTGGCAGCTCTTGTTGCGTTTTTATTCTTGCCGCTTGCCGCGCACGGCTCAGAATACGATGACGGAATCAAGGCGCTGAAAGAAAGGCGATTTGCCGAAGCCACCAAGCTTTTGCAACGAGCCTGGTGGACGACGCAGAGCGATCCGGAAGCGCTATATTATCTGGCGGTCAGCGAGCATTACCAGGGATTGACCGGCAACGCGCTCACCCACTATCAGATTTTGCTCAAGCGTTATCCCAATAACCAGCATGCCGGAGCGGCATTGCAGGCAATCTCCGGCATAAGCTTGAAACCAGGAACGGTCGACTCACAGAATTATCCCAAAGCCAAACACCCCGCAGCCAGCTCTCGCGCAATTACAGTTCAAACCTATGGTACCGGTGCTGCGAGCCACTCTCGAAGCATCTCCTCTGCTCCTTACAGCCTGCCGGAGAAAGCGACACTTTATTTTGAGCACAATGACAAACAGATGCGCATTGATTGCTTCATCAACAATCGCCCGGTCAAAATGGTTTTCGACACCGGTGCAACCGGCGTGGTAATTGGCAAAAACCAACTGGAAGAGTTGGGCATTAAAACACCTGAGGAGAATCCGAGCGGGCTTTCCGGAGGGTCGGCAATCGACGGTGACCAGCCCTATTGGATGATAAAAGCAGATTTGAAAGTCTCCACGATTTTCCGCCCTGGCTTTCCAATCAAAGTGATCTCTTACAATTCCGGACCGCCACTTTTGGGTCAGTCCTTTATACAAGATTTCGACTATGTAATTGATACTTCAACCGGAGTCATTCGCCTCACTCGCAAGGGGGCGAAAAATCCTGCACGCGCGACTTTGCCGCATACACAGGGCTCCTCAATTCCTTTCCAGTGGGAAGGAACGAAGATGGTTGTAAATGTCGAGGTAAACGGCCGTCCATATCCGATGTTTTTCGACACAGGCAACTCTGCTGCAGCCGTCACTTTCGCATTCAGTGATTTGAAGAAACTCAATCTGAACACCGATGAATCAGAAGGAGCATTGACAGGTGGGGTTACAGGATCAGGCTCAGCTCTAAGGTTCAAAATAAAACGATTGAAACTGGGTCCGATTGAAAAATTCGATGTCACTGTTTTAGCAAACTACTCAGCTCTCGAGCGCCCGCTGGTCGGGCAGCAAATGTATGAAGGCTACGAGTACACCATCGACAACGACGCCAAGTTGATTCGGTTCGTCCGGCGCTAAAAGGCCTAACTGTTTTAGCAGTCCAGGTAAGCATTTCTAGCCTTGAAACCAATCTGGCAACCTTCCGGCAACATTGGCGGTTTAATCTCTCCACAAGAGACGGGCACTGTAGTCCCGGTCTTTTCCGATTCTCCCTTAGTTCTTCAGAACGAGGTAATAAAATGGCCACGCCCGCTGAAAGAGAACCCCTTGAACCCACACCGGCATCCACAAGTCAAAGTACTGAGAAAATTCCAGAACTCGCAGACAGTCAGGGCGTGAGCTCGCCACTGGAAGATCAAGCCGTAGACGCGATGGAAGAGCATTCCATATTGACTCGAAGTGCATCGACCATGGCTGATCAGGTTTACGGAGCGATGACGATAGATTTTGGTGACCCTCAAACGCAAGAACTGAGAACTCTTCAAGGCATTTACAATGCCATAAACAGCTTGGACAAAGACAAGAATGGCTTGAGCAGAAATGAACTTTCAATTGAAATTGAAAAAAATGAAAAACTCAATCCAGAGCTGTCAGCGCTGCAAAAACAATTTCTCAAAAACTTCGGACGCTATGCCGGCACAGATGGGCTGATTTCTGATTCTGAGTTCAACCAGGCAATCGGTGGTGGCGTAGTTTCAACAATAGAACGAGCAGCTGAGAAGGAACAATTTGGCGTCGCAGAAAGAAGCGCGATTGCCCAATGGGCAGGCAGACCAGTATCGGCAGACGCCGCTGCCGCTCAAGAAAAAGAATTGAACAGAGCGCTCGAAGGTACAGGCATCCAGGCCAAAGTTGAATTTTCTACTTACAAGAATGACCTCGGGGACGAAGTGCCAATATCGACCGTGACTTTGACCAGAGAAGGAAAACAACTGGACCAATTCTCATTCGCTGACAAATTTAGAGCTCGAGAAGCGATGCTCGCCGGGCAAGATGTGACCAGCTCAATCACTTTGCTGGACAATGCCGATCCATCAAAGACTATGAAACCGGAAATGACACAGCATATACAAGAAGCAGACCAGCTTCTCAGCGCGCTCAGCCAATCAAACCTGACAGGTGCTATGAGCTTGATGGACGTCGCAAAAGGGAACTTCAACTCTAAATTGGATAAATACTTGCAAGATAATTTCGCCAGACTGGCGATGATTGACGGAGACGGCAGAACGATTACGAATAGTGAATTGAAAATAGCTGCTGCAGAAGCGATCGCAACTATGATGAAAGACTCCATCGCAAGAGATGGTGTAAAACCCAATGCCGTAGTCGAAGGAGTGCTTAGAAGAGCACTGCAACAACATTATCTCGGAGGATCAGACGTTTTACCAAAAGCATTGAACGCTGCTCTAAAAGACCAGGGGTACCAGGCATCACTCAGTCTTAACAGTGATAAGCATGCACAAGTGCCAGTTACTGAGCAGGTGTTGAAAATTTGGTCTGTCAACAACGCAAACAATAGCATTGAATATAAATCCAATCTTTATCCCTTATTCAGCGAAAGAAACACGGGAAAGCCCGCAATAATAAATCCACAGAGGAATAATTGGGACTCGCAGGGCCAATACGATAACTCTCAATACGACCCACGCAGTAACCGGGGCAGACAGCAGCGTTATGAGCGGCAATACTAGGCCGACCCGAAACCGCCTAACCAATTTCGATGCGATCACTCGGCAAAGTGATCGCATCTCTGTATTTACGGAAACATGTGACCATAGAATGAGTCAGTAAGCTCAGTGGTCAGTGGTAGAACCTTCCCGGTTTTGCCGCCCGTTTTGCGCATCTGTGAATATGAAATCCAATCGCTGGTTGATCTACTTAAATGAACGTTTTCCCTTGCTCCAATACGGCGCAATCGTGGCGGCTTTCTCATATTCCGGATTGTGCGTGTCGCGAATGATGCGCGGAGCTTCCGGTCTTCCCGATTGGCAGGCATTCCTTGCTGCCTACATTTGCTCGTTGATCCTCTTTTTCCAGCTTCGGGTAGCAGACGAATTCAAGGATAACGACGAAGACTGCCGCTACCAACCGGATAGACCGGTGCCGCGCGGACTTGTAAAACTCAAAGAGCTCGCCGTTCTGGGTGGGCTTGGTGCTTGTGTTCAATTAGCACTCGCTTTTACCTATCAACAGACCTTGCTCCTGCCGCTGGTTCTAACGTGGCTGTATTTGGCGCTCATGAGTGTTGAATTTTTCGTAGGCGACTGGCTCAGGAAGCATCCTTTCACTTACTTATGGACGCACATGCTCATTTTGCTCTTCGTCGACATCTTCATTACCGCATTCGACTGGATGAAGGGAAACGCATTGCCACCAACAGGTTTGTGGCTGTTCCTCGCTGTCAGCTTCTGCAATGGTGTCATCATTGAAATTGGGCGAAAAATCAAAGCGAAAAGCGACGAAAGAGAAGGCGTTACGACTTATTCATCCGCCTGGGGACTTCGCCCAGCGGCTGCAGCCTGGATGACCGCGATTATCCTAAGTGGAACATTGGCGATCGCCACCGCAGCCAAATTAGGTTTCGCATTGCCAATAGCGATTTTAACGGCAACTCTAGTTGCTTGCGCTGCAGCAATCGCCATCAATTTTGTAAAAAAACCACACAGCGGAAAATCATTCGAAGCCTTTTCCGGAGCATGGACATTGATCACATATCTGGCACTCGGAACTGTTCCTTCAATGATTGCCACCGTAGAAAAAATATTCTAAAACCACCAAGGTCCAAAAATGAAAAACATAATTCTAGGTATTGAAAAACATTCGCCAAATTTCACTGGCAATAAAGCTGCGAATCTTTTCAAACTCAAATCTGCTGGTTTCAACGTTCCTGACTGGCTCACAATCGTTCCCAGCGCACTTGGAGATGATGCTCGCCGGCAGGACCATTTGCTTCAGGCAGAACTGACGGAGTCGCTTGCGCTGCCGCAGTTTCAGAATGCACTGCTGGCGGTGCGCTCGTCCGCAGTCAATGAGGATGGCAAAAACTCATCATATGCAGGTCAACTCGACAGCTTCTTAAATGTAAGTCCTGAGTGGGTGATGACCGCAGTACGTTCCGTTTGGCTGTCAGGCTCTAACGAACGCCTTTCGGCTTACCAGGCAGGCATGAAACTTCAAAAGACGAATTCCGGAACGGCAGTAATCGTTCAAAAAATGGTCAATGCAAAACTGGCAGGTGTCGCATTCAGTGCCGATCCAATTAGCGGTGACAGAAAGACAGTAGTCATAAACGCTGTTGATGGGCTAGCCGATAAACTCGTGTCTGGCGAAGTCACAGGGGATCTAATATATGTCCACAGTGACAATGCAGTTTTAAGAAAACAACACACTATTGCCGTGGACATAAACGATTCTATAGTTTTGGAAATTGCCAATACGGCTCGCGCTATTGAGAAACACTTCGGTTGCCCGCAAGACATCGAATGGGCGCACGATGGAATTCAGCTGTTCATCCTGCAAGCTCGCCCCATCACTACACTCAAGGAAGATGGAACTCTGAGAATTTGGGACAACAGCAATATTTCTGAGTCATATCAGGGGGTGACGACTCCTCTTACCTTCAGCTTTGCGGCTAAAGCGTATGAACATGTCTATATACACTTTTGCAAATTGATGGGCGTTTCCGACGAACGTATTCAGGCAAATCGT
>PNKB01000108.1 GCA_013997645.1 Cyanobacteria bacterium PR.3.49
TTGTGAATTTTCGATGGCACAACCATGCCATTATTGATTTCCGCTTCCAAACGATCAAGGTCTTTTGCAACGGTCATCGCTTCCCAGTCCGATAGTGAATTGTCAGAACTGCGAAAAGCCATCTCGACGTCCTTAATTCGTGCGAATTCATGGGTGAAGTCACGTTTTTGATCTTCTGAAATGGCACCGCTTTTGAAAGCTTCGTTGATGCGCGTTTGAATGACTGCTTGCCTGGCTAATATATCCGGCAATGCCGGAAGACTTTTGTCCAGACGGGCAGCTGCAGCGTCATATTCTTTCGCCAGCTCGATGATTTCTTCATCGCTTAGCCCGCCGTCCGAATCTTTGAACGTCGCTTCCAGCCCATTCAAGCGTACTAGATCTGCTTTCAAGGTACTGGCATCACTGGCGCTCAATCTCCCGGAGCCAAGCGCATCGTTGAGTCGACGTTCCAGTTCTGCTCGGCGCAATGAAATCTCAGGCAGCGGCTGGAATTTGTCGAGATATTTGGACAGTTTGTGCAAGTCGGCTGTCAAACTCGACATTTCCTGAGCGTCTAGAATGCCGTCATTAGCCTTGAAAGCGCTTTCGCTCGCTTCGATTTTGCCGAGTTCTTGACTGACATGATTTGAATCTGCCATGGGCAATTTCCCGATGGCAAACAATTCTCTTGCCCGTTTTCTCAGATGTGCTCGTTTTTGATCAAGTCCGTGAAAAGTAATTTCCGGATGGCCAGGAAATTTAGCCTGGTCCTTTGCCTCCTGTGCCAGAGCAAGCGGTGTAGTCAGAAAAGAAATTGCCAGGGTAAAAACGATTGCCTTATTCATTTCGATCTCATCCCTTGCAATGCATCCCACGGTTTTGAAGTCTTTGCAGAACCGGCTGCCGGCTTGGCGGATGGAGCGCGTTTTGCTGCTGTGGTTTGCTTTATTCTCGGAGCAATTCTCTGTTTGGGTGGGCTTTGAATGCGCACCGCTGGCGGTGCGGAAACTTTTGCAGGCGGCGCAACGCTCGTCTCTGTGGGTGAGGGCGGAGGTTTTTGTACGGGCTCTTTGGCAGACTCTTGTGGTGGCATTGGTGAGGCTTTCGAATCTGTGCTTGATTCTACAGGTGTGGTGGGAATGATGGCCGTTGCGGGTTTTTCAGACTTCATGGTAACAACTGTAAACAGGGCGATCGCGCAAAGCAGCACGACCACAAATCCGATTATGACCAATTTGCCTGCCGGCGCCTTCTTTGGCTCGCTTTCCGTGTCGAGATCGCTGAAGCGGTCTCTGGCCAGTTGTCTGGTCGGAGCTTTCTTTTCACCGGAATCAGGCATTGAAATTTCAGATGTTTTCTTTGCCGTTCTGTCCAGAAAAGCATCTTCAATGCTCATTCCTGCCATTGGATCGAGCGCCAAATTGAAATTGTTGACCTTGGCGCCGATTGATGCGGCTGGGACGGGCGATGCTGCTGTCCCTGCTAATATCGGGTTTTGGTGCGCGCCCGAGTTTCCAGCCATGATTTTCAAATTCCCTGACTCGCGCGAATTTCCCTCGGCGCACGCTTTGACGATAGCATTACTGAGTTCTTGCGCGCTCTGATAGCGGTCTTTGGGATCCTTTGCCATCGCTTTGAAAATGACCGTTTCCAACTCATCCGGCATTCTCAAGCCAGGATTGATATCGCGCATTAGTGGTGGCGGTGTGTTGACGTGCAGTTGAATCAGCTCATAGATTGTGGTTCCTGAGTGAAACGGATCTTTTCCAGTGAGCATCTCGTACATCACACATCCGAAAGAATAAATGTCGGAGCGCGCGTCTTCCGTTTTTCCGATGCACTGCTCAGGACTGAGATATGGTGGGCTCCCCCACAGCTCTCCTGATTGTGTCAGTTTGCGTCCTTCTTCATTCAGTTTGGCCAGACCGAAATCGACGACCTTCACGAAATCCATCTCGTCATCCATGAGGACAAGATTGCCTGGTTTTAAATCTCTGTGAATGACGCCGTTTTTGTGGGCGTATTCGAGCGCGCTGCAAACTTGAACGACAATGCGCGCAAAACGGTCGATATCCAGCGCACCTTCTTCTTTGATCAGCGCTTCTAAGCTGCGCCCTCTCAAATAATCCATGACGACATAGGGCTGCTGCTCTTCATCAAAGATGCAGTCATAAACGGTGACGATGTGCGGATGAGCAAGAGAGCAGAGCAAGCTGATTTCGCGGTGGAATCGCTCTCTGTAGATTTCCTTGCTGTCCATTGCCAACTTGAGGGTCTTGATCGCCACCTGGCGATTGACCCGGCTTTGAGTGGCTAAATAGACAACACTCATGCCGCCCGAGCCGAGCACATCGTCAATGTGAAATCGCCCGTCTAAAACCGTCCCCACGAGAGGATCTCGAGACTTGCCTCTGTCTCGCGTATCGCCTGATGATTTTGCACCGGAACTCACGTCGGGTTTCCACCCTCTGGCCCAATCCGGTAACTATATTCCCTGTCTTCACGCGTGATTCAATCAAAACATGAATAATCGGAAAGACCCTTCACGAATTAGAAGGGCGGACCGCCGCCGCCAGGTCCCATGCCGCCGGGCGGTCCACCACCTGGACCCATTCCGCCGGGATGACCCATGCCGCCTGCGCCCCCGCTGGGCGTCAAGAACGAATAGCCAAGGGTTTTGGTTGCTATTTTGTCGAACATGCCAATTGAAGTGAATGCTTTACCGTCTTCGTGCTGGCGAAATTGCTTCTCGATTTCAATCTTCAGATCTCTGAGCCTGTAACCGTCTGTGCTGTTTTTTCTCATCACCTGACCGATAATTTCGTTGCCCTGGGAGTTGAAGACGCTTTTCACTCTTTCAGCATCGGCAGGAATGTTTTCCTCGCCGGTCGATGAAGCCGGTGGCGCACCAGCTTGAGGCGGCTGAGCGGCGGCCCCGCCGGTAGCCGGAGCCGGGTTGGCGGCGGTTCGTATCGACGGAACGCCCCGCCCTCTCAAAGATTTTTGCGCTTGTTTGACTTGTTCTTCCTGTCCTGAGAGCTTGGACTCGAGATAGGTCAAGCGCTGAGACACTTTTTCCGCATCGTTTGCTTTTGCCAGTCCTTGAATTTCTTTGAAAATCGTCTCGAATGGCGAGACGCCGGTGCCCTGCGCGCGCAATTTATCAATGCGTTTCCACACCAAAAGGCGCCTTTCCACTTCAGGACCGTCTGAAATTTCCGGTGCATTGTCGGCATGTACGGCAACAAGGGTCAGGGAGCCGAGCAGTTTTTCAGCACTCAATTTGCCCGAGCCATAGTCGGTAATTTCGCCTCGGCTGACCGTGATGTGGCGCCCGCCTTTTCCCGATTGACTGAAGAGGACTTTGACCTTTTCGACTTGCCCTGAAGCGCCCTCTATCAACGCTTTGGCAAGAAAAACAGCGTCGATCTTCAAATCTTTGTCAGTGGAGCTTTCCTTCTCTTCTGCCAGAACAGTCACAGATGGTCCAGTTCCAACGACCGAGACACTCAATGCCCTGGCGCCGTTGGATGGATCGCGAACAAATTCCGTCAACTGTGCGTTCGAGAGATTTTTTCCCGTCTGCGCAAATGCTGAATAACCTGTGGCCGTTCCGATTGCAAAAGCCGAAAGCACTGTCGCCGCCAGCATTTTCTGAACGGTGTTTTTTCCTGAACGAAAGCTGGTCATGTAGACTCTCTACCGGTTGGGGACTGGCAATGATTCCAATGTAGGAATTTTACCAGCCTGCGCCCAATCGCTACTTCGTTGTTTGATTTTGATTGATGTACCAGTTAATTGAAACAACAGAGCCTGCCACTTGGGGATTGGATCTTATGGTCAAGTTGAAGACTTGAATTTCTTTGGTTCCGTTGATCATGTAGTACTGCCCCTTTACACCCATCTTTGCCAGAGCCTCCGGCGTGGGTACTTGGGTTCTCCATCCGGCGCTAATTAGCTGTGATTGGTAAAACCGATAGACAATCTCGGGTTGATCTTTGGTGCTTATCGAAACAGATGCGGACGGCGAACCTTTAGTGGTGTTGTAGAACGTAGTGTTGTATACATTGCTGCGATAAATCGGAATCGGAAAGTTGCTCGGCACTGTGTCATTGCGCTTTACACCTTCAGGAATTGCCCATGCTGGAGGTGCCTTCATGTCAGGCGAAAGTCCCATCGCACGCAATCGTTCAAGTACTTGCGGACTCGGTTGAGCTATAGACGCACCAGTCGAAAATGCCGAAGCAACGAACAATGCTGCCAGCACCCTTAGCGATTTACTTTCGGAAAGCCTGTGTAGCCTGCATTCCAACATTCATTTTCCCCTTTTATGGCGGCTAAATTACGGTGACTACTGATATTGTAACTGTGTGCACATCAGTTCCGCGCTGACAACGAACTTCACCCAGGCAATGGTTGGTTCCGGTGCCGGATTTCCAGAAATTCTTTAATTTGAAGGTTAGCAGACCGCATGGAACACCCGGAGCGACTGGCGAAATGACTTTGCAAAATGGGTCAGGCGTGGCCTTGCCGAATGAAGGTGGTCCAACGCCTTCTTCCTCTTTGTAAGCTTTTTCGCTGCCGTCTGCTTTATTGCCCGATACCGCTAACAACCAGGGAGCCTCTGGTGTCAAGAAAGGGCTAACGAGAGAGCGGCATTTTATAGTTTCGCCATCAGGGCTGTACATATAGAAGTTCTGCTGCCCCGCTAACAAAGCCAGTCTGTTCTCGTCATTGCTCAATGCGTTATGCATCTGCCCTGTAGTAATCGTCACGCCAGGCTTGCTTATCATTTGATTGCAGCGCGACACCAAATTGCGCTCTAAATTTGCCTTGTCTCCCGCGGACATTCCCGGGTGGTCGAAAAGCAAATCGTCGACGCTTCGTCCGACAACATCGGAGCCCAGAACCGGATCGGCTGTGGAGGTCGCACATAGTACACCGAAGCCGGGTGCTGTGCATGATGGGTTTGAAATAGTGAATCCATAGGTGTCGTCACCTGGTGTGTAGTGAACAAAAGGTCCGCCGACGTGAGGAAGAAAGTAATACTCAACTTGCGGTTTTTCGATTCTTATTTTTACAAAGCCTGTAGGGATTGATGCTTTGAAGGTCTGTCGCGGATTGGTTATCATCCACGAAGTTGCTTTTTCTGCAGGACGACCGGCTTGCGATGCGAGTCCTTCGCAAGAAAAAGCGTTGGGTACTGCACTAGACCATCCGGAAGGACCTGTTTTTTCAGGTTCGAAATTCGAGCGTGCCACCAAATGTGGTTTTTCATCGTAGAGGAAGGGTACCTGCCAATAATTGGCCCCGCCCAGAGTTATGGGTTGGTATCCCTTGAAAAAGGTTACGCCGTTGGAGCCTTGTGGAGCCGGTTTTCGTGTGGTTGTAGTTAGATCCGACGAATTCCAATCGAATCCCGGCGGAGAAAAAAAGTTGCCGCCGCTGCCGCCCAGCATTACGTTGCTTTCACCGTTTTTCTCCATCTGCGCCGTTTGCCAATTTTGCCCTGCTATGACGCTGACTTTGGCGCCTTGTCCAATCATGCGCACGGAATTTCTTGAAGCTACATCAGTGAAGAAGTCGTGAAGGTTTGTTTGGTTTTTGAGCTTGGCGGCCAATTGATTGCTAATAGACTCGCATTCCGAAAGGGCGTCTGAGGCATTGGAATTGCCACTGCCACCGGTGCCGTCATTTTGCGCTGCCAGGGCATTGATTTTGAAAAGCATAGCTTTTGCCCACATGCGATTAATTCTGCGCAAATTCATTTGGCTGTCGCAGTCGGTAATCTTGTTATTGACTTTGTCACTGGTTATGTCGCCGTACCGCCCCAGTGGGTTGACCGTAACTGAAATATCCTTGAGAGCTCGTCTGCCTACGTTGAGCGTGCCGGCATCGACGGCATTCTTGGTCTCCTTTTGCGCGCCCATGTACATAGTAAAGAAGAAAAAGCCTACGCCGAGAATCACCAGTGTGAATGACAGTCCGGCCGCTATTGCCATTACCGAGCCGGTTTGTGTGCGCCTTCTAGACACTCTTCTCATCAAAAGATTTCTCCGCATTTCAGTTTGGTTTTGTGGGATCGGCTGTTCCGACGATCGGTTCTACGGCGCGATTGCGAAAATTAGCGCTGGTAAAACCTGGAAATGGTACCGGCAAATTGACTACCATGTCCGTAACGCAAATGCAGTTGCCGCCTTCGCCTTGATAGGTTAAATCTGACAAAACGATGGATTTAATTATTCCGGACTTTTGAAAAGTAGCCAGAGCTTTTTCTGCTGCGGCGTTGGCCGCGCCACCATTAGGTTGATTTGCTCCGGCTCTTGCACAATTCTTGGCGCATGTATCGTTGACTGAATTGGCAAAGACCAGGCACATGATGTCTACAATAAGCAGTGCAATTGGAACCAGTATCAAAGCTCCCAGAGCCGCTTCTATAAGGCTTGCACCTCGTGTTCGGTTTTGCTTGCGCTGCTTTGAATTCAATTACCACTCCTGTTTTTGACAAAATCTGATTATGGTGCGAAATCAGGATTTTCCATTTGACGTTCTTGAAAAACAACTAGCGGAAAAGGCGCATTAATGCCGGGTATTCCGAAAAAGAATGGGATTGGCAAAAATGGATTGCACGTGATCGTTGTTCTTAGTCTTACGATTTTGTCTTGCGCACCATTGGCTCCCTGTCCTGTTTCAGTTTGACCGTTGCGGTACGAAATGTCAGTCTGCACATTGCCGGACATGTTTACAAAACGGCCCATGCCGTTTTTCCATGTGTCCGGAATTCCTTTCTTTACAGCGCCGCCCGGGTCTTGCGCTTCGGCACTGTCAACTAAGGATGCTTGCTGAATCTGGTTGTAATTCAATACCATAATCAGGCAGTATGAAACACCGATACTAATAAGGTCGCACAGCGGAAAGAAGATGCAAATCAGGAGCACGAAAAATCCTGGCCCGAATTCGGCAATGCCAGCACCGCGCTTAGTGCGCCTGCGGTAATTGGGATACTTTCTCGCCTGCATTTGTCGCTCCCTTGTTTTGTCCATGTCATCAACTGGACAGACATGTCTAATGTACGCCCGCTCAGGAAATTTTAGGGGATTCCAAGATTAGAAATTAACATGAATGTTCTGCGGTATGATGATGGCGGGCGCGAAAGGGTTTTGGCGCTGAGTCTTGGATAGTCATGAGCAAAAAGAAGAAGGCTTCTCCTAAGCAGACAAAGCAAAACGTCCAAAAGCCACAGGCGAAGGCGGGCAAAGACGATTCCGCGCCGCAAAAGGCTGCAGTCGATGCTTCGAAGAAAAAGGAACAGCAAACTAAACCTGTTCAGTCGCAGGTAAAAGAGAAGCCAGCCGAACCCGCTCAACCTCCAAAGGCTCAGAAGGCTGAGACGAGTAAAGCGAAGGCTGAGACTAGTCCCACGCCCGCCGTCAAAGACGAGCCGAAAGTACAGAAGAGTTCTGCAAAGGGTGAGCAGTCGGGCGCAAAGCCTTCACAGAGTGCGCCGAAAGCCGAGGCAGTACCTGAAGCTAAATCTCAGGATAAAACGCCGGAGCCTTCGAAGCCTGAAGTAAAGAAGTCTGCCCAATCTGACAAGCAAGCAAAAGGCAAGAGCAAGAAAAAGAGCAAGGGCGGAAAGCAGCCGGTTGCTGTTGAGCAAGTGGTAGAACAAGAATCTACAGATGATGAAACTACAGAATTAAAGCCTGAAGTACGCGAGCCCGAAGATATAGATAAGACAGTCGAAATCTCAACTCCGGCTGCAAGCGAGACTTCCACATCTGACGGTTCGAAGCGGAAGGTCGCAAAGACTTTAATTGATGACGAGATAGACGCTTCGCCTGGAAAGGAAATTTCTGAAGGCGACAAGCCGACCGTGGACTCGCCGCAATCGGGAGTCGAAGACACGATTCCGCCTGCTGACGCGGCTTTAATTCGCGACTCGGAAAGAAAAGTTGCAAAAACAATTTTGGAAGTAAACATCAGCGGGCTGGCGGAAGCCGCCGCTAAGGCGACCGGCACGCAGAAAGCGGCGCCGCAAGGTGGCGAGCGAAAAGTCGCAAAGACAATGATGGAGATGGACACAACAGGCCTGCGGGACTCTGTTGAAATGTCGTCGAGAGCAATAGAAGACGAAATTGCTGCAGCCATCAAAGAGGCAGAAAATGCAGAAACGGCAGAGGCTGCGGAATCTGTTCAATCAATTGAGACAGTTCACGAATCCAAAGCTGAGCCCGAAGTCTCGGAACCAAATCAGCAGAGCGGCAAGAAATCTTCTGAAAGACCGATTGCAAGAACGCTGCTTGATGTAAGAGCTGAAGATCTCTTTGAGCTTGTAGCGTCAATGGAAGGTCAAGAAAGTTCCGATGCTGACTCGGAAAGTGAGAGCCAGTCGGCCATTGAGCCTGTTTTGGAAACTACAAAAAATCCTGAGCCCGCTGCGGCACAGCCACGCAAAGTCGCAAAGACGATGTTGGAGAGTGATTCTCCCGATATCGGAAAATTGATTGCCGAGGCAAATGCGATTGCATTCGAAGAAAAATCTCCAGCCGTGGAGCAGAAGCATCAATCCGCCGAACATGATCTTGCACCTGAGCCGGAAAGACGGCAAGGCACTGATGATGTGAGTATCGCAGACTTGAGTGAGTTTGCTCAGGCTCTAAAAGAAGATAAGCCGATGAGCCCGCCTTCGCCGCGTGTTGAGAAGCTGCGCAAGACTTTGATGAACATCCGCAAACACGGCATAGAGACCAGTTCTTCTTATCCAAGCGTGCGAGCGCCTCGAGAAAGCATCGAGGCTTCCGGCACTCAAGGCACTGGAGAAATTCCGGCTACTCCCGAATTCAATCTTGATGCCAAGCAAGCTCCATTGCGAGTTTCGCGTTCTTTGCACACAATAGAAACTATCGGTAAGCCAGGACCAGCCGCTGAAGAGCCAATTGACAGGACGGTCGAGGCGCCGCTTCCCGATTTCGAGGGCGGCGCTAACGCATTGACTAAGCGCACCGGCACTGTGGAAATGAACGTCGATCCGCATGATGACTCTATAGAAGATCATCATGCAAACACACCGGCGCGGGTGACGGAAGAGGGCTTCAAAGGTGTAACAACTGTTTGGCCTCACGATCAGGAGCACCAGGACGCTGAGCAAAACAGCGCCGAAGGTGCACAGCCCGGAACAAGAAAGCCGGAGCGGTTTGTCGCCCGAACCATGCTTGATATGGATTTCCTTAAAGACAGTCTTTCGGCATCCGTTCAGCGTGCAGAAGAAAAGATGGCCGAGTCCATTGCCCAAAAGATGTCCGAGCCGCCCAAACAGGTTCTCACTCAAGATGACTACAAGCTAGCCCAGACCGGCTGCCCATTCGTTTGGACGGACAACCCCGACAATCCAAAGGAAAGGGTGAAATACTGCACGGAATGCAGCTTACAGGTCTACAATTTCGCCGGTTTTGACATGACAGAAGCTCAGTTGCTGATTTTCAAGAGAGAAAATCGCAGCAACGCTCCTCTGTACAAGCGCGAAGACGGCAAGTTCATGACGGCCGATTGTCCGATTGCTTCCAAAAAGAAGAAAGACAATCAGATGCTGATTGGTGGAGCTGCCCTGGTGGTGGTTTTGCTTCTAATAATGGTGGTGGCTTCCTTCCTGTCTCCCCAGCCCCCGCCTGCACCTCCTGCTACAACAGACCAGCCTCCCGGTGTTTCAACTTCGCCGGATACACCGCCACCCGCTACGAATACTAAGACTGGCGGGCAATCGTCAGCGACAAGTTCATCTGTCGACGGGGACAAAGGCTCGAATTCAGGCACCTATCATTATGTAAGAGGCAAGGGCGTGGTTCAGCAGCCGGTAATCGTAAAGCCGCAGGAGCCTGTGGACAATACAATCCCCGGCACGACCTCAGGCTTCGACGAAGGCGGCCAGTTCTGGCAATACACGGATAAGGGCAACAATTAAGTGGCCTTTCGGTAAGGTTGCGAACATCGAAAGCGCAGGCTATTCGATGCGGAAAAAGGTTCTGCCCACTTTAATGACATCAAGCGGCGCCAGTTGATGCGGCTGCGACAGCAATTTGTCGTTGACGCTCGTTCCGTTGCTGCTTCCAAGATCCTCAACCCACCAGCCATTGTCCCAATAAATGCGCGCGTGACTGGCTGAGGCATAACCGTCGTCAGGCAGGACGACCTGGTTGTCGTCTGCTCGCCCTAACTTAATCGAAGGATCATTTAGAACGTATCTTTCGCCGGTAGCCTGGTTGACCAGCGTTGGCAAGCGGGGTTCGTTGCTCATATCTCTCTAAATCTCTAAATCCCTGGGTTTCCAAAGGACGGTTTTGGCATACTGACAATGCAAAGGCAGTTGGTGCAAGGATAGCAGAATTTTTCAGCGAGCCAAATCGGCAAATTGGGGTCGACTTTTTCTTATTTTCCAAATGCGGGGCGAAAATTAACGCTGTAAGTTACTTTGGACACAAAATCTTTTGTCCTGATAAAGTGAGCTTTTGTAAGGACAGCCGCCGTGAGATTGTGTAATTGGTCACTTTATTTTTGCTTTCAAAATTTTTGAAATTTGACCGATCGAAACTTTTTCGGACACTCGCGGCTGCTCGGGCGATTGCCCTGCTGGCGTTTTTCTCACAATCCTTTTCAATTTGCGTTACACCGGCTATTGCCGAGCCGCTAAAAGCAAATATCGAGTTCAGCGAAAGTCTGGAGCCTTTGCAAGCTGGATTGCGCGAGGGTGAAAGCATGAAGCTGAAGGGCGGCACTTCAGACACGAGCAAGCGGATAACCGGTTGGCGCAGAGTTCCCGATTGGTTTGCTGGGACCTGGCATAAAGAGAACACTACACGTTATGTGGAGGGAAGACCTGTCTCATATCAAACTCGCGCAGATTTGATTACCGGCTATCAGCAGGATGCCAAAGGACGAATCTGGCAGCCGACCTTCACAAGTGTCGCCAAGGTAGAAACAGACGATTATGTCGAATACCAGATGCCGCAGCGAAAAACCATCTATGAAAATTATTCGACCAAGTACGTCTCGTTTTCGCTTTCCACGCGAGTTCGCGTCGATAAAGAAACCAATCAAATTATGTCTTCATTTCAGCAGGAAGATTTGAGTGTTTCCACACCACAACCGGACGGC
This sequence comes from Cyanobacteria bacterium PR.3.49, assembly GCA_013997645.1. Classification (GTDB taxonomy): domain Bacteria; phylum Cyanobacteriota; class Vampirovibrionia; order Obscuribacterales; family Obscuribacteraceae; genus QKMZ01. The sequence goes on from PNKB01000108.1 coordinate 11,134, forward strand.
ACTGTGAAAGCTGTTGTGGAATGCCGCGTATTCAATCAAAATGGCAAAGTAAAATTCGAAGACACCATTGTAGTGATTGAAGAGAAGCTTGAAGACTTCAATCCGATTGATGAATTTAATGGCTTTGATTATCGCCAGAACTTTATTCAGTTTTTGCAATCGAAAGGGCACCCAGAGCTGATACCACCCGATCGACCGAAATCAATTTTGACGGCGACTCAACAAAGAATTCTATCGAACGAGGCGAGCTTCAATCGCCTGCCGACTGCCAAAAGCGCCAGTAAGTTTGATGAACAAGAATAGCCGCAAAATCGCCAATGTCTTGCTGCCTGCATTGATTCTATTCAACTGTTTTGTATTCGCGCTTTCTCTTTCAGCAATGAACGAGTCTGAGACTATGACTTTGCGAACTATGCGAGCAAAGGAAATATCTACTGTTGCCAGCGATCTATCGAAGAGAATTTACGATGCAGGCGTTGCAGCCGGCGGACTGTCCGTCACTAAGAGCAAATTGTTTTCCGATCGTTATGTCAAAGCCACGCGTCAGATTCCATATGATGTATTGGAGTTGAAAGGGCTTGTGCAGGAAACCGATAAAGTCCAATTTGACGCGCTCTTCAGGGTGGCTGACCTGCTGCCTGTCACGCTGAAGGCAATGGATCAGCAAATCGCCAAGGTTGAGAGTGGGGAAGCAAAAGTCACGCGGGAAAACGCGCGTGAGATGATCATGCCGATGCATGAAAGTGCACAACAAATTCAACAATCGTTGAAGGTGTTGATTGACGCGAATCGAGACCTGGCTAATTCAAGAATTGGTCGGCAACTACACAATTTCAGCTTGATCAGGACTCTTTTTATCCTGGGGTTGGGTGGCAATGTGATTTTAGGTGCCGCGATTATTTACTTCTTGCGCAGAGCAATATCGCAAAATTTAGGATAGCAGCTTTCTGCTTGTAACCAGCTTCAACATCTTCCTATAGAATATCTTGGTCCATGTCCACGCCAAGCGCCATGCTTTTCGATGTGTCTTCGAAGAAACCTTTGAGGTCTCCGTTTACCGCTCTGATTGGTGCTCTCAGCGCAAACGGAACACCATTCTTAGGCTTCATGTGGACAACGGTGTTCAAGTCCATAAGTGCCATTTCTTTTTCATTGGCGCGCAGATATGCCATCGCTCGGCAGACGTAAAAGGTTGCATCCAGCGGATTTAGATTGATCAGAGACGTGTAGTCGTGCACCGCCAGTTGTGGCTGATCCGTGCGCATATAACATTCAACTCTGTTTTTCAAAAAGCGCGCTTCGGTAGGTTCAAAACTCAGCGCGCGCGTAAGGTCACTCAGCGCCAAGTCAAAATTTTCCAGTCTGCGATACGCGGATCCGCGGTTGTTATATGACCAGGCGCGGCTTTCGTCGATGTCCAGCGCCTTGCTGCAATCGGAAATACAACGCTGATAATCGCCCAACTCGAAATATGCCCAGCCGCTATTTTCGTAGGCGAACGCATTTACCGGATCGATGTTAATTGCTAAATTACAATCGCGTGCCTGATTTTTAAAGTCGCCGAGTTGTCCCCAGGCCAAGCCGCGATTAACGTACGCATCGGCAAGTTTGGGGTTGATTTCCAGCGCTTTGTTGCAATCGGCGATGCAGGACTCGAAGTCCAACATTCGCCGATATAAAGCACCACGAGCGGCAAATGCATCGGCAAATTCCGGGTTTTGTTTAATCGCTGTTTTTAAATCGTCTAAAGCAAGAAAGTCTTGACCGCATTCGATAAATGCCAGCGCTCTTTCATAAAAATCTTCAGCACTGTGCGAGTTCTGTTTCCTAACTGACTGAACACGCTCAGCCTGAATTGCTTCGAACCGTTGTTTGTCTTCTTCCGTAAGAGTGAGTGGTTCAAAGTCAACGTTTTTTTGCACGTTTTCAGCAGTTGTTTTTGACTGCATGCAAGCAGAGCGCAGGAGCGCTCTAAAGCTGAAGGACAAGCAACTGAAAAAGTCTTTGCGCGAAAGCATGGCTACGCCTCAGTGCCACTAAATCTAATTTAGTCCACGTTCTGCAAAGCCGTCAATGTGCTTTCTTTGCTAGAACGCTGTGTTGATTCTCTAGAGCAAATTGTGCTGAAAACTCAAATTCCGAATCAATTTTGCAAAGTATCCGTAAAGGCGGTCAAACTGAGCAACAACCGGTTTGCCCTGCTTGTCGTTAATTTCAGCCCGTGTCTCGTAAGCTTCCGGAATACGAGGAATTGCTGCATTACAATCGATCATTGCCTGGTCGAGTTTGCCTAAACGAAACTCTGCCAGTGCACGCTTGTGATATGCAAAGTCGTCGAAATTGGTTCCTATTTTGATGACACTATTAAAATCTTCGATGGCTTCTTTGTACTTGGCGAGCTCAAATCTTGCCACTCCTCGGCAGTACAAATAGTGAGACAAGGCAGAGTCAAAGTTCGGGTTGGTGGGCTCGGGAGTCTTTAGTTCGATTGCTATTGCCTTGTTGAGGAGCTCCTCACGTTCACTATGCATTTTTAAATCAGCACAAATGAATGCGAGACTTTCGTATGCGCGTGCTTTGCGAATGTTAGCTTTGAAAGCCTTTGGTGATAGCTGTGCGGCTCTACTGAGGTCGGCAATGCAGTCTTCGTATCGTTTGAAATGAAGAAGAATTTTGGCCCGTTGATCATAACCATATGCGTAGTTGGGATTGCTTGATATGAATTGGTTGCAATTTTTCAGCGCTTCGTCGAAATTGCCCAATTCGTTGTTCATTCTCGCCATGTCGAGCATGACAAATCTGTATTCACCTTTGAGGTCCAACATTTTTCGGGCGTCCATCAATGCAAGTTGATACTTATGTTCTCGCATCAAAATCCAATATCGGGTCATGTAGGCATCTGCCATTTTGGGATCAAGTGCAATCGCTACGTTGCAGGAATTGATGGCTTCGCCTTCGTGCCCCCAGAAGAAATACGCTTGCCCTTTCTGCCAGTGAGCCCAAGCATTTTTTGGCTGGAAGCGAAGTTGAGTGTCAAAATCTTCGATTGCTTGTTTGTTTTTGTTTGCACACTCATAGGCGAAACCTCTATCGCCGAAATATTCAGGACGCGTGCCGTGGCTTAGATTAATGGCAGTGGTCAAATCAGCTATGGACTTATCGTATTCGTTCAAACAGCCGTATGTTAAACCTCTTTCCTCGTAAGCAAACTCATCCCCTGTAGGATCAAGCGCTATCGATTTGTTGCAGTCAGCAATAGCATCTTTGTACCGTTTTAAATGGAAGAACATGCTCGCTCGATATCGGTAAGCTCGTGCGTAGTTGCAGTCCAATTGAATGGCTCGATTGCAATCCTCAATTCCCTGCTCAAAACGACTCAAACGATATTTTGCCCATCCGCGAATTCCGAAGGCCTTCGCGTCTTTGGGCCTTTGGCGAATCGATTTATCGCAAACAGCGATTACTTCTTCAAATTTGCCGGCATCCGCCAGTTTGTCGATATTGGGAAGGGCCCAAGCGTCAGACGTCGCCAAAGGACAAATGGCGAAAAGCGTTAGCAGGATAATCAGTGTACGTTTGACCACTGCTTGAGTTCCTCTATTTCAAGCATAGTGGAACTCAAGCTTATAGCCAAGAGTGGTATTCCCACCCCGGCGGAGACACTGACTTTGTGGACATTTAGCGGTTGGCGAGAGCGCTCGTCTCTTCAAATCCTCTGAGGCTTAATCCCATAAGCATGTCATCTGTTGATCCTTTGAAGTCGCCCTTCTGTAGGCGTAATGGAGCGCGAGCTAAGTATGCTGCACCTTCTCCAGGGTTTTTCTCTATAGCTTGGTTTAGTTCGGCTAGAGCTAGATCCGACTTCCTGTGTTTAATCAGTAAAACTGCCTTTGCGCAGCGATACGAATGATCTTTGGGACTTTTGCCGATGAGGATATCGTAGTCTTTCAAGGCGCTCAGGTCATCTTGCATTTCAACATAGGTTTCGGCGCGATTGCTGTAAAAAGTTTCTTCCTCCTCATCCAATGCAATTGCAGAGGTAAAATCTGAAATGGCCGCTTTGTACTCGCGCTTGTTTTTGTATGCATATCCGCGGTTGTTAAAAGCCCATGGACTGTTCGGCTCAAGCTCAATTGCCTTTGTGCTGTCAGCGATGGCTTTGTCATTTTCCTCAAGTTCTACATACGCCCATCCTCGATTTTGATAAGCACTGGCGCTTTTGGGGTCAATCTCGATCACCCTCGTGCAATCCTCCGCTTGTTTCTGGAAGTCATCGAGTTTGCCGTAGGCGAGAGCGCGCTCCAGATAAGCCTCAGGCAAATTGTGTTTGAGCGAAATTGCTTTGGCGAGGTACTTTATTGCTTCCTTGAAGTTTTCCTCTTCTATGTACAGCATGCTCAAGTCGAAATATGCGGCGCCGACTTTAGGGTTCAAGCGTATGGCGGATTCGAGGTCGCTGATGGCATTCTCGCTATCGCCGATATCGCTGAATTCTTTGCTTCGCTTCCGAAAATCCTCTGCAGTTACAGCCTTTTTCTTGCTGATCTTCTCAATTTTCTGGGCCATCTCTTTTAGAATTTTTGCTTCTTTCTTCGCGTCAGCATCGTCCGTGAGAGATGAAGATTCCACTTCCTTTGAGGCTTCAAGAAGCCTTTCTTTCGCACTCTTTGGCGAACAGCCAACTATCATCATGCAAGCGCAGAGAGTTAGGCAGCAAATTGAAGTTTTCGAAAATATTTGCATGGCACTAAATATGGTGCGCTAAAGTAGCTGTTCTCCGCACGAATGGCAAAATTTTGCGCCAAGTTCGTAAGGCATTGAACATGCAGGACACATATGTTCGTCCACAGTTTTGCATCTCGATTTTTTCAGGCTGCAGATGAGGACCAGTCCGATTACGCTCACAATGAAGATGCCCACGAACAAGCGCCGCATGTCGACTTTGTTGGCCCGGTAAACTTCCGGCGCGTGAGCTGCCGGTGCCGCAAACAAGAAGCTATAGCCGCGTTCTTCGACCGTGGTCGCAGACTCGTACTGCCACGGAGGGTAAATCGCCATCGCCACCACAATGCTGGCGGAAATCCAGAGGACCTTAAGCTGATTGGCGTTCATCAATACACCTGCAATATCCGATGATTCCATATTATCAGGCAATGGTGTTGAGTGCTGTTGCTATCGACGCGTCGTTGTCGTCGCAGAGCTTGACCAGATACTCAATTTCATGAGCTTTCAGAGTGCTGGCGTACAACGCTAGTTTTGCGTGCCAACCGGTGCCGCTCTTCCGCTGTTCTAGAAAGCGCTCAAACTCTTCTTTTAGTTCGGGGCTAATGTCTTCAGGCATGACCAGTTTCAGTTGGGGGCGTAAGCATAACAGGCTGAAAGGCACCCTGTCCATGGTGCGCGTTTTTTGCACTATGCATTTAAACGCGCCTGCAGCTCACTGCAGTTAGCTTTGATCAGCGCTACGGCACGTTCGCAAGCGGGATGCGACCAGCCTTCACTCTGCATTTTCCGGTATTCGCTATCAATTACTTTTGGAAGCGTTGAATAGAGCGCTCGCGAAGTACTTTTGAACTTAGGAAAGGAAAATTCTATGTCTTCACAAAATGTTCTCCAATTGTGTGCATAAATTTCTTCCGGTTCGTAATAATCACCAATAGTCATGGCTAGCGCTTTTTCGTAATCCGGAAATGCGGTTGTGCATAAGACGTCATACGCAGGCGCAAGGCGTATGCCTTTCGAACTGTGGATAAGAGAAAAGTTTTTTCCATGCGCATCCATATTGCCAATTAGGAAGTTGAAGACAATCAAATTCAGCAAGTTGATGCGCTCTTTTGCCGGGACTGCTGTTTTTGCTAAAAGACTAAAGCAGTCTTTTAGCGTGGGGCCACCTTCATTCTGATATTTTCGTTTTGAAGGTATCGCCAATGCCTGACAAAAGTCCTCTTGATGTATTCGTAAGACTTTGCCCACATCAGTAGTTTGTCTGTCGAAACGTTTTACCAATAGATATGTTAGATCTTCAGCCTTTCCTAAGCTTACAGATGCCGCATTCAGACCGATTCTGGAAGCAGCTTGCATGCAAAGATATTCGCAATAAACAACGCCCGGTGTTCCTGTTAGATCTGGCTTGAGAATTTGAGTGGTTGGTCCGCTTGCAGGAATTCCAATTCCCTCCGGCGTGACTATGACTGCAGCTTTATCTTGTACTCCTGAGAGCGAAAGACGAATGCCGTTTACACCGATAAATAGTGGTCGTTGAGGAAGTTCGCGAATATATTCGGCCAATTCTTTCTCCGACAAAATGCGAATGTTTTCAGGTTCTTCAACCGGTGCTTGCTTATCCGCCGACAGAATTGTTAATGCTCCCGCGCACTCGGCACCGAGTGCATTGAGCAAACTGAACGTATTGTTTGGGCTCACTCCAAACTTTTTGCCGAGTGCTTTTCTAGCTTCATCACCATCTGGAAGTAAATTTCCAAAGAAGGCTTCGCACTGTTCGTTATCGAAATAGGGCTGACTGAGTGGCATTCCGATGGAAATTTGGCGGGTCGCTTTTTCGTCGTAACTGAAACTCATTGTTCCAGCGTCATTTTGCTCCAGCTTGCCGACCAATTCAGCATTGAGGAAAACGTTGAGAATGCTATTCATCGCTCATATCCGCTTTGCTCAGGAGTTCAAGCTCAATTCCGAGCATCGCGAGAACTCGTAGTGTTTTTCCAATCTCACAAGTTGGTTTGCCACGCTCAAGGTCTCCAATGAAACGTGGTCCAAGATTCGCGGCTCCGGCTAAGTCTTCTTGTGTAAGTTGAAGTGCTTTTCGCTGAGTTTTGATGACTTCAGCCAGCTCTATTGGTGATTGAACCCTTACTCGCATGGTTGTTCCTTGAGGCTTCCCGTACGGGAAGAATAGCATGTTTTTGATTGAAAAGATGAAATATTCTTCCCGTGCGGGAAGGTTCGATGTTGATTTGGACCCTTCCCGTACGGGAAGAAAGAGGGTTTGGAATGGAATCTTTGAGTTGAATCTTACCGAGCGGGAAGATTTTGTGGCTGAGGCAATACATCGATGATTGCCAATTCCGGCCGACAAAGAAAGCGAATGCGCGGGGCGATGCCACCCTCCATTCCAATTCCTCTACTTACGTAGAGTGTGGTTTCACCACGGTGATACTCTCCTGCTTCGTACTGTTTGCCAAACTTCGAGAGCGTAACCAACGCGCCATAAAAGGGTAAGCGAACTTGCCCGCCATGGGTATGACCCGCGCAGTAGAGGTCCACATTTGCATTGCTTACTTCCTCAATCAGATCGGGATAATGATAGAGGAATACTGAAAACTTCCCCTTACTCGTGACGTTCGCTAGAGCAGTTGCTACAGCGTCACTTCCTCCGACTGGGTCCGTATTGTGTTCTGACATTACCGGAAAGCCTGTTATAGATACTGGAACACCGTTTAAATCCAAGTCTCTTGTATCGCCATTTAGTTCAATCGCCGAAGAGCCGCCAAAAAGATCGAGCTTGTTCCAATACCAGGCATCCCAATTTCCGCGCACAACAAAAGTTGGTGCGATCTTGCTAGTTGCAGCAAACATTTTTTTGAATATCGGAAGTCCTTCCGGGCTGTTCAAACAATCCCCGGAGAAGACTATGATGTCTGGCTTTTTAGCGGCTATTGCAGCTGGCAGTTTGTCTTCCAGGCGCGCAAT
>PNKB01000109.1 GCA_013997645.1 Cyanobacteria bacterium PR.3.49
GCGGCCCGGGCAAGGTAGTGCAGAGCATTACAAACGGCTTGTTACCATCACTGTTCCTGATGATGCCGATTCTCTGAACGACTGCAAGTTTGAGTATCAGGACAGACAAAAAATCGATGAGCGTGAATTCAATGATTTAGTATCGCGCGCGAAAACACGCCAGATGGAATTGTCATTCGAGGCAGCCGGAGAAGAAAAACTGCCGCGACCGGAAGGCATTTCTTTCTACACACATGGCATTCGAACATCCGGCGTCAGCTCGGATTTTCAAGCACTTACCCTGCAATTGACGAACGGCTTATCCGTGATCAATGTTGATTGGAAATCCACTCCTCGCTCAGAAGAGCGGGTCGGTCTTTGCGAAGCCTACAATGCTGAGCGAAACGGCGCTGCCGAATCCTATGGCAGATTTGAGAAAGCGCTTGATGCTGCAATCGCGCACATAGGTGCAGAACATACAGGCATGATCGCTTTCAGTCACGGCGCGATGTTTGACACTAAGTATTTGAACCATCGCCGGACCTCCGGTGCGCAGCCGCTCAACCAGGTGATTTTCAGCCATCCTGATGTGCCGATTGCGACGATGCCGCAGCCAGGCGCGGATGGAAAAGTGGACCCGGCGCATCAGTTGTATTCTCAGGCAGCGAAGAGCACGTTTGTCATAGGAAGCGTGGCCGATTTGGCCATGTCGGGGGCTGCATACAATGATTGTGAGCCGTCCAAGAGCGATAAGTGGGTTGAACAACTGCAAGACAAACAAAGGCAGATGGCCAAACACGCTCGACTTGGAGATGGTGGAAGAGTCAGCCGTAATCTGGTGGAGGGCAGCGGCGGGACCTATGTTACGGAAGTAATTCCCGAAGACAAGAAAGATGCCACTTTTCACTTTATAAACATGAATGTCATCTCCGCGCTAGTCAATCGAGGCAAGTTAGAGAAGGCGGGCGAGAGAGTTAGTGCAGGCAATTAGGCTTCTTGATGGTCGGCTATGAGATCAGGACCGCGTAACCCCAGGGCGGGAAGTCAACGAAAAAACCGCTTTCAGTCAATTCGAGGAATTTAAGATCAGCACCACTGGACATGCGGATATCAACATCCTTTAGGCCTGTCCCCTCGGGTGTTTTTACATAGCACTGCGATTGGTGCCCTGAATAGTTGACGATGATATGGACCGGCGATTCGTTTTCAAGCTTCCAGGAAAATGCAATAAAGCAATCTGCAGTCCAATTTCCATCCCATGCTTGCGAACACTCGAGCAGACTCCAATTTCCATTGTGCACAGCCGGCAGCTTCAAACAACCGAGCAATTCAGAATAGAATTTTTGTATTGCAGTATCAGCTTCTTCTTTGGGCTTGCGACGCACATGAACCGATACGCGCTTGCGATATCCTTCGAATTGCCCTTGATGCAGGAAGCGCAAACCTTGCGAGAAGAAGGTCAGGACCGACGCTGCTTTGTGCTGGTCCGGGTCGAATGTTCCGGCTGCTCTTGGCTCATCGTGGTTTTCTAAAAACCTTGCCGAGCGCTGTTGGTAGTCAGGCGCCGCCCAAAAGTGTTCGCGCACCGTTCGTGCTTCGCTCCCACGCAATCGGTCGTAAAGCCGTTTGTCATAAGTGAAGTCAAAGCCCTGCTGCTGGAGATCCCATTCTCTGTCCCAGTAGACTTCCGCCATAAAGGTGAAGCCCGGGTGTTTTTCGCGCGTGTTGGCAATGGCGGTCGGCCAAAACGGCTCGATGTCAATACCCCAGGTTCGCGAGAAAACATCAGGCAAAACGAGCATTGCCATATCGCAGCGCAGCCCATCACAGGCGGTGGCAATTTTTAAAACTTCAGCGAACATTGCCTCGCGGAAAGCCGGATTGCCGTAGTTGAGTTGCAGCGTATCCGGCCAGCCGTCGAAATATGGATCGCGCCCATGTGCAAAAATTCGATTGTCTGCGCGCAGGAAATTCTGTGGTGCCTCGGCAATATCGCCCTCGTCGCCCTGAACGTAAAACTCGGGGTGAGCTTTCACCCAGCCGTGATCGATGGCAGTATGATTCGGCACCAGATCAAGCATGAGTTTCATGCCGCGCTGATTGATGCGCTCTTTCAAACGCAACAAAGCATCAAGCTTGCCGAAATTCGTGTGCAATGAATAATCTGTAATTGCAAAACCTGAACCGCAGATATCATCATCGCTTAAATCCGGAATATCGACCTTGAAGCTCTCTTTCCATCCAGGGTGATTGATGGAAATCCGGCGTCCCGCTTCTCCTGTTTGCCACACGCTCAAGAAATAAACCCAGGCAAAACCCTGGTCTGCCAGCTCATCGAGCGCGGCATCAGGCACATCGTCCAACGTAGCCTGGCGCCCCAGCTGTTTGGATAACTCCGTAAGCCACACGCGAGTGTTGACTTGAAATAGGGCCGGATTTTTTTGCAGAACTTTTAGTTGTTCGAGAGTTTGCAAACCTGCGGGTTTTGTCTTTTGTTTCGAGTTCATTTATTTCACCGCTACTCTATTTCCCCGCCATTTTATTTAACCGCTGCCTTTTCCATGAGCTGAGCAAGCCGTCGCATTGGATGCGGTTCTAGCCAGTCTTTGCCGGACATCAGTGCTTGCATATTCATGAGATTGGCAACCAGTGCTGTCCATCCGGTTTGGTGTGAGGCTCCAAGACCTGCACCGTTGTCTCCCTGGAAGTATTCGTAGAACAAATACAAATCTTTCCAGTTAGGATCTTCCTGGAATTTTTCGGTGCCGCCGTAGACCGGCATGTTACCGTCTTTGTTGCGCTCGAATATGCTGCAGATGCGATTGATGATGTCTTCCACGCATTCATAGAGCGTGTGCATCTTGCCGGAGCCTGTCGGATATTCAATTTTGAAGTTATCGCCGTAATAGCAATAGTAGTTGATCAAAGAGCGAATCAGAAGGAAGTTGACCGGCAGCCAAATTGGACCACGCCAATTGGAATTGCCGCCGAACATGCCGGAATCCGATTCACCCGGAACATAGTCAACTCTGAATTCTACTCCGTCGACGTTGAGAACGAACGGATGCTCCTGGTGATACTTCGAAAGGCTGCGAATGCCGTATTGGCTCAAGAATTCGTTTTCATCGAAAACACGCTTCAATATTTTGCGCAATTTCTTTTCGTCACAGACTGCAAGCATGCGTCGATTTGCGCAGCCGGTCTCAATCGGCAAATGCAAATTTGCACAAACATCAGACTGCCGCTTCAAGAAGTGCTGCGCTTTCTGCAAGAAGCCCGGAACGTTTTTCCATGTCTCTTCTTCTGCGATTACAACCGAACAGAGTGGAAGCAGTCCGACCATCGAGCGTACTTTCAATCTTTCCGCCTGTCCATTAGGCAGTCGCAAAACATCATAGAAGAATCCGTCTTCTTCGTCCCAAAGCTCATCTCTGTGCACGCCGGGTCTGTCCATCGCACTGGCAATCCAGACGGTGTGCTCGAAGAACTTGAGAGCAAAACGCTCATAGAGCGGATTGTCCTGGGCAAGCTCCAGCGCGATGTTCAACATCTGCTGGCTGAAGAAAACCATCCATGCCGTTCCGTCTGCTTGTTCGAGATTTCCGCCCGTAGGAAGAGCATGGCTTCTGTCGAACACGCCGATATTGTCCAGACCCAGGAAGCCGCCTTCAAAAACGTTGTGCCCGCGCGGATCTTTACGGTTTATCCACCAGGTGAAATTAACCAGAAGTTTTGAGAATGCATATTTGAGAAAGTCGCGATCTCCGACTCCTTTGTGCTGCCACTTGTCGAACAAATAGCCCCAATAGGTTGCAAACGCATGAACAGGCGGATTGACATCGCTAAAATTCCATTCGTATGCAGGAATTTGTCCGTTCGGGTGCAAATAGTTGCTCTTCAGCATCATCTCGAGCTGACTCTTGGCAAAATCAGGATCGACAAGGTTAATAGACATTACGTGGAATGCTAGATCCCATGCCGCATACCAGGGGTATTCCCATTTGTCCGGCATGGAAATAATGTCTTCGTTGTACATGTGAAACCATGCCGAATTGCGCATCTGTTTTCCGCCCGGACCGGACATCGGAAAATGGTTGTGTTCGCGCAGCCATTGATCTACGTCATAGTAGAAAAATTGCTTGCTCCACATTACACCGCCGAGCGCCGCGCGGAAGATGGGCATTCTGCTTTTGTCTTTGGCAAGACCTTCCGGAACGAGCGTATTGTAAAACTCATCAGCTTCACGCAAACGCTTTTCCATTATTTCGTCAAAGTCTTTCATGGGCGCATCACATTCGGTGCTGGCGAAACGCAATTTGACGGTTTTTGATCCACCGGCGGGAATGCGCATTTTGTAATGCGCGGACATTTTGGTGCCGATCAAAGCTGGGTTGACGAGTTGCTTCTCGTTGTTGACCACGTATGAGTTGATGCCGTCTTTGACGTATGGTGTCGCATTCGGTTGGTCCCACAAGCGGTCGGTATTGGTCTCATTTTCCGTAAACAGCAGAGGCACTTCGCTGTCGAAGTAAATGTGATACTCAGATACATTCTCGGAATCTTCCGGAAATTTATACTGCGCGACGGCCATGGAATTTTTGCCTTTCGACAGTCCACGGATTAATGGCTTTGTGCGCTCTTCACCCCATGACCAGGTGTTGCGAAACCAGAAGGTCGGCAGAATGTCAATTTCCGCTTCATCCGGTCCGCGGTTATGCGCCGTAATCCGGACGAGCATGTCGTCGGTGCCGGCCTTTGCATATTCGACAAAGACGTCAAAATAGCGGTTGTCATCGAATACACCCGTATCAATCAGCTCATACTCGAAATCGAGCTTGCCGCGGCGACCATTTTGTTCGATCAGCTGCTCGTAAGGAAAAGGATGTTGTGTGTACTTGTACAAGTACTTCATGTAAGAGTGCGTCGGCGTGCTGTCCAGGTAAAAGTAATATTCTTTGCAGTCTTCGCCGTGATTGGCTTCAGAGTTGGTCAACCCGTAAATGCGCTCTTTGAGGATCTGGTCGCGACCGTTCCAGAGTGCCAGAGAAAAGCAAAGCAGCTGGCGCTCGTCACAAATTCCGCCCAGCCCGTCTTCACCCCATCGATAGGCGCGCGACCTGGCGTGGTCGTGCGGGAAGTAATTCCACGCATCGCCGCTTTCACTGTAGTCTTCGCGAACCGTTCCCCACTGACGCTCACTCAAATATGGCCCCCACTTCTTCCAGGGCATCCCGTTCTCGCGTGCTTCCATCAATCGCTGTTTTTCGGCGCCGCTTTTGTCAGAAAGTTTCATATCAGCCATCGCGTCCTGATCCTTGTAGTAGAAAGAAGGGGTGCACAATGCGCGTGCGCGCGCGCAAGCATATATAGATATAGATCCCTATTCTTATGCCACACGCGGGATGTCAAACCGTGTTATCGGGCGGATTAATTTCGGAATTTTACGAGACTGAATTTGCCCGACACCGGAAAGCCCAGCACAGCCCATTTAATCTGGCGTTTTGCCCGCCACATAAATGCAATTTTGAACGTCGTGGGAGAGCTTGTGGATTTTCACCGATTTGAATCCTGCCCGCTCTAAGTAGGCAAGTGCAATTTCACGGCCCCACATGGTGCCAAGACCTTCTCCATTTTGCGCAAGCGAAACAGTCATGCAATGCATGCAGGAGATTGCATACAAAAACGGACCGAGAGGGTGGTCGAGATTTTTTTCCACGTGGCTGGACGCGTCGATATCCTGCATCACAAATGTACCGTTCGTCTTTAATGCTTGGTTGACGTTGTTGAGCACGATCTGCGGTTGAGCTTGGTCGTGAATTGCATCAAGCGCTGTGATCAGATCGAACCTTGCTGTTTCACCCAATGCTGTGACATCGCGTTTTTCAAAGCGGAGATTGTTGAGCTGAAGATTTTGTGCTTCCTTATTTGCGTAAGCGATGGTGTCGTCGCACAGGTCGTATCCGACAAAATTGCTATTTGGAAACGCCATAGCCATGCGCATCAAGGCGAGCCCCCGACCGCATCCAAGGTCCATAACCTCGATACCTTCTTTCATCCTTGGTACCAGCCCGTCGACTAAAGGCAGCACCGTTTCGATAATAGTCGATACTACGGATTGACCGCTGTCCTCTGCCATGACTTCGTGAAAGCGCTTGAACGAAGAATAAGGAACACCGCCACCTTTATGGAAGCACTCTATGATCTCATCTTCAACGTTGGCCATGACACTGACGTATTGCGCGAAAACAGCCAGATTGTCTTTGCCTGATTTGCGTATCAACAAGTATGCGTGCTCTGGTGGCAGCAAGTATTTTTTCGATGCCGGATCATAGGTGACGATACCGCCGGTGGTCAGTGCGGCGAGCCACTCGCGCACATATCTTTCATTGAGGGATGCCTCAGCGGCGAGCTGCTCGCTGGTGGCGGCACCATATTCTGCCATCTTGTCGAACAGTCCGGTGCGATGTCCAATCGAAATCATCTGTGTGATTGCCGCATCGTTATATATGCGCAAGAGTGTTTGGTCGAAACTTGCAGAAGTTTTTGTTTCAGCCGGTGCTTGCATGTTTTTTCCTTTTTGAATCAGCTACGTTTACTTGTTTTCGGCAGTCAGTTGCGCGATCATCTTTTCAAGCTCTGTGTATTCGTTGGTGAATTCTTCAGAGACTTCCTGCCCTGCTTGTGTTTGCGCCATCGCTTCGTATTGCATTTCGTTTTGACGTTTGAGCAATTCTTGCAGCGTTTGGTTCGATTTTGATGCGGATTGCATAGTTTAAATCCTTTTGCTTAGATAAAATTCGGTGTTTGGCTTTATCTCGCCACCACAGGCTGGTAGTCCGGGGCTGCATCGCCGGCGACGCGCTGTTCTTTCCTCAACTCGGAAGCGTAGCGGTCGCGAATTTCCTGCGCTAATTTGAAATCGCGAATTTCTTGCTCGTTTAGGCCACGATATCGATTGGCCGGATCTTCATAATAGGCTCGTTCTTCAGGCGTTCTTGCTGCCAGAGGCTTCTTGTGGATGTCCCACCACTGTTTTTCATAATCCGGATACTTGAGATTGTCCGGTTCTATGACTACTCTTCCGTTTTGCAGCAGCGGCTTGCCGGAGGCATCGAGCCTCGGTTTGCCTGTCCAACCCGGTATCACCGGCAGATCTTGTCCAGCTGGTACATTTAGCTTCTGGCGCAGCCAGTCATCAACTCTTCCTTGTGCTGCTATAGCTGCGTTTTCCGCATCCCCGGCGGCGGCTCGTGCCACTCTCAGTCCATCTGCCGAGGCTACGTTGGCGAAATCATTGAAGCTGTCTCTCCATGATTCTTGCGATGAGCTTGGCATCGCACCTGGTGCTCGGTCTGGATTTTCAAATCGGAAATTGCCGTCCTTGAAGAAAACGTCCGTTTCTGGTCCGCGGATTTGAATAATCTTGCTCAAACCACCGGGAGTGGCATAATTGTCGATTCCATCGCCGTCTATCAGCGCCCGCGAGATTTTGTTCCATGGCGAAGTTTCGCTTGGCACATACCAGTTGTCGGCACCGGTGCGTCTGAGCAATGCACGCTCTGCATCGGAGAGAACGAGCATTTTTCCGCCGCCTGCGGTTTCAACTTGTGGTGAATTGAAAGGATCGGAAATCTTCTTGAGCAGGGAGCCCAATGCCGCTTCTTCAGCCTCAGTCAGCTTTCTTCCTTCCTCTGCGATGATGCGTCGAATGGAGCCGCCATAGATCATTGCCATGAATTTCGGCGGTGCAATTTGATGTTCGCGGATGGCGTGCAATATGCCGTCTAGTCTTTCTTGCGTAAAGTCGCCGCCGAGTTTTCCTTTTAGAATATGCTCGGCTGAAAGTTCGCCATCCAGGTGGTGCGTTGTGAAATTAGCTTTTGTCTTCAGTGAGTCCGAGAACATCGATGCGAGCATTGCATCTTCTGTTTGCGCTGGTGTCAGCTTTGCGGCTTTGGCAGCGTCGATGACACGTCCCAGCTCGCCTTGCGTGTGAATCCAGTTGACAGGCTGGTCTACGTCCGTGGCGAAAGTGCGGGCATAGTGTTCGCGGACTTCACCGAGCGCATCCAGGACTCTCGTCTTTTGTGTTTCGCTAAGACCTGCTTCGTCCAATTTTTGCATTACGCTTTTGCCGTCGGCTGCTTTAACTTGTGAAAGTTCGGAGCGCACTTGAGCCCGAACGGCCTCGACATTTTGCGGCTCGACTTTCGGCCACTCTGCTTCCAGAACTCTTCCTTTGCTGTCGAGCACTTGTCCTTTTTCATTGAACCGGCGTGTAAATTGGTCTGCCGGTCGTCCTTCGCCTTCGGCAGTGGCGGGTCTTTCTCTCACGCGACCGGCTGCTTCATCGGTTTGGCGTACAACATCATCCCCAGTCCCGCGAAGAGCATCATCGGCTGTTCCACGCGCGACGTCATCCGCGGTGCCGCTGCCTCTAATGCCTCTCAGTGCTCTGCCACCGATTACGGCACCAGTGCTGATGCCACCGCCGATGAGGGCTCCACCGAGGGCACCTTCGCCGGTGCGTTCGGCAATAATAGCCAGATTTTCCGCGACGGACTTTCTTGAATCCCATTCCTGGACGCCTTGCGCCGCGCCAGTAACGCTGCCACCGGCGGCACCACCGCCAGCGTTCAGGGCGACCTGTGTCGCGTTCCGTCTTACCCCTGTTGCCAACTGCTCCACTACATTTTGCTGCAGTTTGGCAGCCATTTGAGACACGGCTTGCTCTCTTGCTGCACCTGTCAATTCCGGCGACACGACTTTCTCGGCCAGTGCTTTGAAATCAGTCGGGTCCAACTTTGTGGCGCCGCTGGCAAGGGTATTCTGAACGATTTGGCGGGTGCCGGCCTCGAGCGCTTCCTTTCCACCTTCCCGCAAAATTTGCTCACCTGTTTCTGCCACCACTGATGCCGCTGCTCTTGTTGCTGCCGCCCGCCCGATACCGAATACGGCTGCGATTTCACCGGGACCGATCACGGCTGTGGCGCCGGTCAGTGAACCGATTCCTGCATCCCAGCCGACCTGCTCAAGGCTGAGGTCGTAGTTGTTGCCCTGAATCGCCATATTTGTTCCGACTTTTATGCCGGCGCCGGCAACGGCCAATCCTACAACTAGCGGTGTGCTGCCACCACCGGTGATGATCATGCTGCCGATTGCGGCTGTGATGATGACACCATCGGCGACGTAATTCGCTGCTGCTTTTTTCGACTCCACGGCATTGTCCGTTGCTTGGTTTTGATTTCTAATTCCTTCATCTACAGACGCTGCCAGTTGCTGCCTGAGCGCTTGCAATTGTTCGGGGCGCATCCTGTTAAAAACTTCATTGCCGGCTGCAATAGCCGCTTCCAGTCTGTTTTGCTCGGAGATGGCTCTGTTCAGTTCGTTTTGCGCATCGTCTGACTGATCGCCCGTGCCGCTGCGGAAAACATTGTCATTGAGGGCGGCACCAAATCCGCTGCGTGCATCCTGCGCTTGAGTGCGGGAGATGTTCGTTCGCACATCGGCGGAAAGATTTTGCGCCAGTATTCTCTGAGCGACATCTTCATCCGTGCCGCCCAATTTGCCGATTAAGTCGCCGGCGAGGCTGCTGCCATATTTTGCGGTGTAGTCACGTTTTACTCGCTCGAGATCCTCCGGCTTTATATTCTCTAATTCGGCGACGATATCAGACGAGCCGCCCCAGCCAACAATCGCCGCGCGTATGTTGTCTTCAGGCTTCAGCTCAGTCTGGTCGAGCGTTGCCATGGCGATTTGCCTGCGGTTATCGTCCATATATCCGAGAACCTTATCTCGGTATGCAGGGTCATCGCGCAGCTTCTGCTTCTCTTGCGGAGTAGCCCTCTGCAAATCTTCAAAGGCTTGCTTGTATTCATGGCTGAAAACGCCCTGGGTAAGTGCCACTTTTCGTTCGAGAGGAAGGCGTCCCGTCTCTACGAGCGGCTTTCCGAAATTCTCATAGTCTAAGCCGAATGCGCGCTCGGCAGTGGCGCGAAATTCTTCGGCATATTTTCTATCAGCTTCCGTCTGCGGATTGATCAAGCGCTCACGCAGCTCCGGATTTCTGTTCAACACACTGTCTAACCGGCGCGCCATTTCTTCTGTTTTCTCGCCGTCATAATTGGGTGACATTTTCAAAAGCGCCACAACATCGGAGTCTGGTGATTTGCCGTCTTTAATCTGTTTGAGCATTCGCTCTGCGGCGTCGAGTCTGTCCGGCAATGTCAGAGAGTCTTTGACCGACTGGTCGACCTTTTCTCTGAAGCTTGCATCTGTTCGGTAGCGATTTTGATCCGTTGCAGACATGTCTGAGATAGCAGTCAAAATTCTTTCTGAGTCATTGCCATACCAGTGCCGGCTGGCTGTCAGTTCGTCCTGAATTTCACGCTTGCCTGCTTCCTGCGCAGCGGCATAGTCGGGTGCGGCCAACATTTTGTCGTATACGGAAAGCACCTGATTTCTTTCGTCGCCATCTTTATTCAAGCTGGTCAGCATCTGCTCAAGCTCGGCTCTGCGTGCCGGATTTCTTTTCGCATCTTCAAACTGCGACTGGGTCATATTGCGCACGTCGTTGGTGATCTCTTCAATTCCGGCGTTATAGATCATGCCGCGATGCCGTTCCATCGACGCAATGAAAGAACCACCTCTGGTGGCAATCATATCTTCGTATTTGATTAACTCGGAGGCATTGGCTGTTTTCGCCAGAGCCTCCCGCAAGCCAGTGTAATAGGCGCTCGCCTCGCTTGTTTCTTCTTTTGACAAGCCGGAAACCGCCTTGCCTTCGCTCAGCGCTTTTCCATCCATGTACAACTTGCGTTCGCGATCGGTCATGCGGTTGATCGCCAGCTCGACCCCTTTTTCATTGTCGAAAACAAAACCCGTATTTTCGCGAACTTGCGTTGCCGCCGACATCTTTCCTTCTCGCGCATAGTCCATGGCGACGCGTACTTCGCTGTTTGAATACCAGTGGCCGAACGCGTCATTGATTCTAGCTTCGCCACCGGCATCAAGAAATGCTTTGCGTGCGGAAGGAGATGCATCGCGCATCGACTCGGCAAACAGATCGCCGTCTTCTTCTTTGAGCGCAATGTCGATCAGTTTTGCGGTGTCCTGGTCCGTGCGCCCGTCATTGCCCTTGAGGTAAATTGCCACCATATCTTTAGTCGACTGCGAAATTTCATCGTCTTTGGCAATCGCGTCACTGAGCGAAACACCATAGAGTTGGCGGTATTCTTGATCGAGTTTTGTGATTTGGGCGGAATTGCGCGTCGAAACCAGATCGCGAATATCCTTTTCAATCTGACTTGTGCTTCTGCCCTCAATCAAATTGCGGTTTTCCAAAAGATTTTCATGGATGCGGCGTGCGGCAGTATTTTCGGCGTTATTGTCCTTGCGGTGCAAGATATTGAGAAATTTGTCCAGGTCGACACCTTTCTCGAAAGCGCGCATCTCCTCCTCGAGCCCCTTGCCGTACTTCTCTTTGTAGACATTGTCGATGGCCTGGCGCTCGGCTTCCGTCTTGCCTTCCAAGATCTTATTGATAGCTTCGCGGTCAGCCCAGCGGGCCACCCAATTGTCATTGCCCGTCGCCTTGCGAATCGCCTCGGCATCGCGGGTGGCCTGCGCCATGTCAACCGGCTTGGGCGGAGGCGCTGCCTCTCGTGCCTGCCCGCGCAAGTTGGGCGTGGCGGCGGCTACCTGCTTTTCGCCGTCGACAAGCTCAAACTTGGACCTGGACTCAGTCTTCATGCCGGAGAAGGAGAAAGCCATCTCGCCCTCTTTCAGCTGTCTTCGAATAGCGCGGAATCGCTCTGTCTGATCGCCGTCCGTGGCGGTCTTTTCGACCTTGCTTTTTTCCGGCGGCTTTGCACCCTCGACCTTTTCGGGTTTTTCCGGCTTTTCGTCAGACATTAACTCGCTCCTCCACGCCTGACATTTTTATACCCGCGTGGTCTTATGTATTTATCTGCAATTGTTCTTCTTGGCAACCATAATTTATTTGTGGGTAGAATAAGTCTGTGCCGTTGATTTCGGATGCGCCCTAATGCAAGACGTCAATCCTGACGCCAGCGATAACAACAACGAAAGGTTGTCTTCTGAGGAAATGCTGCCTCCCGAGGTAGCTGCTATTCGTGCAGAGGCCGAATCTCTGGTCGGCACGAAGCTCGGTGATCGATACGACATTTTAGAAGTCATCGCAAGTGGTGGCATGGGTGTGGTATTTCGCGGTCGCCATATTTTGATGGACAAGGTTGTCGCCATCAAAATGCTGAACGCTGCATATGCGAGCGAACCCGGTGCCTTTTCGCGATTTCAAAACGAAGCGAAGATTGCCTGTCAGCTCAACCACCAGAATATCGTCACGGTTCACGATTTTGGTATTGCGAATGGCAAAATGTACCTTGTCATGGATTTTGTCGAAGGGCAAACACTTGCGCAAATTCTGGATGACAAAACATTCTTGCCGTGGCAGCGTACGCTGGAAATAGCCAAACAAATTTGCACCGCGCTTGAATACGCACACTCTCAGGGTTTGATACATCGTGATTTGAAGCCCAGCAATGTGATGCTCGCCCACCCCATCTCAACAAAAGACGCCCGCGACCAAGTGAAGATTCTCGACTTTGGTCTGGCGAAATTTTTCGATGAGGGAAAACAACAAAAACTTTCGCAGTCGGGATTTATGTTGGGCACAGGCTTTTACATGAGCCCGGAGCAGTGCCGTGGAAAGAAGGCCGACATTCGAAGCGAGATTTATTCGCTGGCCTGTGTTTTGTATGAATCGCTTACAGGCATGCCGCCACTGGTCGGAGAAAATATTCTCGAGACTGTTCAAAAGCATATCGAAGAAAAACCGATTGCCATGTCCCAACTTCGTCCCGATCTGGAAATTCCCGCCTCCGTTGAGGCGATTGTAAATCGAGGACTGGAAAAAAATCCCGACGAACGTTTTCAGACGGCAGCGCAGTTCAGAGATGCGTTGTCCGATGTTTCGGATTCACTTTCCGTTCCTGATGAATTGAAAGACCTGGTTCATATTTCTACAACACCGTCTTTTACAGCACCATCCGTAAAAGTCTCAATGAATTCCTGGCCGATTTTGCTGTCACTTGCTCTGGCAATCGGATTCGGAATCTTCTTTTTGAAAGACAGCCAATTTATGACCGCTCCTGCCACCAGAGTTGCCGAAGTCGGTGCCGGTATCAAAGAACCAAATACGCCACCAAGCAAAATTTGGATGAAGCTGTATCATGATGCGAGCTCTGCGTTCGATAAAGAAGAATATGTGATTGCAGAAAAGCTCTTGCAGCGCGCTCTTTTGGAAGCAAAGCATTCCGGCAATAGTGCGGAGCTCCTGCCGTCGCTAAAGAAGATGCAGGATGTTTTGTACGTGCAGAGAAAGTTTTCCGAAGCCGACAAGCTGGATCAAGAAGTGATGCGATTGAGTGTGGAGTCAGTTTCTCCAGCACCAAAAACAACCAGTTCCAGTTCTACAAATTCGAGTTCCACTCCCGCGCCTTCCAAATCGCAGGACGAGCGAATTGCTCAGCTGGCGATGTTTTGCCATAACAAAGGTCAATGCGGTACGGCAGTAAAACTGCTCGAGCACTCGATAGAAATTTCCAAACGAATGCACGGCGCCGGCAGCCTAAAAACCGCTGCTCGCATGGAGGAGTTGGCCACTCTGCATCTGGCTCTTGATGAATCCGATAAAGCCGAGAAGCTCATGAAGCAGGTAATGGAAATTAAGGCTGCCGCTGCCGCGAAGCATTCGACAGGACGAAAATAGCTATTTTGCCGTATAGTTGCGGTGCAACCATTGGCCGCCGTTGGTGAGGTCGCGTGTTTCAAAAAGCAGGTTCCTCTCAGACTGTTGCATGAGAATCTGCGCTTTGCCGTTTACTATCACCATGTCTGATTTTGTGCCTTCAACATCCTTCATCGAAGATACGACTTCCGGTATTGTTGGCGGTGCCTTGCTTTGTGAATCCTTCTGCTCTGAAAAAGCTTCCACTGCCGCCGCTTTCACCAGCTTGGCGCCCATTTTTTTAAGCAAGCTGTTGCACGAGTAGACATCGATGCTGCTCATCTCTCCATTTATTGCAAACGCACATCCGAGCACATCGTTTTTCTCATCGAGTACTTGCATGAGATCGTCAATATACTTCTTTGTGCATTCTTGCATCTTTTCACTGTCATACCCCATTTGCAGTCGTTTCCGCTTGACAACATTGGAGGATTCTAACGAAAGGGAACTGCCGCGAGCTTTTAGCGTCATTGGGCTTTATTGATTGGTAACCCTCAGCAATCCGCATAATCCAGGCAAGATGCGCTGCCAAGCGCGGCGAAGTTACGCATCCTGGGCACCATATAGATACACTCACGACGAGGACTGCAACGTGGAAAATTCGCACTCGGGCGAGCCCCAATCCGCTCGCGCAAAGACTTCCGACGACTTGTCCAAGAAAATTCTCGGGTCGATACAAGGGAAGTTCACCGGTGAAGAAACTGCGCACTGGATCTCCCATGTCGATCAGGAGCCTGTTGCCGCGGTTATTAACACGCACAGCGAGCCGGTTCGTCTCAGTAGTGTGGCTTTTCTCGACAAGCTTTTCGACGACTTCCAGCGCTATGCTTTCGAGCTCAGCAAGGCGGAAGCGACAGAAGGAAGAGAGGTCATTTGCAATAGACCGGTAGCGCCGCCGACCGCGCTTGCGCAACACACGGAGTCGCATGTGATATTTCAAGGGACGCTCGTCAGCGAGCCTTGGGCGCTGGTCATGCAGGCGCAAACTCACAAGATAGTCGCATACATCGTCCCGACGGAAAATCTGAGCACCTTTGCAGGGCGTGAGTCTTTCTTTTCCAGTTACATCGACATCGATGAGAGTATGGAAGACGGCGCGACCGTCTGGAAAGTTGATGGACAAACGATTCTCGATTCCATGCTGTCTTATTTGTCGAAAAAGTTGTTTGGCTTGCTCTTGCGTGTTGCCGGCGGCGTCGCTCTGCCGGCCGAGCGTTTTTCAATGGATGCGAATTCCAGAGAAGCCCTCAATCTGTCGGACCGGCTCGCCCAAAATCGCCGCGCCCTGCTTGGTGCGTACGAGAATTACGCAGCGGGCGTGGACTATGAAGTCAACCAACTGAGCATTATTGCTATGAAGGGAATTCAGGTTTTGGACAAAGATCACTCACGCGAGCTGATGCTTCGGACAAACCATCTCAAGATGTGGCGCGAGAAGCTGCTTGCTATGGGAGAAGAATTGCAGCAGATTCTGGCTGAATGAGACGTTGGATGCCGGTTGTCAATCTAGTCTGGTTTGGTTACAAGATCGCTCGCATTGTTTGAAAGATAGCGATGAGACAATATAATTTGCTTTTGTCCGATTGCATGGAGCAAGCTGATGACAATGAAATTTTGGCACCGAGTGGCACTGTCCTGTTCGATTGCGCTAACGTGCGCATTCGCTGCATGTTCGACGGAGGCGATGGCCGCTTCGGAAGTTTTCTCAAACCTGCCTTACGCTGAAGCAAAGCAACAGGCGCAGAAAGAAGAAAAACTTTTGCTCCTTGATTTTACTGCGACATGGTGCCCGCCTTGCCGCAAGATGGAATCAACGACTTGGGTTGATGAGTCGGTGCAAAAGTACATAAAAGAAAATGCAATTGCCATTCAGATCGATGTGGATAAGGACAGCAAAACATCCGCATTGCTGAAGATAGAAGCGATGCCGACTCTGGTGTTGTTTGCCCCGAAAGGGGGCGGCAAAGAATTTGGGCGTCAGGTCGGTTATATGAGCGCATCCGAATTGCTGCGTTGGATGGAAGGCGCGAAGAGCGGCAAGACCTCAAAAGAGATTGAGAAGGAAAACTTAGCCGGCAGTGACAATTCGATTTGGGACCGAGTCAGCAAAGCTCGTGAGTTGGCAACCGCCGGTAAAAACGCCGAATCGCTTGATGAGTACATTTGGCTCTGGAGTAACATCCGAGCTGAAGATCCTAACCTTGGTTCTATTCGCACAGGGCTGGTGCCCATGGAAATCAAAAAGCTTTCTGCCCTTGTGCCATCAGGAAAGGCTAGTGTTGCTGCTTTGAGAGATGCGGCAGAGCAGGCGGGAAATCGTCATGATTGGATTCTTCTCAATGGAATTCTCGATGATAACGCACGCACCTTAGTTTGGTTCGATAAAGCAAAAGTAGATCCCGGGCAGCGCGACGTTATTCTGAAGAATACCGCTTCGCTTCAAAGCGTTCTCTATTCGAACGCCAGATATTTGGATGTTGCCAATGTTTTATATGCAGATCCAATCAAGAAAGTGAACGAGATCTGGCAATGCGCACAAGACTTGAAGAAGCCTCGCCCGGACACTGAAGTGTCGAAGAGTTTCGATCCATTTCCCAGCATGGTCGTCATGTTGTATGGTGCATATGTAGGTGCTGGAAAGGATGAGGAAGCGCAGAAAATCGAAGCGGAGTGCATTCGCCTCGGTGACTCGCCCGATTTGCGCACCGCTCTTGCTAATATGGCAAACGGCATGAAAACTGCCCGTGCGGCACATGCCAAAGCGCCGGGTAACGCTCTGGCCAAAGTGCCGAGCAACGCACACGCCAAGGCCGCGAATAGCGCTCAAACCAAAACAGCAAACAAAGCTCACGCCAAAAAGACTAAATAACGTTTTAGTCTCAATTTTTCGACTTGTCTTTTGCCGGCGCGGACCTGGTCGGTTTCCAGCGCATGAATTCATCGATGCCTGAGTTGCTTCCATCTTCGTCAGAAAGGAAGAAGAGAGCCTGGTCTTTCATGTATCTATAGTTCTTCGGGACCAGAAGTGTTTCTGCCACCACGCGAGTTTTCGTCAGCGACAGCAATTCGAACATAAGCATTTTGCCGTTTGCCGGAATGAACTGCACTTTCACAGGCACTCCATAGCCAACCGGCAGTCCACATACTTTGCTGAATGAATCCGCCAGACCTTTTTTCATCGGAATTGCATCGGTGTACCAGGCATCAATTATGGTGCTTGGGCGGAACGTTTGACCCGAGTAATGAACACAATCCAAACCAAGCATTTTACCTGTGCCGATTTTTTTCAACGGTGGATATTTAACAGAAGGTGCCCATTGCGTAGAGTATGCCGACACTGTTGTCTGAATGTAGGTTTTGTTTTCCGGGTTGAGAACCTTGAAGACATCGAAGTCCGGACCATGGATCGAATAGTGGAAAACACCGTTGTCGACAAGCGTCGTATCGGCCGTGGTCACGGCTTTGAATCTGCCATATGGTGCAGCAAATGCCATAAAACGCCAGGCTTCCGAAGAGCTGGGCAGTGTGGCGGCTTGCGCCGATGATTTAGAAGTGGAAGATAGGGCTTTAGATGAAGCGGAAGACACGGCGGCAGTTTTAGACGCAGGAGCGGCATGCGTTAGAGGGGCTGCTACTGCGATGTTAATCAGCGCAACCGCAGCGATCGATAACTTGGAGGTGGCAAAACCAGTTTTGTTCATTTGATTGTACTGATGAGTCGTTTTGCTTCCTTGCCTATCTCTTCGTCGAGAAACCATACCGCTTCTTCTGCGCGCACTAAATTGCGTCTGTTGGCTGTAACTACAAAAGCTTTACTGCCGGTTTTGAAAAACTCGTATTTGCCGGGCGAAAGCTCTCTCATATCATAACCGTTGCGCTTGAACTCTTCTTGCACGCGAGCCAAGGGAGCCCATATTGAGCCTGAGACGATCTTTGCTGCTGCATCTTCTCTTGCCAAAAGCGGCGCGAGCCGGTCTATGACTTTTAAGTCACTGTCTGCAAGATCTTTGTTGCCTAATTCGCGATTGGCTTTCACTCGCACTTTCAAAATTCGGCGAGCTGCCGCGATACTGATCGATTCTCCCTTCGCCGTCGATGTTAAATCCTTTGTTGCGCGCTTGACTGCATACTTCAAAGCTTCTTGTTTGTCGGTGAAGTGCGGACCGCAACTCGTGTAGGTGCAGCCGGAAGAGCATTGCCATGCTTCAATAACCTTACCGTCTTCACCGTACTTCACCTCGATGAAGCCGCCCCCTTCAATGCCACCACACCCATGAAACCAAAATCGTGCAGGTTCGGGTTGGCACGAACTGAGACTGTCATATCGGCTGTGCAATTCGGGTGCGGTGCAACCGAGAAATTCCCATTCTTGCGGAGATTCTTCTTTGGCTGCTTGGCTGTTGCGGTTGTCCTTGGGAATTCCGTGCGTCAGTCGCGCCCACTGCGGTCGTTGTTTGTCAGGACCGGGTGCAACGTCTTCGGTCTTGGCTGCAGCCGACAATGTGCAATTGTGTGCAAGGAACGCGCCGAGTAAGAATACCCACAGTTGATGATGTCTTCGTGGGCTTACGCTACTTCGCGCAGTATTTTCTGATAATTGCATCAAAGTCTTCAACTGTGAATGGCTTGATGTAGTATTCGTCTGCTCCTGCTTCCAGGAATTGCTTTTTTGCATCGTCGCGAGCCAGGGCGGAAATTGCCACAATTGGAGTATGTTTTCCCTTATCGCACTCGTACTTTCTTATTTGTCTGGTGCATTCCAATCCGTCGACGTCGAAAATCTGCCAGTCGACAATCACCAAGGCGTATTCGTCACTCTGCGAAATTTCATTGACCGCATCCAAGCCGTTGTCGATGATTTTCGTGGCAATTCCGGCACGTTTTGCAAGCGCTTCGTAGACGATTTGCTGCGTCGGGTTGTCTTCAATGATTAGTATCTTGTCTTTAGTCACAGTGTCTAT
>PNKB01000110.1 GCA_013997645.1 Cyanobacteria bacterium PR.3.49
GAGCGGGTTTTACTATGGACTATAGTTTCTTGTTGCGAAAAAGAAACGCCGGAAGACAGCTCGAGCACAATTAAGTGCCAGAGCCGCTCCCGACGTTTCAAATTTGCCTACCGGCAATCAGCCGTTTTCAGCCGACTTCAGCAAACCTCAGCCGACGATGGTGTCGTCGGTGGCGGTCGCCTTCTCACCGGCGTTCTCGGCATTGGCGGCGCTGTCCTTGAGGGCAGCTTCCACCTCCCAGGGCTCGACGAGCTGGTTGCTCTCGAGACCCCAGTAGCCGACCTCCTCGTGGCTGAAGCTGAGCGCATTCTCGTCGCGCCAGGCCTTCTCACCGTCGGCGAGGAACTGGCGAATGAACGCGTTGATAGCCTCAACGGTGAGGAAGGGCACGTCGATGGTGGCGTGGAGACCGATGCCGTGCGCGTAGTCACGGTCGAGCTCCACGCGAGCGTGCACCTTCACGGTGCGCGCCGCGGCGATCGCCTTCTCCTTTTCACGGATCCAGTCCCAGCGGGTCAGGCCGCCGAACGCGTCGAGCGCGCCCTCGGGCTTGGGATTGGACACCCAGTGACCGGTGACGGGGTCCTTCTTCGCGTCCTCGAAGAGGTTGAAGCGATGAGGGACGAGAACGTCGGCGGCATCCCAGGCGGCCTGGCTGACCTCTTCCTTGTACTCGTAGCGAGCGGTCTGGAGAGTGACGTTGTAGAAAACGCCCTTCGCCTTGCCGAGGAAGTAGATGTCGACCCAGCCGTTCTGTCCGTGGATGTAGTCGTGAGTGTAGAAGAGTCCGCCGAGCAGGGAAGCGCTGCGGCGGATGTTGTTCTTCATGCGGATGTAGGCGAGCTTGCACGCCTTGCAGGAGCGCTTGTGGAACGGCGTATGCCGCTTGCGATTGATCATGATAGTCCTCCATTGTTGAGCAGAGGAGGACTTGTCGAACACCGGCGAAACCAAACCATGCCGGGGTTCTCAAAGACTTTCCTCTGCTTTATAACGTTCGCGTCATGATGAAGCTCCTTGTTGGGGAGTGCCTATCAGCGCGGGTTTTAACCCTTACTTCAGGCACTGCCTGTGGTGGATGGCTCGACCGGAGTCAAGCTGTTGATGTCGTCCGCAGTGAGCTCACCCTTCTCGAGCAGCGCATCGGTGAGCCGGGCATGCTCGCAAGCATATCGACCCAGGATGCTCATCGCTTCGAGAAGCGCTTCGCTGACCAGGCTGAGGGCGCGGCGAGTGCGGTCGCCTTCGGCGCATTCCAGATCGCAAACGCGCATCGCCAGGTCATGCGCCTGGGTTAGCGCATTGGCGGTATCGCGCGGGGACTTCGATCCGATTAAGCGCTCGGCTGCCACTCCTGCCATGAGGACGACGAGCTTGCGCTTCATGTCCTCGATGGTCATGAGCGGGCTCTTGTCCTTCGGCTCGAACTGCACGTATCCGGCATGCTGCGACCCGGGCACCACCGTGATTTTGACGGGGGCTTCCGTGTGGTCGAGCACGCGGGCGCTGAGCGCTTTGGCGGCGAGGTAATACGCAGTCGCCTCGCGGAACGTCGGCGGCGTGGGCAGCGAGTTCAGCCGGTTGCAGCGCGAGCACTTGATGGCGCCGTCCTTGGCGAGGCACTTGCCGCACGTGCAGCGCAGCTCGGACGAATCGGCGGACGAATCGGCGGACATGGGGGTTTCTGATGTTCTGGACATTCTGAACCTCTCTGGTTGGTGGGTTGAAGTTAGGCGGTGCCTGGAGCTATTTCTTCTCCCAGGTGGCACCGCCCTTGGTGTCGTTGACGTTGACGCCGGCTAAAGCCAGCTTGTCGCGGATTTGGTCGGACAGAGCGAAGTCCTTCCTGCCGCGCGCGTCTTGACGGATGGCAACGACTGCATCCATGACGCGAGACGCCGTCTGCGCATCGAGTTCCTGGCGCGTGTCGGCGAGTGTCAGCCCGAGCAGACCCGCGTATTCGCGCAGAGCGTCGGACCAGGCAGCACGTCGAATCACGTCTTCTGAAGCCATGACCTTGTCGGACAGAGCGAACAGATGCGCAACCGCTTCGGCGGCGTTGAAGTCGTTGTTCATCGCCGTCACGAACGAGTCGTGGAAAGCGGCGAGGACTTCGTCGTCGGCGAATTTGGCGGCTTCAGCCGCGTCGAACTCGTAAGGCGCGAACGCTGTACTGACCGGCCGTATCGAGAAGGCGGCAGCGCGCACCAGTCGGGTCAGAGCCTGACGAGCGCTGTCGAGCGCGTCGGCACTGAAATCAATCGGCTTGCGATAGTGCGTCTGCAGCATCATCAGGCGAATGGTGTCGCCCGAGTAAACAGCCAGCATCTCGGCGATGGTCTTGAAGTTGCCGAGCGACTTGGCCATCTTCTCCTTGTTGACGTTGACGAAGCTGTTGTGCAGCCAGTAGCGAGCCAAAGGCTTGTCGTGCAGCGCTTCGGACTGGGCGATCTCGTTCTCGTGATGCGGGAAGATCAGATCCTCGCCGCCCGCGTGAATGTCGATCGTTTCACCCAGAGCCGCCTTGATCATCGTGGAGCACTCGATGTGCCAACCAGGTCGACCAAGTCCCCAGGGACTTTGCCAGCCGGTTTGTCCTTCGGCAACGCCCTTCCAGAGCGCGAAGTCGGCGGGGTGGCGTTTGCGCTTGGCCAGTTCGTCTTGCGAGAGAACTTGCTCGCGGGCGCCCGAGCGCAGCTCATCGAGCTGTTTTCTTGCCAGGCGACCGTAATTCTCGAACGATGCTTCGTCGAAGTAGACGTCGCCGTCGACCGCGTAGGCATGACCCTTGGCGATCAATCCCTCGATGAACTGAATCATCTGAGAGAGAAACTCGGTGGCGCGCGGCTCGACATCCGGTGGGGCGACATTCAGTGCCGCCATGTCACGCCAGAACTCGAAGATATAACGGCGAGCCACTTGCTCCGGACGAACACCGAGCGCGTTTGCCTTGTTGATGATCTTGTCGTCGACATCCGTGATGTTGCGCACGAAAGTGACGTCGTAACCGGCGAAACGCAGATACCGCTGCACTACGTCCCAGACGATGGCCATGCGAGCATGACCGAGGTGGCTGGAATCATATACAGTCGGTCCGCAGGTATAGATCGAAACCTTGTTGCCTTGCAGCGGAACGAAGGTCTCTTTCTTGCCTGTGAGCGTATTGAACACTTTGATTTTTTGCATAACGATTCCACTTATCTTGCATTTCTCCTCAACCCCAAGTCATGTAGTGCAAAGCCGTCAACGCGGGTGCGTTGGCGAAAATGCAGTGACAGGAAGACTGGGTTGTTTAGATCCGGTTTGTCGTGAAGTTGAAGGAGAAAGGAGTTATAGATCTCCATTAGGAAGAAGGACGCTTGCCTAAGTCCAGGTTTCATGAACGTATATTGGTTCTAAAGGCCTATTCATGTTCATGAAACTAGCGCTAGCTTTTATGACGGCAGAGTACTGCAATGACAGAAAAGTTGATTCTGTGGCGTTCTCTCTATCGACCGGTTGGTTGATGGTGCTCGCGAACTTTGCAAGGTCCAGGATGGTATTCAAACGTTAAGCAGCCGGAGCAATCATATTGCGAATTCGCAATATTCGAAGCGTGCCACCAGTTTTGGTATCACTATCAACCTGTACCGAGAGCGGTTAACAACGGGTTAAGGGTATTGCCAATCTATATCCAAATCAACATAAAACCGCACCAAGCCTTGACTTCGAGCAAAAACATTTATTTTTCGATCGCCCCGGTCCTTAACCTCGCCTTAGTTCTGGCAGTCAAAAATGGATGCAACGAAAATGCAATCACGACAAAGAACAGTTTCTACGAAAACACGCTGTCTGCAAGGCATTCAGCAAAATACTCAATCTATTAAGAGAGGAAAAGAATAATGTCTGTAGTGATTGGTGATTATCTATTTAGTGGACCGTTTGTGAAACCTGAAGATGTTGAAGAAACTCAAGGCATCTATGTAGTTCTGGCCGAGGACATCGCAGACGAAGAAAATGAGCCGAGCAGCGAATTGGAAGTCGTCGAGGTAGGCTTTGCAAGCAATTTGAGAGCCGAACTCATTGACCATGAAAATCAAGATCAATGGAGCGTCGTATATGAAGGGCGCCTATACGCTGCTGTCATGTATGCCGATGAAAATCCGCTTGTTTCCGTTAAAAGTGTTTTTGCTTCCATTCAACCAGGCATGACCGCTCATGCCGATACTCTTCTGGACCCGGAAGAAGATGACGATGACGACGAAGATGACTTTGAGGAAGATGAGAAAGTCGTCGCGCAGCTTTCCATTCTAAACACTCACTTGGAAAAGCTGGCCGTCTAACTTCGCGGCAACCGGTCGTTTTTCCCGGTGAGCGATTAGTCCGAAAAAATTGAAATTTTTCGGACTAATCCGCTTTAAGAATTTTCCTACCCATCCGCTGCAAGACGGTTGATTCGTCCGGTCCCCTCCGCGAATCAGCCGTTTTAGCACATATGAATTCGATACTTTCCGACAAAAATTTAGCCACGACAGGCCGCCCGATGTCCAAAACCACTGCCGAGCGAGGTATATCCAAGTCAGATGGGCGCGGGAGTCTTGCATGGAAGAGGGGCAAAAGCAGCAAAGCTCACAAGCGGACGCACAGTCCGAGCTTGTGGAAGGTAGCGAAAACACCCTGGGACTAAGCTGGGGCGCTGCGGCGGAGCTCAAGCCCGGGCAGATTGTGGCCGATAAATACGAAGTCCTGGAGGAAGTCGGGCGAGGCGGCATGGGTGTCGTTTATCGCGTCGAGCAGCTGGCTCTCGGGCGAGTTCTGGCCATGAAGACTTTGAACGCGCAAGAAGTGAGCGATGTGGTCTGGCGCCGTTTTCAGCTGGAAGCCAAGGCTGCTGCTCTGCTCGACCACCCAAATCTCATATCGGTCCATGATTGCGGACTTATAGACAATACCGTCCCTTACTTCATCATGGATTTCATCGAGGGCACTAATCTTGCGAAACTGATCAAAGACAAAGGCGCACTGAGCCTGGAAGAGACTTTGACTATCTTCATCCAGGTATGTTTCGGGCTCTCTTATGCACATGCCGTCGGTGTGGTTCACAGAGACTTGAAACCGAGCAACATCATGCTTGTTCCGCCGCAGTCAGACAGTAATGGTCTAAGCGTGAGAGTTGTGGATTTCGGCATAGCCAAACTGACGGCAGAAGAGTATCAACCTACGCAAGCTTTAACGCGAACCGGTGAGATCTTCGGAAGTCCTCTCTACATGAGCCCGGAGCAGTGTCTCGGCAAACCGGTAGATGAAAGAAGCGACATTTATTCGCTGGGATGTGTCTTATTCGAAGCACTTACCGGTCTGCCGCCCTTCATCGGGCAGACGGCATTGTCGACGATGATGCAGCACCAGTCAACGGAAGCACCGACTCTCAAACAAGCCACCCTGGGCAAAGAATTTCCGGATGCAATAGAGAAGATTGTCCGACTGATGCTGGAGAAAAACCCGGAGTCGCGCTATCAGGATATGAAGTCGGTGGCGCGCGACTTGAGTTTTTTGCAGCAGGGAATCTCCCACCACCCGCAAGTAAGCACGGAATCCAAGGCCGAAGCGATTGCCCGCATCAATCGATTGCATATTGCGCAAATGGCATGTGCGTGCCTTCTTTCGGCTGCTGTAGCGGCGTCAGCGGTTTATTCCTCAATGAAAAATGAGGCGGGCGCAGCCTATAAAGCTGGTTTTAATGAAGGCGCCAATCCGGCTCGCAATATCTACATTCCGAATGAAGGCGGTGACAACGCAGACGGGGGTCCTATCAGTACAGTCGGAGCAGACCGCAACGGCAAAGCCTGCAGAACCTTCAATTTCGGCAGCGCAAAGGGCTTTGGTCTGGGATACGTCAGGCTGCTGGATCGAAACTTCAAGCCGATTCCCGCCAAAGGCATCCTTAACTTTGCTCTGGAAGAACCGCTTTGTCTGGATATCGAAGACAAGGTTATAGTCACCAGTCCTAAGTTTCTTTTGAGATTCAACAGCAACGATTTTGTTGGCATGCGCTTCCGGTTCAATTTTGGAGTCAACGACTCGACTTTTCGCTATCTCGACCGCCTTAAGGACTTACGTATCTTAGATGTGACCGGTTGCGAAGTCAGTTCTCAGCTCGTCGAACAGCTCAACAAATTGCCCAAACTGGAATATCTCAAAGTCGGCAAAACCAACATGAGCGGTCAGGGGTTGTTGAAACTGCAGCGACTAAGTCAATTAAAAGTCTTGGGGATGTCCAGAATCACCGCTCAAGCTGATGTGCTCAAGCATCTCAAAGGCAGCAGCAATATAGAAGAACTGCGCTTAAGTGGAGAAGACCTTACGCCACAAGACTTGAAGCTGATTGGCACGATGAAGAATTTGCGCAATCTCTGGATTGAAAAAGGACGCAACGTAGACGACAGCAATCTTAGCTGGATATCCGGACTGCAAAAACTGGAAGTCTTCTCTGCGGAAGACTCAATGATCACGCCGAAATTCATGAACATTGTTCCGCAACTGCCACGCCTGCGTTTGGTTTGTTTAAATCACAAAGTGTGGAGTGAAGCGGACCTGGCGCGCTTTCACAAAAAATATCCTCGTATTGAAATTGCTAAAGACATTCGCGTCACCGATTGACGGAAAACTAGCCAGGGTGGGGATATGTCGACTTTTATGTGATCTGAGAACTCCGAAAAATTTCAATTTTTTCGGACTAATTTACTATAGATGATAATTGAATCACATAGAGGAAGAAGAAGAGCGTGTCGCCGCTGGCAGGCTGCGACACGCTCAGAATCAGTCCTTTTCGATGACGAAACGATCAATCACTTCGCCATCGGTGTCGATCTGAGACACCACAAGCGTCTTTCCATCGATGTCGAGCACAGTAAACGAATTTCTGCGATCGGCAATTTTGAAGGAAGACTCGCTCACGCCGTGTTTGTCCGGGCGCATATCGTGACTGACAAGCAACCCGCCGGCACCGGAAACGATATAAATCACACCATCCGGCTTCTTGTTCGTCGAGCCGTCAAAACTCTTGTCCAGCACTATCGTGCCTTCAGGAAGAAGCTTCTTGCCGGCTTTTCCCTTCTTCAGCTTGAATTTTAGCGGGAAGCTGCGTTCGTAGAAGTGGCAATGGCCACTGAAGACGACGTCCACTCCAAACTTCTCGAACGTCGGCGAAAGCACACGCATGCGCGTATCGTGCTTGTATTTCGCGTCACTGTTGAAGCCCGGCTGATGGAAGCAGACGAACTTCCAGCGGCAATCAGCCCCCTTCGCCAACGCCTTTTCAAGCCACTTTTGCAAGTCCGGGTTGCGCCAGTCCATGTACTCGTTGGCATCGAGGAAGACCCAGAAACTGTCACCCTGACGCAAGTAGTAGTTGGTCAGGCGAATAAATTTCGGACCTTGAAGCTTCAGCAATTTTCGACCATCGCGTTCCTTTTCGACCATCTTCTCGAGCGTTTTGGCATCGAGATCGGGACCATTGTTCGGATGACGAAACACCCTAAAGAAAGCGAAGAGGTCCTTCTGCGATGCATGCTGAGTGAAATCGAAACGATCGGGGACGCGCACATCATGGTTGCCGGGTGTCGCAGCGGTGACGACCGAGCGACCGATGGGCGCGCCCTTGTCACCTGTGCCGTTATAGACCGGGTCGAAGTGGCGCCTGTACTCACCGAAAAGACCATTGTTGTACACGACATCTCCAACCAGCACCATCATGTCGCCATTTGCTTTGTGCGCGCCTTTTGCGACCTTCAGTGCTTCCGGATCGCCGTCGGCGAAATCACCGAACAGCACAACTCGAGATTTGAAGCCCTTTGCCGGGGGAGTTTTTGCAGTCGCCGAAAAGACTTGCTCACCTGAAATCAAAACCCGATATTCGAAAGTGGCACCAGGTGCGATACCAGCAAACGATGCTCGAAAACGCCTGAACTCGTTGTCTTTGATCGACACACTGTCCACGAACTCGACTGTGCTTTCCGCCCAGACTGCGGTGTTTTCGACGAGATACTCAACCTTCCAGAGATTACGCTTGGGGTGCGCAATCCAAACCAGTTCGACGGTCACTGAGCCATCCTTGTCCACTTCAGGAGCGAACTGCAGGAACGGCTTGATGACAAAAGGAGATTCGCCGCGCAACGAGTTGATGCGCGGGCTAGGTCTGACCGCCGGCTTCGCGCCGGTGGTCAGTTTAGATTTTCTTTTCATTGCAGGTCTCCAAAAAACCATTCCCGGCTTGATTGCCGAGAAGATCTGCATGAGAGATTTTTAGATACTCGAACAGCCCCAGAATCTGAGAAAACCGGAGCTATACCAAACCGAAACCAAACGGCTTAACCCGCACAGTAAAAAGAAACTGTTTAAAAACGGGAAATTAGATCTGTTTGTCTTTTCGGGAAAAGTTAGAAAGCAAGAAGAAATGAGATATAGGCCGACAATCTATCGCGACATAAACTGCTTTTGTAAGACCTTAACGCCGAGCCCTTCTCAATTTCCAAGAACCGCTTTTTCAAGCAGGAGCAGAACAAGAAGACGATGAAAAGAGACGTTTTCGAATTTTGAATTTGTATTCACCGGCTGCGCAGTTACTTAGCAAACCTAGCGCATCTGGCGAATCTAGCTCATCTTCACAACGCGGCTCTCTCGATTTTCCAATACCACTTCCAGCATCCATCAGATATACCGACGCGGTTTCTTTGACCTTTGCACGGACTTTTCGCCCGAGTAACACGGCAGGAAATGAGACATTATCGACTGGATACAATTTCCACGGAGTGTGAATCTGCCCGCCTAATTTAGCATTGCGATATTGGGCATGAACCCACTCAGGCACCCAGGTCGCTAACTGCAGAAATTGGCGATATTGCTCCCGATTCAGGTCTGCCTTCATCAGAATCGCGTTGAAGTTGATCGTCGCATCAACACTCGCCTGCCATATTCCGGCCAAAATCTCTCCCACCTTTTGCTGTGCTGCAAAATACTTCCGTGCCGATATGTGTTTCAACTGCACGTCGCCATGTACAGTCCAAAACTGGCTCGTGGTACCCAAAACAGCAAAAGTAGTCCCAGGAAATGGCGGTTTCGGAAAAACCTTTTTCTTGCCTTTCTTCCTCAATTTGATCGGTCGCTCAAGTCCAAGTTTCGCTGCCTGAGCTATGCCGGACGGAATTATATGTTTTCCAAAAACACGCGCTTTCGTCTCTGCTATTTCCTCAATTGTCGCCTCTTTCAAATTCTTATCATTGCGTACAAACACAGCACGAGCCTTTTTCAGTACCATTCCAGACTTAACCATGCTTTGAGTAGCTTTGTCGACCGCACTACGGTGACCATAAGACAAAAGGTCTCTAGTAGCAAACAACTGCCCGACTGGCAGCTGATTCACATACCATCGACACATACCAGCAATACTCATAATCTCCTCCTTTTTTGTTCGGAAAAACTCCGAAAAATTTGAAAAATTTCGGACTAACAGCGACAAACAAAAATCGAGGCATACCAGTCGCCAAGCAGTTTTCACGCCGCCACCCAACTTTCACTTCATCGCCGCCTATTTCTTAATACGTAATCAGCAATCAAAAAGTTCAATGGAAATAAACGCACTTTATGATATGCAATAGTACTAGCAGCTGCAAAAGTGAAAAACCGGGGAAAAGCGGCTGCCCGCCCCGATTTTTCAAGTTCCACCACTCGCCGGCGGAGCCCCCGATGGGTTTCGAACCCATCCACCCGGCGAAAGAATTTTCGCCAGGCGACCATAGCAGGTAGGGGCATACTCGACTGAATTGCTCAGCCTGAAAGGGGACATGTCGGCACTGTCGCGACACGCGCTTAGTAGCCGATGTCCACAAGGAGATTGCGCACAAATTGCTCGGGCGTCGTCTCCAAGATGTTGACGATTTTGGTCATCGCGTAGTCTTCAGGACTGATGCGCGGTCCGAGCTCATCGCTCAGCGACTGCGTAAGGAAGTCCTTCTTGTCCGACCAGTAACCGTCGCGCTCGATGAAATAGACAGGAGCCGGTGCCAGCAGATTGTGCTTGAGCCGATTCATCAAGTCGTACAACTCATGAATGGTTCCCAGCCTGCCCCACAGAACACAGTGGAACATCGAGCCGAAGAAGAGCCCGTCATGGCGCGAGTTGAAGTCAGGCATATGGAACACATGCCCGCCCTCAGCCACGAACGGATTCAAATCTTCTTCGCCGTTGAAGAAATCGGCACATACTGCGATGGCACGATCGATGCGGCCGGCATCCTTGCACCCTTTGTGAGGTGCTTCCATCAAGCCCGGTCCGCCGCCCGTTTTGCAGGCGATGCTGACCAGAGCCAGAAGACGCGATGCTTCCGCCACCCAGATGTACTCAGGCGTGAATCGCCCGAGCTTTCGAGAGCCGAGGAAAGTTCCCTGCGGCCCGATGCCCTTCAAAGTGCTCAGAACGCGCTGCAAATGCTGCGCGTTGGCAATCACGCGATCCACGTGGGCATCCAATTTGATCGCGTGAGTAGTATCCAAAAGTTTGGACATACTAACTCCATATTTTTCTTGACAGACAGCTTCAGGTCACCGACCTGGCTGCCTGTGGTTTTTCGAAAGCGCCGATAAATCGGCACCATTTACAGTGGCACTCGCCCGGCCCCTAGTCCTTGACCGCCGCCAGCAGATCGCGCAGATTGGCGCGCAGGGCGCGGAAATCTGCAAAGTCGCGATTGTCGACAGGGCGACCGGCCAGATAGAGCCGGTAAACCATGAGGATGAGGTCGTGTTGAGCGCCGTAGCGGCTCTCGGCCTCGGTGGCGGTCCACTTCACGTCGCGCACGTCGATGAACTTGCACGACTTGGCTTCGCCGTCGAACGGGAAAGGCTCCCCTTCGACCTTGGCCAGGTACAGGTAGTCCGGAGCGCCGTAGTGCCCGATGACGGGCAACGAACGAAGCTCCTCCGGGCACAGGTCGTGCGTGAGCTTGCCGAGCGTAGCGGAACGGACATCGGAATGCTCGTCGGTTTTCACCGCCCAGAGAGCGACCTCGGAAAGCTTGGCTTGCTTGCCGCCGGCTTCCTGGTCCCACTCCTCCAGAGCGCATTCCAGATGCGTCTGCTTGGGCATGATCACCTTGCCGCCGACCAGAGTCAGCCTGCCCTTGTGCTTGCCGTTTTGTTCGATGACACAGACCTGGTAGGGGTCGCTCGGACTCACGGCAATCACGCTCGAGGTCGGAACTGAGATTGAGAACGTCATAGCTATTTCTCCTTTCGGAATTTGATACGAGATCACAAAACCGACCCATTCATCACTCTTGCTGCAAAACCGTGTGCACCCTTACAGCTTGCGCTGCACAGTAGAGTCTGGAAACAGAAGCTCTATGTCGGGTGTTTAGGTTTTTGGCTCGAGAATGGAAAGATCGATTAACAGATACTTTTTGCTACCAGAATTCCTGTTTTGAAAGTATAAAGTTGACGTTCACAAAACCCCTTTACAACCAGTTACAGCTCCCTGCCTCTGGACCTTTCGCGCTTCAAAAGGCAAGCCGGCGCACGACTTTGCATTCCCGTCCAAAATTCGCTTTGAAGATTGCAGCAAAAGCGTGAGGAAAAACACTCGTACTGGCGTCAAAACTGGCCTTATGCGGCTGTGCAAGCCTGGCTTGAGCCACACTATTGCTTAGCCTTTGGCGCAAGCGCTGCGAGCAGGAGAACCCGAGATCTGGCGGTGCAAAATGCATCGAAGCAAGAGATTTTGGGGTTGAGCTTTCAGTTGACCAAGTCACGTAATTCTCGAGAAGAGCTAGTGCAAGCAGTATGCTCATTTCTGAACGGTCTGCTAATGGGCAAAGAAGACAAAAACTAGACCACAAAAGTTGAGTCTGGAAAGTCCACTGAAAGTGCCGCAAGTGGGACGCTTTCGGTCCATCGCTTTTGAAGAATTGGCTAATCTAGCGCATCTCGCATCAGGACCGGAGTCGTTTGGGTGAGCTTCTCGCCGGCATGCAAACAACTGGAGTTTGCGCGCAGAGATCACCTCTCGCCGTCCCAAACTAAAAGTGAGCCTTGTCTCAAACGCAAGCAGACTCAGTCTTTTAAGCCATGTAAAGAGCTCTATGAAGCGACACTTTACTTACTACCTCGTTTTTTTCTGTGTTATCCCAGAGATATCTATCGCTTCCCCAGTCCTTCTTCCATCAACAACCAGACACGCGCATTTGGTGCTTACTTCGTTCCTGCACAGCGGCCTCAGGCTGCTGGTTGAAGCACGGACGAGCTTTTTGAGCACTAAAATGAAACGGTTGAAATCTTTTCGTGGACCGGCAAAATGCACTAAGTAAGCGAACCGGGCTCATGCTTAGGTTCTAATCTGACTAGATAAACTGAACTGAACCGAAAGAATTAGCTATGGAAAAAATCACGGACTTGATAGCCGACAAGCGCAACGGCAAGGCACATAGCGCTGCGGACATCGCCCGCATCATCAATGGGCTCATGGACGGATCTGTGAAAGACCACCAGCTGACTGCATGGCTGATGGCTGCTTATCTGAAAGGTCTCGACCTCGATGAAACGACCACCCTCACCGACCTGATGAGCCGCTCCGGCAGCGTCCTGGACCTCAGCGCCATTGGCGATGTCGTCTGCGACAAACACAGCACGGGCGGTGTCGGCGACAAGACGACCCTGGTTCTCGTACCCTTGCTTGCCGCAGCCGGTCTGCCCATGGCGAAACTGTCCGGACGCGGACTCGAACACACCGGCGGCACGCTCGACAAGTTGGAAGCAATTCCGGGCTTCAACGTCAATCTGTCGCAAGCCGACTTCATCGCGCAGGTCAAGCGCATTGGTGCCGCCATCGGTAGTACCACGCAAGACTTTGCGCCCGCCGACGGCAAGCTGTACAAATTGCGCAACGAGACGGCCACAGTCGATCACAACGGTCTGGGTTCCGCCTCGGTCATGTGCAAGAAGTTGGCTGCCGGAGCAAATTTGATTGTCCTGGATGTGAAAACCGGTTTGGGCGCATTCATGGATACGGAAGAACGCGCCTCGGCAATCGCCACCACGATGGTGGAAATCGGCAAACGGCTCGGCAAGCCGACTGTCGCTGTCGTCTCCGACATGAATCAGCCGCTCGGCTTTGCTGTAGGGCATGCACTGGAAGTGAAAGAAGCGGTCGAAACGCTGAAGGGCGAAGGACCTGCCGACTTGACCGAATTGTGCCTGTATCTTGGCGCGCTGGCGCTCGAGAAGGCGGGCAAATTCGCCGACCGCGAAGCCGCTCGCAAAGCGCTGGAGCAGCACATTGCGGACGGCAGCGCCCTGGCGAAATTCGAAGAATTGATCGAAGCTCAGGGCGGTGACAAAAGCATCGTCGACAAGCCGGAGCTGATGCCGACTGCAAGATTTACTGCCGACCTGACTGCACCAGACGGTGCTGGCTTCGTCGAAACGGCAAATGCGATGGTCATTGCCAAAGCGGCAAAGGCTATGGCTTTCGGCAATGATGACGCAACGATTGACCTGGCAGTCGGCGTAGTCGTCCATGTCAAAATTGGTGATGCCGTGTCCGCCCGGCAGCCGATAGCAACAGTTCACGCCAGAAGCGAAGAACAGCTGAAAGAGGCGCTCGCGGGCATCAGGGCTGCTTTCACCTTCAGTACTGAAGTGGTAAAGCCTGTCCGGCTCATCCACAACGTTTTCGAATAATTCTGCATCCGCCCAAAGAAGATGCCGCGAGCGACAGAATTGAAGTCGCTGGCGGCCGGCGTGTAGATGACACTCGCCAAGCAGTCCGGATGCAGTTGAGTGAGTTCGCAGCCCACGCGAAGACCGACGACGGTCGATGACGTCAGCGCCTTAATGAGACGCTGTCGCCATCGACTGAGCAAGTCGATGCGACGAGAGAAATCTCGTCCTCGAAGCCGGCAGTCATGCCGGTTTCCCATTCGAAATGGGCAGGCATGCCCGCTTCATCTTCGCTTCGCCGGTTCCGGCATGCGCCCAGACCGGCCATCACCGACCAACGAGAGAGCGGCGACAAGCCCTCTCCATTCGGGGAAAACGCCCGTGAAGCGAAAGAACGTTCTGGGTCAGACTCTGCTCTGGCTCTCAATTGCCATGATTGTCTATGTGCTCTTCTTCATCTAGACACCGTGGCAGCGAATGCAATACGAAAAAAGAGAGAGGTCCTGATGGATCCCATCACAATGCTGTACGTCTTTGGTGCGGCCACCGGCATCACCTTCCTGCTTCTGCTCATCGAGCGGACCAACTGGGGACGCTCCAAGCGTGCCATCCTCTACGTCATGATCTTCCTGGCCCTGGCCGGAGTCGGCGCTTACGCCTGGTTCGTGCTCAAGGACATGTCCATCGCCGCCGCGTCTTTCGCCGGCGCCTGGCTCGGACAGACGATCGCCAAGCTGCTCGAGGACTTCGTCGTCCACTTCAAGCAGACACGCCGGCTCAACAAAGCCGTGCAGTCGCAGCTCACGGATGCAGGCGTGGAGCCGATCACTTTCGACGTCACTCCTTTCCGGCGTAACGCGGTCGACTCGGTCGCCAATCGCTGGCTGAAGAAGGGGCATGAAGTCGGCACTGTCGTCGACCCGGAAGAGCGCGTCACGCTCAGCATCCGAGCACGCGCGCCGCAGAACCAGCCGGCCGAACGCGCGCAACGCCCCAATCTGGCCAAACCCGGCTCCGGTCGGCAAGGCGCACAGTAGCGCTTTAAACTCTGGCGCGTTTGCTTGCAGACGCGCCGGATACAAAACAACAGGAGCAAAGCATGCTCAACATGTTTCTCTGCAAAAAATGCGGCAAAAACGGAAGCCTGCTCGCCAGTGCGCATCAATGCACGGCTTGCACGATTTCGACTTACTCGCGATTTGCCCTGTGCCCTTGCTGCTCTCTGGAGCAGGACAAGTGCCAGGAGTGCCAGACCGACATGAAGTCGGGTCGCGATGAAGCCGCTGTCAAAGAAGCACAGGAGGCTCGCGCTGCGTTCATCGCGCGGGTCGCCGTTATCGATGCCGAATTTGAAGCGGCGCTGGCCGACATCAAGGACGACATCGATGCCTGGCTCAAGGTCAACAAGGAGGCCGGCGCAGCCTACGAAGCGGCGATGAAGCCTTTCCAGGATGCTTACCAGACGGCTTCCGATACACTGCGCACGCTGCAAGTCAGCGGCGCAGCGGCCGACTCCGAAGCGCTCGTATCAGCTCAAAAGGCTTTCGGCGAGGCGCAGACTGCCGTGCAAGAAGCCGCACGGAAGAACAACGGCCTTCTCTTCGACCCTGTCAAGGCAGAGCGCGAGCGCATCGGTGCTGAAAAGCTCAAGCGGCATGAAGACGCCGTGCGAGTTCGGCACCAGAAGACTTCGCGAGCGGAGCGGCGCGTCGAGCTGATCGTCGGCCGCATCACCGGCCACATCGCT
Source organism: Cyanobacteria bacterium PR.3.49 (assembly GCA_013997645.1). Taxonomy (GTDB): domain Bacteria; phylum Cyanobacteriota; class Vampirovibrionia; order Obscuribacterales; family Obscuribacteraceae; genus QKMZ01. The sequence goes on from PNKB01000110.1 coordinate 15,437, forward strand.
CTCGATGCCGCTGTCAAAGAACAGCTTGCCCAGCTCGATGAGCAGGACAAGTAAGTTCTAACTCCACAATCGGGTCAGGTTACTGACTCGATTCCGGCGGAAACACAAATGGCGCGGCGCAGTCTCAATTGAGATTGCGCTGCGCTTCAGCAATGGAGATTCCCATGCGTGATGCGAGAAACATCGTTGTATTCACCGGCGCGGGCATCTCTGCTTGCGCCGGATTAAGGACCTACCGAGGTCCGGATGGACTGTGGAATGACGCAGCCATCGTCAAAGCGGCAGAGGCGCAAACGCTCAATATAAATCCCCGCTTCAGCTGGGATCACTGGGGCGGCATGCGCGCTCAAATCGCCGCCGCCCAGCCGACGCAAGCACACCTGGCTCTGGCAGCGGCGGAAGCATCATTGCCGGACGGCTACAGCTTGAACATTCTCACGCAAAATGTGGACGGCTTGCACACACGGGCCGGAAGCAAAAACGTGATCGAATTTCACGGCAACGTGATGAAGAGCCGCTGCACCAATCCGAACTGCACGATCCACCCGTTCGAAGATCACGCACCACATGCGGAGGCATTGCCTCTCTGTGCATCGTGCGGGCACCATCTGCGTCCGGATGTCGTGCTCTTCGGGGAGAACGTGGAGGCGGCTAAGGCAGCCGCCGCCAGAAAACTGATGAAGGAGTGCGGCACGCTTCTAGTTGTCGGAACTATGCTTGAGGTCCAACCGGCCAAGAGCATCGTCGACATCAAGAAGCGCTTCTACTCAGGCGTGAAAACGATCTGGGTGAACATCACGCCGGCAGGCCAGTATCACTGGTCGTTCAAGGAAGTGCATACCGGTGGTGCCGACAAAGTGGTTCCCGAACTGCTTGCCAGGCTGATTCCGGGTTTCCTCAACCAATAGAGAAAGTGCGAACCATGGGTTTCATGAAATGGCCCGTTCTCATCCTGCTCATCGCCTCGATAGCAGGTCCCGTTGCCATCGCTGGATGGACTCTTCATCCGCTGCTCGGCATCGTCGCCGGACTCGTCACTGCAGGCGGCATACTCCTGCAGATATTCTGGCGCCCCAAAATCCACAAGTAACAGGAGAAATCCGATGAAATGCTATAGCGGAGAACATCGCGGCATACTCTTGAGCTCCGATACGCTCAAGGGTCTGCGCGTGCCCGTCGTCTTCGACGAATCGCTTTTGCGAGAACCGACCGCGCGCTTCGGTGAGGAGCTTGTTTTTGCCGATGCGCAAAAGCGCGACGGAAAAATCATTCTGTCTGCCGAGCAAAAGGATGATGGACAGGCGTTCGTCACCTACCAGTCGGCGGAAGGTCTATCAGTCGACGACCTCAACGATGAAATCACCTACCAGATCGACACCGCCGGCGCCACCATTCTCCACAACGAGGATTACAGCCGCTACCTCGGCTTCGGGACCTACTGCAGTTCCTGCATCATGCTCCTCGTCATGCCGGCCGGCAGCAGCGCTACGCTCACCGTCTGCCGCAAGTATCGCCGTCAGCCCGGTTTCTTCGCCTGGCTTGGTGGTGCTCGCGCCTGGACCGAAGAACTCACCAAGAAGGTCCGTTTCAACTATGACGGCAACAAGGTGACCAGGCTCGAGGAGCCGGAGGTGCGCCGCACTGTGGATGCGCAACCGACTCCGAATATGGATCTGCGCTATCTGAAAGCCTGATTCTTCGCAGCATCGCCTGCTGCATCTACCCCTCAAAAGAAACGACACTATCAACTAAGGAAGATTCAATGACAGCAACGACTCAGCAGCAAATCAATGTCGCCAACCTTGCCGACTCGCACATCCTCATTCTGGGATCCGCAACGGAACTCTTCACCTGGTTCCAGGGCGCTGTGTCCGGCAACAAGGCCGAAGGCGACTTCGATGAAGCGCTGGCATCACTGGATGCCGCTATCGCCGCCGACACGTTTACGACCAAGCGTCTGGTCGACGAATGGTCTCTGTTCACGCGCTCTCTGCGCGACGCCTACGGCAATTTCGGCCGCGATGTCGTACATCGCTTCGGTGTCGATGAGCCTGCCCAAGTTCGCAATCTGGCACTCAATATCGCCAAGTCGTCGTTCGAACGGATTCGTTCCGTTTCTCGAGAAGTTCTGGTCTCGCGGATCGAGGCAGCCGCTGCCGCCGCGAAAACTCCTGCCGCCCGGCAAGCCTAGCGCTTGCAACCCCGACTGATACACCGCGGCCGAACATCGCCGCCAAAAGCAAACTCCAAGAACCAAGAAAGGACTTGGAAAATTGGAAATTATGATCCTGTGCATTACCGTCGTCTTCGTGCTTGAGCTGGTCATCTTCAGCCTCATCAGCCGGAAACTTTTTCCCGGCTTCTCCTCCATGGACTTCCCGACTCACGAGGCCTACTTCGCCTTTGGTGTCGAACAGGAGCGAAAAGTCCGCCAGTCGCACATCATGGAGGCAACCATCGCCGGTCTTACCGCCGGTCTGATTGTCTGCTTCTTCAATAACACGTTCGTCCTGCCGGTCATTTCCGCCATGGTCGTTCTGGAGTGCGTCTGGCTTTTGCTCACGCCACTGGAGCTCTTGCAGCCGGAAAAGAAGTACAACAACATGCCGCACCTGTTCGTCGCCACGGTGGCGGCGCTGGTTATCGGCGTGATTCTCTCCTTCCTGTCCACCTCTGCTCTGGCGCCGGTGATAGTTGCCGTGGCGCTTTTCTGGGTGGCCTGGCTGATGCTGATGCCGATGTAAGACGGCAGTCGGATCGAAATACGAACTGCGGGGTGGGGACACGTGTTCCCATCCCGCCCCTTTTGTGAAACTCGAAACAGAGAAGAAAAGAATGATTTCAAAAGCAGCCGTATCCTGGTTCGTCGGCTATGCCAGCCAGTTCATCATCGGTTCGGGACTGACGTTCCTTATCTGTCTTGTCGCCATGGTGGCGGCACCAGATGCGTCTTTCCACTTCTTGGAACTGCTGGGCGCCGTCTTCAACTACGAGCTCGCGATGCGCATCGCGGCAGCAGCCGTCATTGCTCTTGTCGCCTCACTGACAGGGACATACAAGCGAGCAATCCTCACTTCGGTGTTTCTCAATCAGCTCATCGTGGCAATCTTCGTCATCGCGCTGGGGTTTGACCTCTAGATAAAGCTGATTTGCAAATTAGAGATGGGAGCCGTCCGGCACCCATCTCAATGGTTTCGTATATGGTGGCGAATTTCTTTTTT
>PNKB01000111.1 GCA_013997645.1 Cyanobacteria bacterium PR.3.49
TTACGGCTTTGGTTAAATGAGTACCTATATATGATCACCTTACATCTCGATTGGCGCTTGCCCTTTCATGACTTCCAGTGTGGTTGACAAACCGTAGCCAAAAAGCACCTTGTCGCTTGTCATTTCGCGGGGAAGCAATGAAATCTCCACTTTGCTGTCATCCGCTTTTTCCATGACGGCGTCGAAATTGTCGCCCTTGTCGGAAAAATGTTGATTGTCCACGTGGAATGAGCCGAATATACTGCCCTCGTGCAGAAAGGCCAGGCACATCTCGTTGGCGGCCGTGGCAGTGAGAATGGCCGTGTCTTTTTTCAGCGTATCAGTTAAATCATCAAGCTTTTTCTTGTCTGCAATGTCCTTATCCAGTACCGGGACACCAAGAAACATCGCTGACATTGAGAGTATCACTTCATCCGGAAGATCGTAGATTGTCAGTTTTGTCTCGGGAAGAAAGCTGTCAAGCAAAAGCATTTGAATCGCCGACTCAATAGGATACGGCTCAACCATCGGCTTCTTGCCGTAGATGCAGCCGACAGCGCGACCGCGAAACAGAATCAACGCACCCCGTGAAAGGCGCTCGTCGCAAATCATTTTTACGCAGCCTGTCAGCTGACCTTCTTCCAGGTCGGTAATCAATTTGCCGATGTCATAGTCGCCGGAGCGCAAGGGAGAAATCGAAGTCTGGCTGATAGGAGGCATGACTATGTCGATTGCTCTGCGGATTTTATAAGTGCGTGGATGAGAATCGGCCCAGACGGCAAATGCGGTCTCAGGCTCGCTCGGCAAGCCCATTTGTACGCGCTCGGTAGTGCCGATGCGAAAGGCAAATGTCATCAGTGCCTGGTCCTGATTCATGCAGACAAAAGTTGCCGGCACTATCTGCCCTTCATTGAGCTCTTCTTGGCAGGGAAGAAATCCGTCGATGCCGCTGGGCACGAGCTTCACCGCATAACCACCGGGCTCCGGTGTGCATACTCGACATTTAACGCTGCTTCCAGCCCGAAACACCGGATTTTCTTCGCTCATGTTGCCGAATTATCCTTCAGGTCAGTGGTTTTCATTCGTGTTGGCACAAGTCATGTTTTCGCAAATTTTGCCAGTGTTTTACGGCATCATCAACCATTGATAAGTAGGTATTTCTTTCGCCGTCACTCAAGAATGAAGCATGAAAGGAGTTGCGCGCCAAGCGCTCCAGTTCGTCCTGATTCAGGTCCAGTGCGCTTTGCGCGGCCTGGAAATTGTCGCCGACATAGCCGCCGAAATATGCCGGATCATCAGAATTAATGGTCGCTCTGACTCCTAATTCCAGCATCCTTTTCAAATTGTGCTGTTTCAGGTGGGAGAAGACTTTCAAGCGCACGTTGGAGAGAGGACAGACAGTAAGCGGCATTTGCTCTTCGACAATGTGTCTTGTCAATTCCGGATCTTCAAGACTTCTTATGCCGTGATCGATGCGGCTGACCTTAAGAAGTTTGATCGCCTCCCAAACATATTCGGGCGGTCCTTCTTCGCCTGCATGCGCAACAGTCAGCCAGCCATTGGCACGAGCTTTGTCGAAGACATCTTTGAACTTGCTGGGAGGATTTCCCACTTCGGCAGAATCGAGGCCGACCGCCACGATGCGATCGCCATATTTAAGAGCGCTGTCGAGCGTTTCCATAGCTGATTGGGCGCTCTGGTCGCGCAAAAAGCACATGATCAATTTGCTGGTGATGCCGTATTTCTGCTTGCTTTCTTCTGCCGCTTTGGAGAGACCTTCAATGACGACATCGAATGGAATTCCGCGCGCAGTGTGCGCTTGCGGATCGAAAAATATTTCGGCGTGCACGACGTTTTGCACGTGTGCTTTCTCGAAATAGGCGGCTGCCAGATCATGAAAGTCTTGTTCTGTCTTAAGAACATTCATGCCTGCATAGTAGAGGTCGAGAAATGATTGCAAGTCTTGAAATTCATATGCGGCTTTCAATGCTTCCACCGAAGCAAACGGCACTTTTATCTTGTTGCGCTCGGCAATTGAAAAGATGAGTTCAGGCTCGAATGTGCCCTCAATGTGCAGGTGCAATTCTGCCTTCGGCAATGTGGCGGCCAGTTTCTCCATGTCTTGCTTGCTCCTTGAAGACTCCAAACTGCGCCCCGGTCGGCTCGCAATGAGCCGACTGCAGTAACTTTTAAATATACCGGATTGGTCGGTTAAAATGACAGGGTGTTACTGAATAAGGAAACGGGTCGCGCTTCGATGAAAGTTTTGGTTGCCGTCGAAGACGAGCAGTTTTTAGGTGCAATGAGCACTTTTATGGCGGCTTATCCCTGGCCTGCCGATTGTGAGTTTCACGTTCTGCACGTGGCCACGCCTGTCAAAGTCGGCAGCTTCATGAGTGTTTTACCCGGACCTCTTTTGGAGAATATCTCGAAAGAAAGAGTGAAGGCTGGGCAATTGCTGGTTGAGCAAGTAAAAAACGCCATTGACAGCGTACAGAACAACGCCAGCATTACTATGGAAGTCGTTGAAGGATTGCCGAAAGAAGAGATTTTGGGGCGAGCCCAAGAGTTGAAGGTATCGCTGATTGTGATGGGTTCTCACCGGCGCAGCGTCAGTGATTTGATGGTGGGAAACGTATTTCAATCAGTGGTTTCCAACGCGCCTTGTTGCGTGCTGGTAATGCCATTACCCAGTAAAAAACCTGCTAACGACAGCCAGCAGCGCAGCAGTTAGGCCGGCTATTTCAATACCGGCTGCCGGATGATCTCAACCGAGCATGGTGCCGTAGCTGCCACTACCCGCGATACCTCGCCAAGCATATTGTGCTGAGAAGTTCCGTGTCCTTGAGCGCCGATAAGAATTCGGTCAGCACCAAATTTGATGGCACTGTCGACTATCTCTTTTTTCGGAGAGCCTTCCTTAATTTCAAATTCGACCTTTTGCTGCCCCGAGGTGACTTTCTTTTGCAGTTTTTCAGTAACCTTTTCGAGCAAATCTTGAGCGGTTTGACGGCGTTTTTGTGTGCCTTCTTCGATGAGAGCGCGCATCTCCGACTGATTTGCACATTCAAGTGCCAATGGCTCGAGAACGGTAAGGATCAAAAACTGCGTCTTGTCCGGCCAATTTCTTTTCGCGGCGCTATCCACCACGGCTTCGGAATAACGCGAATCATCTACTGCAATCAGTACTTTCACATCTGGTCTCCCACCTCATCCAACAATACTTGTTGTATCGCAAGATGATGCCAAAGTGCGGCATTTTGTCCCTATCTTTACGATGATGCAAACAAAAATCGCCTGAGAAAAACACCTGGCAATTGATTAAACCAGTCCGCGGCGCATGGCTTGCACTGCCGCCTGCGTGCGATCGTCAACGGCCAATTTGTTCAAGATGTTGCGCACATGTGTTTTGGCTGTGGCCAGAGAAATAACTAGTTGGTTGGCTATTTGTTGGTTGGAGCGTCCTTCAACTAAGAGCCTCAGCACCTCCATCTCACGATTGGAAAGCGGTTCCGGCAGACTCGGCAATGTTTCATTGCCTGAACCATTATTGCCGTTCGAGTCAATTTCTACAGCGGCTTGTGTTCTGCCGTTTTTTTCGGACGCATAGTGTTTAAGCACTTTGTGCGCAATTGCCGAGTCTAGCCATACGTCACCGGCATGTATGCTGCGGACCGCCGTATAGAGGCGTTCAGGGGCTACGTCTTTTAGGCAATAACCGCCGGCTCCGGCGGAAAGAGCGGCAAAAATGTCTTCTTCACTGTCATGCGACGTGAGCATAATGACGCGCTGTGACGGGTTTTCTTTGCAAATCTGGCGCGCCGCTTCGATACCGTCGAGGATTGGCATGCCCACATCCATCAAGACAACATCCGGCTTCAGCTGGCGGATCAGATCAATAGCAATGGCTCCGTTTTCTGCCTCACCGATGACTCTTATGTCACTGGTTCTCTCCAGCACGGTTTTGAGCCCGATTCGCGTCAAAAGGTGGTCTTCAACTATCACCACCTTTATAGGATTTGAACTGCCGTTGGTGTCTTGCATCTGTAATCTAGAAGTCGAAGGCTTCATGCCCATTAGTATCCAAAATGTTACTAACCTTTAGAAGGGTGGCTAGCAATTGTGCTGTTTGTACCATCGGTTTGCAAATCATCCTAAAGGATGAGAGCGTTTGTTTCTTCTTGGAAAGGTAAAAATTTACCCCTGCTTGACGCCTGGCAGCAACTTGTTGAAAGCCGCTAGTCCCTATTATCCGTAAGAGTGATCTGTTGTGCGTCACTCGATCGGGTGGTCGGCTACCTATCTGCCAGCATCTTTATTTCAAAAACTGACGGTAGCCTGACAACCTTTACAATTTGATTAAGACCGGAACGTATGTATGGCACCATACGTCATGCTGGGTATATTGCTAATGACATGAAAAATTCGTGCTCTGGAGCGGCGACTCGTCGTGGCCGGGCTCGCAGGAAACCCAAAAAGCTTACTCGATAAGTAATTGATATGAACAAAACTAGCCTCCAACCAAGACCAAAACTGAATACACCCAAGGGCAAAGGCAAACGCGGCGCTGGCTCTAACGGCTCGAAAAGTGGCGATGAATACGCTTTTCCTCTGGATACGGAATCATCCGCCTTTGACGATTTTGGCTGGGATCCCGAAGAGTCGTCCGTTGATTCGCCTGAGGCGGAAAGCCAAGAAGGCACCTACGTGGAAAAGGGTGATCCTAATGCCCTGTCTTTCTACCTCAAGGAAATCGGTCGCCACAAGCTGCTCAAGGGTTCTGAGGAGATTGATTTGGCACGCCGGTTGAAGGCTGGCGACAAGGAAGCTAAGGACGATTTGGTGAGAGCCAATCTCAGACTTGTAGTCAGCATCGCCAAGCGCTACAGAAATAGAGGCATGTGTTTTGAGGATCTCATCCAGGAAGGCAGTGTAGGCTTAATAAGAGCGGCCGAGAAGTTTGACGCCGAAAAAGGATTCAAATTTTCGACTTACGCGACCTGGTGGATCCGGCAGGCGATTACAAGAGCACTTGCTGATAAGTCACGCACCATAAGGGTTCCGGTCCATATGATCGAAACGAGAAGTTTGGTCAGGAAGACCACTAAAATTTTCTTCGACCAGCATGGACGCTTGCCTTCCATAGACGAGATAGCGGATCTGTCCGGGCTGGAAAAGGAAAAGGTCCAAACTGCTCTGACAGCGGACAAAACGCTTGTCTCGCTTGACCTTAAGGTGGGAGAAGATATGGATACGTCCCTTTCGGAAATGATTCCGGATGAGGCAGGCGAGGATCCGGACAAAAAGGTAAGCGCACAGCTGGTTTCCCGACAAGTCGCTGGCTTGCTTAATCATCTGAGCACCAATGAAAGATCACTTGTAGAGCTGCGTTACGGTCTCAAGGATGGGCAGCCGCTTAGCCTGGAGCAGTGCGGACAGCGTATGGGAATGAGCCGTGAGCGTGTACGGCAGATTGAAACGAAGGCATTTAAAAAGCTGCGCAACAGCAAAGATCTCTTTGAATTGAGAGAGCTTCTAAATTAGTTTTCAACGCTTTCGAAAATCAGGCCATCGGGCGAGGTAAACCGCTTTTCAAAGTGGTGTAATAGAAGCCGTTTTGGTATCCACGGAAATCCTATGACCGGCACAACACTCAAGCCCCAGGACGCACAGCTAGTTGAGAGTGGCCTCAACTCACTCAGTCCACGATGGACAACTGCCATTTTGATCCAACTTTCGGGCGGCACCAGACGCACTACTCATTTGATGCGGTCATTGCCGGGTCTGTCTGCAAAAACACTTACCGAGCGACTGCGCAAACTGCAGAAGCTCGGTCTTGTCACGCGAGAAACCTTCAGAGAAGTGCCACCAAGAGTCGAATATACTTTGACCGCCGAGGGTGAGGAAGTTGTGACTTTGCTCGAGCAAATCAAGCAAGTTTGCCCGAAATGGGCTGATCTCGGCTAGAGAATTCCCATCGATTGAAGTAAGGTGTAAGCCGGCTATGCCGATTTGCTTGATTTGTCTTCGTAAATCGAAGGGTAAATCTTGAAGGTCGGCTTGATCACAGGCAAAAGTGCCAGCGCCTTATGGACAGGACCTTTGCTTACAATTCGCCCTTGCAGCAGTGCCACCGCCGGCGGTTCTTTGCCCAGCCAGAAGTTGTGGGCGACATCTGATTTCATGGTCATTTCAACATCCGGCTGAATCTCGCACTCGCCGAAGTGAAAGCGCAATTCTTGCCCGTCACTTCCGTCGATAGTGAGCACACCATCCGGATCTTTGTATTTGAAGCGGACCACAAGTTTTGAACCTAGTAATTTTCCGCAAATTTCTTCTTCGTGTTTGATGTATGTCCACAGCCTCTCCATCACGGAATAGAGCTCGTCTGTGTTCGTAAAATATGGCATTAAACCCCTGTGACCTCCCTCATAATCGTGACCTCCTAAAACTACTTTAGCATCGCTTAATCCAATTCGCCTATAGGGCCTGATATTGAGCCGTTCTGACCTCTACCTTCGGCACTGCTGTTTTAGGAGTCGCTGCCGATTGACTGGCGCGACAAGGTTAAGGAGGCTTGCCACCGTATATGGTTCGAGGCCCGCCAGAGGACTGGGAGCCCAAACTCGGCCTGGGTCCGCAGAGATAAATTGGACCAAAACTCTGCCTTCCGGTTCCAAAGATCGGCAACCGGGAAGCTAAAATTTGTCAGGTCGCAAACAAACCCTGGACTAGCGGTTGGTAACCATCTGCAGGCGGCTGTCCTTGCCGGCTCTATATCCATGTGTCTGTTGATACGGCCAGGCTAAAGGATTGTGCTCAGGTATGCTGGCATACGCATGCACAGGCAGCGGCTGGTGAGACTCGTAAATGGGGGCGGTAACCGCGACCGGCATCTGAAGGTGTGATTCTGCAGCACCGGCGGCGCCTGGAGTCGGTGCCAAATGATGAGGAGTGGCCGGAGAGTACGTGTGGGTGGGCATTGCCGGCACGTGGTTGATAATCGGAGGCGGCACATGCGAATTCATCGGTGGATGTATTGGGCGAGCCATTTCAATCACTCTGGGCTGTCCGAAAGTGGGATTGTGACCAGCCGGCGCGTTATGCATCGGTACTACTTTTCTAAGCCCGGATATCAAAACCTGGTCATGTTCGACGGACGGCTGCCCTTCAAGCCCATGAGCCTGGTATTGCGAGCGATCCGGGTTGAACATCAGATAGACTCCAAAGCCCAGGCTAATGCCTAGAGCGCTCATCAGCGCTCCGCTCACGACATACGTGCGCATCGGCGTTTTGGGTCTTTGAGAAAAAGAAATCGCCAAGAGATTTTCCTTGCTGCGCAATGCCAGCTGCCGAATGGTCGGTATAGCCTGTTCAGCAGGCTTCAGACTCGATGTATCGGTTTCAACCATAACTTAGCGTTCTTCACCTTTATGTCGACAGAGCTTATTAAACATTTAGTTGAATCGTTGCGTAAGGGTAGGAATACGAGGATTCCCAAGTATCTGCAAATCTATGTTTTCAACGTTTTGATTGTCTGTCTTTGCTTGATTTCAGGACGCTTACGGAGCCGAGCCCGGGCCGTGCTTCAGCTCTGATGTGAAAGAGAAAATGTTAAGCGCGTGAGCTGGGTCTAACGTTGAAAATCCTGAGCCAGTCTGAGTTTTCGCTCATACAAAACTGATTCACCGGGAAATGCCGCCTTCCAAAAGTGAAACCGTATCCGGTGGCGCAAAAAATTCTCGAAGCAAACTGAAAGGCAAAGACCGCCGATTTCTCGACGGCCCTGCCAGTGTTGTTGCTTATTCAGTTATTTGCAGCAGTCTTTTCCACCGCCTGCCTTCACGGTGTTGGTGCACGCATCAGCACAAATGTTGCACTGATCGACGCAGTCTTTCAGGGCTTCATCCTTGGTTTCTGCGCATACGGTCGCGCATCTCTTGCAGGCCTCAGCGCAAGTGGCGGCCAGTTTTGCCGATAGGCTCGAGCCGCGCGACTTGAGGTCGGCGCTTGTTTTGCACAGTGAGATGCAGTCTTTGACGACATTGAGCGTTTCGGCGCTGGCGCCCTTTTTCTCGAGATGGGCAAGCGCCTTCTCGCACCGTTCTGCGCATTTGCTGCACTCGGTGGCGCAATTGGCGTGCTCTCCCGCCTGTGCGATCTTAGCCGAATCGGTGCTGCCGGCGAATGCATTTGTGGGCGAGAATATTGCCATGGCTACTGCCAAAGCTGCAGTTAAATACAAGCTTTTCATTGCTTTTCTCCTTTTGAATTGATTTAAAGATAAAGAAACTGTGCCGGTTTCGAATCTTTAAATCAGGAGAACCCTCAGCATTAAGTACCGCTTGTTGCTGGCATCCACCGGTCGGGCAGGTCGTATGAAAACCGGCTCTGCCTTAGCCATTTGAACTGGCAGAAAAACTGAATTCCAGGTTGCCGCATTGTGCGGAATTTGAGCGTGCCTTACGGGCTTCACTGTTACTGAAGCGTTGTCTGAGGCAAGACTGGCCGGTGTTGAATCCTGGCAGCATGGTGATGATTGCGAGCACATGCAGCTTTGCTCGGCCTTCTCAGTGCTCATGCAGCAGGATTGAGAGCCCGCCACTCCGGGCAGAATCGCCAGGCTGATGAAGCTCAGGAAAGCCAAAAAGAAATGAATGCTGGGTCGTCTTATGCTTTTCATGAATCCAGGCGGAATAATCCGCATGACGTGCTGCTGGAGACTCACTGATTCCATGCCTTCATAATACCCGCCGGCAGCTGCCTCTATTAGGTAAGCTTTCTGGCGATGGCTGCCGTGCATTATGGGGCTTATGCTGGCGACCTTATGAAAGTATAGATGGTCCTTTCGGCAAACTTGTTCCCTGCCGGTTTGCAAGCGGGCACAATCAGTGTAGAAGTCTTGTGGGTTAAGGGGTTTGGAATATGAGACGAATGGAGCCGGGTCCGATAATTTCGCTGTTTCTTGTCTCTTTGGTTTCGACTTTCGGTTTGAGTGCATTAGCTCAGCAGATGACCCCAGCGGATTTGGAAGCGGGCGTTTCCGGAACGGACACGCAAGCCGTGTTTCAAAGGAGACAGGACAACGGTTTTAATAGCGGAACCACAGGAGGAGGCAGTGCCGCCGACAGCGACAATGCCATTAATGTAGGCGATTATGCCCGAGCCGAGGCCCTGGCTGCCGACCGTTTGAGAACGGTTTCAGGAGGAGTTGCCGAGATTGCCGTGCGGCTCTCTTTAATTGAAGCGAGGATGTGGCAGGGAAAATTTCAGACCCTGCCGAAAGAGCTGAAAACAGTCGGTTCGTTGCTCAGCCGCACGCCAGGTGTTTCAGACAATCTGACAGCACGCTATTACGACGATCTTTCCTGGATGACCCAGATTGGAGGCGATCCTGTGAAAGCGGAGCAAATCGCCAGAGACGCCGTTGCCTACTGGAAGAAGGACAGCCAGCCGGACATCACTTTTCTTTGCGGTGGTCTGGATCACCTTGCTCATTTGCTGGAAGACAAAGGTGCCTTTGAAGAATCCATGCGCGTTTACCAGGAAATTCTGGCTTTGCAAACCAAACAACATGGAGCGCGCAGTGTTGCTTGCGCCAATCAACTCGAACGCATGGCGGCGCTGGCATACAGGCAAGGCAATCAAGCCGACTCGCAAAAGTGGTACGCCGAAGCGCTCTCAATCAAAGAAGAAACTCTCTCTGTCTTCAAGCCGTTTGCTCCGCAAAAGGCTGAAGATGCGGTTTTCTATCGCTTTCTTCCGGGCGCGCCCAATGTCTCGCGTGAGACTGCAGATGGTGTAACGCGCGAACGCATTACCGCCAATAATGTCACGGTCGAAGCCGCTCTTCTTTTGAAAGCTGCCGATACGGTCAAGAATTCGAAGGCGGAGGTGCGCATCACCAATGGCGGAAATTGGAATATCAAAGTACTTCCTCAAGGCGCCGACTTGATTGTATTGAAGCCGCGAATTATTTTAGCCAAGCAAGTGCAGGGCGAATCTCTGGCCCAAACAATCGAGAAAAAAGGAAACAGTAAAGCTAAGTGGATACGCTTCTGGGGCTCACAAGCTACAGCCACATCTACCACCAATATCCTCGGCAATGGCGGAGGGTACATGCCTTATTACGGCATGGGTTATATGCCTGCCAATTTCGGCTACGGCGGCCCCATGGGTTATGGAGGAAACAGCTGGTATAGCGGGGGCTCCGGCATGACCACTATGGTCACCAACGTGCCCGATTTCGAAGCGCGCCAGAGAGCTTACCAGCGTGCCCAAGCGGTTAGCGATCAAACGCAGAAGCAGGCGTCCGATGTCAGAGAAAGTGAGCTGGGACCATCAACACTGGCTGTGGGCAACAGTGTTGAAGGGTGTCTCTATTATGACGAGAGCAAGTTTGATGAAGCTGTCCTTCGTATCCCAATCGGCAAGGCAGTTTTCGAGTTTCGCTTCGATCATTTGCGCTGATTGCAGGTAACGTTCTATCGTGGCGTCGATCAATCTGCTGCTTAATCTGCCAAACTAGTGGCGGCCTTGCTCAATCAAGGCATAGCATTGAATATCAAAGGAGATGGAAATGAATCCGTTTTTCCTGGTTGGCGCAGCCACGGTTGGGATTGTCGGCTACACTCTGAAAGCCCTCGGTCGCAACGATGTTCTCGAAAATCCTTTTCCGATCCGTGTTTGCGGTGAGCGCGAGGCGGTCTTCAAAGCGATCGAAGAAGCCCTGAAAAATTTTGGCGGCAACGCCTGGGTTTGGACGATCGTCGAAAACAATACCGCCGCTGCTGTTTTAAAAGCAGAATGTCTCTGCACTCAGCGAGATGAACGCCCAATAAAACTCACCGTCTCTTTCGACAAGACCACATCATCTATATTGCTTAAATTCGAAGTGCAAGCTCTCTTCAATCGATCCAACAGCAATAAAGTGCTCGAGCGCACGCAGAAAGCGATTATCTTTTCGCTCGATACGATGTTCGATGAGCATATCAATGATCCCATGCTATCGATTGAAAAACTGTTGTTGCTTTTGCAAGAGAATATCGGCGGAAAAAAACTATTGTCGGATCGTCAATTTGCCGACGTGAAGCTGGAAATCGAGCGCCGAGCGCAAGCTACTCTTACACCTGGTGATGAAGTGGTGGCGGGAAATTACAGTGTGAAAGTTCTTTCCAATCGCCGCGTGCGCGTCGGAAAGTTGCGCGTGGAAAGCTCGCAGCAGAAAAACAAAGACGAAGCTGAGTCCCAAATTTTGCCGAAAACCGAAAGCAACGGCAAGTCAAGCAAATTGAAATCGTTGAGCTTAAAGAAGTCGAAAACCGAATAAGTAATTTTTGCAAACTGGAATTGTAACTGCCGGTGGTGCTCTTAGCCGCTGTCGCTGTAATCGTAAGTTCGATTGCTGCCTTGCTTAATCAGGCCTATCAGCTTCACAAGAATTGCACCGGCAACGAATCCCCCCACATGCGCCCACCATGCCACACCGCCTTCCTCGCCGGTCTCTTTGGCAATGCTTGCGAATCCTGTAAAAAACTGTGAGATGAACCAAAAACCTAAATAGACCATAGCCGGAACTTCGATCAATCTAATGATGATGAATATCGGAATGGCAGTCAGCACTCGCGCGGTCGGAAAGCTGACGATGTAAGCACCGAGCACGCCGGCAATGGCTCCCGATGCACCGATGGTCGGTGTGGTGCTATTGGCGGACATGAATACTTGCGTGAGCCCGGCCAGCACTCCGCAAGCCAGGTAAAACCAGAGATAGCCGAAATGCCCGAGCTTATCTTCGATATTGTCACCGAAAATAAACAGCGCCCACATGTTGCTCACTAAGTGCATCCAGCCACCATGGAGGAACATGCAGCTGAAGAGGGTGAAAACCTCGTACGGTCCGAAGTTTTGCAGGAAAAGCAGCGGTACCAGTCCGAAACTCTTGAAAAACTGCTCGAGTGCCGTGTCGCCAAGCATCACTTCGAAGAGGAAGACGACAATATTGGCGGCAATCAGCAGGTACGTGATGATTGGAATGGTGCCCGAAGGCTGAGAATCGCGCAGGGGAAACATGATTTGGTTCGCAATCTGGGTCGCCAGTTAGACTACATCATCCAGCCTGGGTTTAGAGTAAAATTGTCAGCCTGCTTAGACAGGAGTTACAGCATGGCAGCCGGCCAGAAGCTTGAGCACTCAAAAGAGACGCACGCGGTCACCAATCAGCCGCCGGCGCTCGAGGAGTACAACCTCTTTCTCAAGGATCGTGCATTGCAAGAAGCGGTGATGCGAGAAGGAGCCGGCTGGGCGGCGGAGAAGCTCTCGGCTTTCGGGAAACTCTTAGGGCGGGAAGAAACAATCAAACTCGGCTATCAAGCCAATGAAAATCCGCCGCTTTTAAGAACTCACGACCGCTTCGGACATCGCATCGATGAAGTCGAGTTCCATCCTGCTTTTCATCAATTGCTGTCTATTTCGCTCGAAAATCGACTCACTAATCTGCCCTGGGTCGATCCACGTCAGGGCAGCCATGTCGCACGCGCCGCCCATCTATATCTGGCTGTGCAAAACGAAGCTGGGCACATGTGTCCGGTTTCGATGACATTTTCCTGCGTGCCGGCTCTCAAAAAACAGCCTGAGATTTTCGCTCAATTCGAATCTCTATTGATGTCCGATCAATACGATCAGCGATTCCTTCCGAAGGAAAGAAAGCGCGGCATTCTCATCGGCATGTCTATGACCGAAAAGCAAGGCGGCTCTGATGTCAGAGCGAACACGACCGAAGCAAGACCGCTGGAAAAGAAAGGACCAGGACAGCTATATGGATTAACCGGACACAAGTGGTTCTGTTCGCATCCGATGTCAGATGCATTTGTCATGCTGGCGCAAGCCGAGGGCGGTCTTTCTTGTTTTCTCGTGCCGCGCTTTACGCCCGGCGGCGAGCGCAACCATATACGGTTGCAGCGGCTGAAAAACAAATTGGGAAACAAGTCCAACGCCAGCGCCGAAATTGAACTCGAAGGCGCTCAGGGCTGGCTGATTGGCGAGGAAGGCAGAGGTGTTGCGAACATTATTGAAATGGTCAGTCACACACGATTGGACTGTGCCCTTTCATCGGCCGGGCTGATGCGCCAGGCCCTTACTCAAGCTCTGCACCACGCTCAATATCGTCAAGCCTTCAAACGTCAGCTAATTGAACATGATTTGATGCGCAATGTTCTCAGCGATCTGGCTCTCGAATCAGAGGCCGCGACGGTTTTGACCATGCGGCTTGCGCGCGCATATGATGCAGGAGTGTCCGACAGAAAAGAGGATTTGTTCCGCAGAATAGCAACAGCGATTTCAAAATATTGGATTTGCAAGCGAGCGCCGCATCATGTCTATGAATGTCTGGAAACACTGGGTGGCAATGGTTATGTTGAAGAGTCCATGATGCCGCGACTGTATCGTGAAGCGCCGGTCAATTCCGTCTGGGAAGGCTCAGGCAACGTGATTTGCCTTGATGTTTTGCGGGCAATTCAAAACGAACCGGACTGTGCAGAAATATTGCTCAAGGAAATCACGCAAGCAGAAGGTTCTAGCCACCTGTTTTCCAAACAATTAGCGGTGGCGAAAAAATTATTGGCGAGCCGATCTGAAAAAGATGCAAGGCGTCTGGTCGAACTTCTGGCCATTCTTTTGCAGACAAAACTATTGATCGACTCGGCACCGCCTGCAATTGCTGATGCTTTTATCCGAACCAGGGTGGGCTCTGATTGGGGACACACGTTTGGAACGTTGCCGGCGGACGTCGACTGCAAAGCAATAATTGAAAGAGCCTTCTTTTAATACGAATCTAAACGAAAGTCTAATCGAGACCGAATTTTTGTCTTGACTGCACGCAAGCTTTGATTAAGGTAGTCAGATCCTGCGCCTCATGTGGGCAACCGGCCACGCCGATTGAAAACGCCACCGAATCCAAAGATGGACCGCCGACGAGCACCTCGATGAGGCGGCTGGCGAAGCGCTTGGCCAGGAGGCTATCCGTTTCCGGCAAGATCAGCGCAAAACAATTGTTTTGATAGTGACCGAGAATATCCGGCTTTCGTTTCAAGCGCGAAATAAGATTGACCAGTTCACGCCCTGCTTGTTGCGGCAATGGGATGAGTTTGCCGGAACCGTCAGTCGCTTTGGTGCCGATCTGCAGCAAAAGAAAGGAAAACGGTTTTCCATAACGCGAGCTGCGGTTGAATTCCATTTCCAGAAAGTACAGCAGGGCCGGATAACCGTATGCACCTGTATCGGCACGGATAAGACTGCGGTCTACAGCCTGGATCATTGACCAATCGGCCGTCGCAAGAGCAATTTCTTCAGTATTTAAAGGCACTTCCGGCGGTGCCAGCAGTTTCTTTTTGATCATATTGTTGACGGCGGGCATCCAGGCGGCTTTCGCCACCGCCAACGCTTTTACAATGGCATGAATCGGGCTTTTTCCATCCACCAGATCGAAGATACTTTTTTGCAGGGTTCTGCTAATGCCCTGTTCATTTTGAGCAATCGCTCTGAATTCTTCATCGCCGATTTCCTGCACTGCTCTTCTCAAACAGGTATTGGGCGTGAGCCCCATTTTAAGCAGTTCTTGAATATGATCGTTTAAATAGGTTCCTTCCATAATCAGAAGGTCGATATTTTTTGTGATCGTAATTTCGGAAGATCCGGGTCCTAAAGTAAAGGTGAAAGTTCCGTTCTGCCAGCCGACCAGTTCCAAAAAAGCGGGATCACCGCTGGTCACTCCAATGACGCTGTGCGACGGCATTCCTTCATTGAAATAGACGACAGCCTTCTCTTCTTCCTGTCCTATTGTTCGTGTCAAATCCAGACAACCTGAAGCTTTATCGGTTGAAATCAGCCGCACAAGATTGGCAAATTGCAGTTTACGCAAATCACCTTGCGCATACAGTTTGGTTGTCGGCAGCGGCAGGTTGTGCTGTGAGGTCGTGAACTGTTTTTCTTTAGCTATTTCATTCCAGTTCTTAAAATCGCTCGACAGCTGCTGCAAAATTACCCGCTGGTCGCTGGAAGAAATATTCCAGATCAAAATGGCGTTGTCGCCGTCGAGCTTTCTCAGTGTCCAGGCGCAAATCGAGCCATGCGGATCCTTGAAGGCTACCAATGAATATGCTTTTTGCGAATTACCAAAGCGCAACTCGACCGCTGTACCCGGTTCTCTAATCGCATCCCTGACCATTTCTGCCAATTGCTCGGCATTAGGCGGAAAGGTCTGCATTTGATTTGGTTGTGGCTCCGGCATTTGTTGCCGTCGTTCGTTGAGCATCTGTGCTTGGCAACGATCCTTCGTTTAGAACATCTGAGCATCTGCAGCAGCGCCAGACAGCTCAGTTTAACGCAAAATTGTCTGGAAGGGCGGCAAACACGGAGCCTCGCGCCCACGAATCTCTTGACTAGCCTGAGGGCAAAAGCCCGTTCTGCAGCCGTTTTTCGGCGTACATCTTCACAGCCTACGGCGATTCGGACTACAATATGGCATTAGCTTCGGAATCTAGGCACATCTGGTCATGAGTCGCGAAATTCTCCCCTGGAGAAAGATTGAATCCCAAAAAATAGCAGATTGCAAAGTCTTCTCGCTCGAGCGCAATCGTGCATTGATGCCCACCGGAGAATCGAATCGCGCATTCGACTTCTACGTTTTGCACCCATCGCACTGGTGCAATGTAATTCCTATAACCGATGACGGTCGTGTCATTTTCATCGAACAGTATCGTCACGGCATAGAAAAGATAACTCTGGAAATTCCCGGCGGTGCCGTCGATCCAGAAGACCCGAGCTCTCAGTATGCAGCCGGGCGCGAATTGTTCGAAGAGACGGGATTTGTTGCCGACGAACTCACATTCATCGGTCGCAATCATCCCAACCCCGCGCTGCAGAGCAATTTTTGCGACACGTTTCTAGCACGCGGCGTCAAACAAATTTGCGAACCGACATTCCAGGGAGCAGAAGACATCAAGATCAAGCTGGTCGAAATGCACGAAGTTCCGTCTTTAATCGCATCCGGTGCCATTACTCACGCACTGGTACTGGTGGCGTTCTATTTCTTGCAAATTCACGAATTGGGGCTGGGCACACCAAAGGCTGATTTATCCGATCATCTTCTGCAAGCGGAGTAAACAGCGACGCTGTATTTGAGCGTTACTTCACCATTGCTTTGAAAACGTTCGAAATCTTTATTGAGCATATCTTTCAACCTGTTGGCCAGCCCGGCTTCCTTTGGTGCGTACGATGCTGAAAACGCACGCAGAATCAGAGCTTCTCGGTCGAGGACTTGTTCGTTTTCGAAACGAGTCAATTCGCCTTTTGTGAAATATTCCGAAGTCAAAAGCGGTATTCCCGAAGTGGCGTGCGTTTCTTCTATTTTGTCTATTTCGGTCAGCTTTCTAAAAGCGTCTCCGTATGCTCTTGTGAATGCATCGCTCTCATCGCGCTCGTTCCACACAAGCACCGTCCAACCTTCCGGTTTCAAAATGCGGTGAAATTCTCTCAATGCCAAATCAGGCTTAAACCAGTGAAAAGCCTGAGCACAGAGGACCGCATCAACAGAAGAGTCCTTCAATGAGGTGTTTTCCGCGGTTCCCTCGACAAGATTGAGCGAGCCCGGCTTTACTTTGTCAATCAGCTCGGCCGCCTTGTTTCGCATATCTGCGTTGGGTTCGACGCCGGTCACCTGAATGCCTCGCTCAGCGAAGAGCTGGCTGGAAATCCCTGTCCCGCAGCCTACATCCGCGAGTTGCGATTTGCCCGTCAATTTGCAGATATCCATGATGTAATCGATTGCTACATCGGGATAGGTTGGCCGCGCCTTGGCGTACATGTCGGCCAATCCGGAAAAACGTTTGGTACTGTCGACTTGCATGATGAGCGCCTCCGCAAGTGGTGTTGTTTTTTCAGTTCGATTGGTTGGTAATGAAATCATACAGAATTGCGCGCCAAATGGCCCGAACTCCTTAGATGTTCGCCATTGTGGCTGGGCGTCACTTCGGTTAGTCTGATTCGTTACTAATGACATGCTCGACTCCATTGTATTTGACAACTCCGCAGGAGCGGAAAGTGCCGGTCGGCAATGAGCCCGGTCTTTTTCGGCGCGAATTGCCTTATCGCCTGGCAGCCGCGATTTCGGGTGCCTTGCTCGGGCTCTCGGCACCCGGTATCGACCAGTGGTACATGGCCTGGTTTGGACTTGTGCCGATGTTTTACCTGACTTTCTCGGCGCGCGAACCCTGGTTGGCCGGCGTCAGGGGTTGGTATTTCGCCACTGCTTACAATCTCGTCTACCTTAGCTGGTATTTATGTTTTCGCCCTCAGTTCAGTGCAGGTACATTTGCGTTTACCCCAGCAGTAATGTGTGTGTTGTTCTGGACTGCCATGGCTGCCTGGCAGGGACTGTTCGTTTCCATTTTCAGTTGCGTGGCCAACGCTGTTCCTCTCACCGGCGGGTGGTTCCCTCGAAAGCACCAGGGGCGGTGGCTGTTTCCAAGCTTTCTGGCAATTCCATTTTTGTGGATATTGATAGACCGGATGTGTAATGCACCGGTTTTGTTCGGAGTGCCGTGGTCGGCTCTTGAATACAGCCAGTACAAGCAACTTCCACTTATTCAGGCGGCATCCGTAATCGGTGGTGTCGGAATTGGTGCTTGTATCCTGATTGCCAACGCGACTATTCTCAGCTGTTTCAAGCGTGCCGATTTGCCCGCCCTTTCTTATCCCAGCCGCAAGGCATTTCTTCTCAACACGGCAATTTCCGTCTGCCTGCTGTCAGCGTTGCCGGTCTACGGATTGTTCAGGCTCGAAGCTGAGCAGCGAGCCCAGCCGAAGAAGACGTTGGTTACTGCCATCCAGGCGAATCTTTCCAACAAGATCCACAAAGTTTCGACGGTGGCAACAATGACCAAGCACGTTGAATTGTGCCGTCAAAGTCCAGCCGGCAGTCTTGTGATCTGGCCGGAATGGGGGCTGGAAGCCGTATATCATCGAGAGAAAAGGACTTTTCAATTGCTGGCCACTATTCCCGGCCAGCGCGACCAGAATTGGGTGGTCGGAACGATTGATTCCGATGGAAAAGGCCACGAATACAATGCGGTCTGCTCCATGGAAAAAACAGGCAAGGTAGGGGGAATCTATCATAAGAGATACCTCGTGCCGCTGGGTGAATTCACTCCCGACTGGGTACGCGAAACGCCTGTTGGGACAATCGTCTATGGTCCCAACAAAAAATACGATGACACCACGCCTGATGACAAAACAGTGGTCTTCAAACTGTCCGATGCTACCGTCGGACCGCTGCTATGTTTTGAGTGCATCCTGCCG
>PNKB01000112.1 GCA_013997645.1 Cyanobacteria bacterium PR.3.49
TGTCTCTTCGGTAAGAGGCAGATTTCCGACACGAAACATGCTTAAGACGCACAATTCACGTCGCGTCGCTGATAGCCTTCGGGCCACAGTCTGCGTGTGTTTCTCCTAGGTCGAGGCCATAGACGGCTAACTGGTATAAAAAACCTTGCTCAAAACCAGTTAGAGAGAGGCAGACAGGCATCAGGATTGGCTATTCAGTAATCAGGGCTCGAACCAATTTGGTTCGACACCAAAATCATTCAAGGACGCGTAAGCGTCCTTTTTTGTTGGAAACGCGCGCTCTTGCTGAAGCGTAGTTTTGCTTTGCGGCAAAAAGTTCTCTTTTGGCGCAAGGTCGTTTTCGCGCGCGCAATTTCTCAGTTACGCACAAATCACGCATGCTGTTTAGACAATGAGTTATCCCAGTTGTGCTCTCTTGCGGTCCCCTGGCAAGAGACAAGGAGTTCGGTCGTGTTGCGAACGTCTATTGATCAACCTGTATCAACTGCTGAGAGTGCTGGCGATTTTTCGATGGCATCAGCCACCCTGATGGCTGATGTTTCATTCCAACCGCTGGAAAGGGTCGGCAATTTTCGAGCAGATGTCACGAACACTGGGGCAGTGAACGAAGAATTTCTTTCCTTGGAGCATGCAATCTATCCGACGGGTGATATTGCAGACGGTGCAATCTTGCAGCCGGCCAATTCCGATGACGGCGACACTTCTTATATGACTGAGGCTGACGCCAATCGTCATTTTCGCGAAGATCCTGTCGCGGCAGAGTACATCCAGAAAATGGATGATTTAGATAAAGCGATAGACAAAGGCAAACTGACACAGGAAGGTTGGGAAAAAGCATACGAGGATTTGGTCAAAGAAATAGAAAGCCAATCGTCCGTAGATGTTGCTTTGGCTATGGCCGCGAGAATTCGTTTGATGAGTGCTTACGATTTAGGAAACAAGCCGGATATGGTTGAGGCGGTTGCTCGCGAGAGCATGGAGAAGTATCCCGGAATAGTGAATTGGAAGTTCTTCAAAATGCTGACCCATGATATTGACCTGAGTTGAATTACTCTTGGCGCCCCCCCACTTTGCCAATTGAGGATAGACAAAAATGAGTAGTACATGCGGATTTCGAGAAGATTTTGTCCAGATGATGGACAGAGATTTTGCTGATGGGTTGAGAGGAGAACAGGAAGCCGCCAGGAGATTTTTTCTGGAATTGCAAATTGCAAATCGAGACAAGGACGATTCTGATTGCGAGCAACTTCAGTTCACCAATCAAATCATGAGAGAGTCAAAACCCGAGTCAGAGTTTCGGGAGTCTTGGAGAGGCGTTACAGAGGATGGTCATTTGATCATCGATCAGGTGGCACTTAAGCAACTGTACGACACAGCCAATCCTCGTTGACTCGGTCAAAATCCGATTTTAAAGTGAATCGTGGAATTGTTTGATAGCTTTCCAACTTTTGATACCATTCTCTCAAATTCCTTTTGGCAGGGGGAGGTCTGCGTGACCGAGTCAAAAAATGGCGTGTGGAAGTCGATCGCCAAACTGGATTTTTCAGTCACTGTTCCGCAACTTTTTGGTAGCCGGTCAAACACATATAGCAATTAGTATTGTCATAGCTGCCGTGCAAACCTCAGCCATTCGCTCAATTCGAGCGGGCGCGGTGGCAACACTTTACGATGTAAATGATCTGCCAGTTTCTGAGCACATGAAAAAGTCTCACGTGACTTTCACGAGGTCGTAGGCATGATGTGAGCCTACCCCCTTGAATTTCGAAACCGATTGAGCGAGCACTAAGTGCTCTGTTCTCTATTGTTTCGCAGGAGAACTGCATCATGTCTTTAGAATATGGCGCAATTGTAGAATCTCCAGGTGACGGAGCTAATGTCGCCGGTGCTCTTCAAGAGTCTGCATATGCGAATCTCGGCAATATTGGAATTCCAAAAACTCCTGCTGCCGACCTGGCGAATCGTGAGTCGCAGTCTGTCTTTGATGACTTTCCTTCTATCGAACAACTGCTTGATGGCGGTACTGATCTGGTGCACAAGCTCGTTCAAGCAGGAAGAATAGCTCCTCAAGAGGAAAAGATTGAGGACGTTCTATCACCGGAATTGGTTGCAGAATTGAAAGACTATGGACTTAAATCGGACGCCACTTCTATTCGAAATGGCTTCATTCTTGCGATTGCATCAGACTACTCTCTGGAAGAGTTGAAAAACTTGACTCCTGGCATGTTCCGCGCTGTTGCTGCTTTTACGGCAATGGGTGCGATTTCACCGGTACAGGGACAAGCTGTTCTCAAACTGCAAGCGGAAAGACGCAGCGAATATGCCAGAAGTCATCCAGACGCACCTCCTGAGTCGATCAACAGAATGTTCAGAATCGGCGACATTTTAAGAGAGAAATATGGACCTGTGATTGATGTTGCAGACAAGGTCATTAGACCGTTGCAGCCACCAATGAAGTGAAATGATATGTCTTTAGAATCCGCGGACATCTCAGACGCTAGGAGCTTCGTGAAGCGGGAAGATATAACTTCCTCGAGCCTCGAAGCTGAAATTTTTGCACAGCAAATTGGAATTTCTATGTACTCTTACGCACCGGAGCATGAATCTCCGTATTTCAACAAAGTTATGATCATTGACGGAAACATGGTGTTTTCTGATCCGCAAATTCCTGCAGAGTCCGTTGGTAAGCTGCTATCCAATGAGGCTGGAGACCAGTACAAAATCAATCGAATGGGGCAAGTCACCGAATTCACATACATGGAAAACGGAAATATAGTCCAGACAATTACAAATGTAAGGCGAGACATGGAAGGTTTGGTAGTTGAATTTACCGACCGAGATGGCACAAATTGGGTGAAACAGCATCGAGCTCCAGACAATGGAAAATGGTATGCGAAGAATTCCGCCGACACAAGCGCATTCTATGTTGCTGTAGACCTCGGAGAGGTTAGGTTAAGGTCGGATGGGCTGCACATCAGCGGAAAGGATCGCGCAAAGGTTTATTTGCCGAGCAAGTGATGAAAAGTTTCGGGAGAGGATAAGGTGGGGGTCATTCCTCCACCTTTCCAGTTTTGTGGCTGTTACGCACAGCCTGCAGCCGAGCGAGACGTTAAAAATGTCATAAAAGGCATTTATTCGAGCTTGTCAATCACCAGTTCCACGGAACTGCTTTCATCTCTTCCTTCAATTCCTTAGGCAGAATAAGGTCTTTCTGCTTGGGCGTGAGCAGCAGTTGAGGTTGTTTGTATTCCGGAACGTTATAAACCTGTGCCCGAATAGGGTAGGCCGCATTGCACAATCGGTTGATGAGAGAGGCAACGGGTGTTCGTCCATAGTGTGGGCGCACCCCTGCGGTTAATAGTTTGCTTGCCACCATGCGTTCGGGATGTTGCATTTGCATCATCAATCGCAAACCATAATAAGTGTTTTCCGCCAAGTAGTTGATCGCCATCTCAAGCAAGTCCGGCTGCCCATAGAGGTTGGCGTGGTCGCGGACATTAACAAGATCGGCACGGAAAGTTTCTATATCACCCATACGATAGTGCAGAAGCGCACGAGCCGTGTGAAGAACAGGGTTGAATGGACTATAGTTGAGAAGCTCATCGGTAGCCCCAAGCGCTTCCACAAAGTTGTACATCGTTTTGTTGTCGCCCATAAAATTATTGACGAGGTAGAGAACTTTGTCTTCAGGGCGGAAGAATGTGTAATGTGTCAGATCGCACGACGGTAAGCGATGGCGCAGTTCTTCAATGGCACCGTCGCTGACGAGCGGCATATCGAATGAAAGAGTGGATAAACGCTGGCAATGTGCCAGACCGAGAAAACCATCGTCGAAAACTGCGGGTGCCGCTATTCTTAGTGAAAGGAGCGAGCTCACTCGCGAAATGAAATAGATACCTTTCTCAGTGATGTTGCAGCCTGAAGCTTCTAAATACTCAAGCTGAGGATAGTTGAGCAGAACACTCAAACCATCATCACTTGCGCGAGTGTTGGCTAGTTGCAGTCCTTCAAGCTGGCTCAAATTCCGTAGATAAGCAATTCCGCTGTCGGTGATGTTCGCCGTGTCGATCGAAAGCCACTTCAAACTGCGCATGTTTGCGAAGCTTTGCAGACCCTTGTCCGTCACATTCGTATCTACCAGATGCAGTTCTTTCAGGTTATCGCACTTCTCCAACAGCTTTATTCCATAGTCGCTGATCCCACGACCATAGAGAACAAGGTTATGAAGTTTGGGAAGTATGTGCATCCGACTGATGATGTCTTCATCAGTCCATCTCTGTAGAGAATCGACGTGATTTTCAAATTCCATAAGAGCCACGCACAGACCAACGCTAGTCCAATGTGCCCAAATGGATTCGTTTCCAGTCATTATAGGTCGCTGGGTTAGCTGGAATTAATGCGTTCGGAAGCCCATCTGCGGCGAATATCCGGCTGATTGCGCTCTGGCGACCGCGCTCACGGGCAGCAATATGCCGCCGTCAAATCAATGTCATACGACTGCAATATTCTTGCGAGAACAGATGGTCCACCCCCAGCGAGCATCATCAAATTGCCGGAGCGAGCTCTAGAGGCGCTCTCTGGCAGCCCTCTTACCCGATTTTAAAAAAGTGAGGATCACATATGAGTTTATCTGGGCGCTTCGAAGCTGACTCAACCGGCTTTTCTCGCACTGCAGACGTCAGTCTTGCACCTGTTGTGTTCGACAGCTACAGATTCGCCGACGTCAATTTACTGCCGGCTGGTACTGGGTTTAAAAATGAAGCGGCATTGCAAGATGGAATGCTCGAAATGACGTCCATCTATCCCGTGGATCAGTCTTACATGACAAAGGTCGGCAGCGCAAAACTTGAAAATCGCAAAAAGAGCGCGGAGATGTCTGATGACACTGCAATGGATGGAAACTTTCTGCCGGATGATTTGCAGTTCCCGACGCAAATAAATCAATTTGGCGATGAGTATGGAGTCAACAGCAAGGGCGAAGTGGTGCTCTTCGACTACAAGCAGAACGGAGATGAGGAAAATAGATTCTTGGTTTTTGGAAGAGATGAAAATGGAGAGATAAATCAATTCCAGCACAACGACGTCTATTGGACTCGCGAAGGTGACGAGTGGATATGGCAAACCATGGATGGAAACCACTCCGAAGAAGGCTATCAGTTCGACATAACAATCGACGCGAACGGTGTCAAAGTAGATGGACTGAACGCGGACATGTTTAGACTTCCGGCCTGACACTCCGCAAATACATTTTGAGCGGAACTAGTTTATTCACTTCTCAATTTCACATCCCAGTTTTCTATCTCCAAGGAGATTGCAAATATGGCTTTTCAAGAAATCAGTTTCACAGGAAAAGCGCTTGATACGGGCTTTGACGGTGCGCAGCCATTGCAGTTCAGTTCACTATTCAATGACGAAACGAACAAAATTTTTCTAGACTATAGAAAAGTTGCTGATGCCGGCGAATATCTAAATGACCTGGACATTTATGATCAAGACAACGACGGTATCCACGATGGTTATTTTGTCAACCCTGAATACGAGAAGCTTTTGGGCGTTGTTGATGAAGGTTTGCAGTGCAGTGTAGATTTCCTTGATGAAAATATTAGCGACACGCTTTTCGAACTAAACAACGGTAACGTCAGATTCGACCCAGCCGGAAATATAATCGAATTTCAATATCTGGACACTCTCAGACGTCCGATCGCTGCATTTACTGATATCACTTGGAGCGAGGACTGCAAGGTAATAAGTTTCCGAGACAATGAAGGAAATGCATGGTCAAGAATGCCAGCAGATCCAAACAGCTCAATCGATTTTGTGCGCGCAGGTGACGGCTGGACGTCAACCGGTCCGAATGGGCAACTGCTCGGCGACGTGCGTAATTTGGGCAATGTGAAATTTGATGCGAACGGCATGAACAAAGAAATATTACACAACTTTTTAGCTGATGGGTTCTAGGTTGCATTGAATCGTTTTAGCGCGTTTTTGGATGAAACACATAAACGTGCCATAGATCAGGATTGATTTGTTCGGTCCAAAATTCAAAACCGCGCGCATGCCAAATATCAAATAACGGCTGCGGCTCCCACATGTGTTTGATCCCGATTATGTCTCCCGGATTGCTGGTGTTCACGGCAATGTTTATTGGTGGCATCGGATCTCCTAAGTGAGCATCCAGCGGTGTAACATCGACCCATTTGATTGCATCGATGTCGCAATTTACCATCCAGGACGGTTTATCTTTCGGTGTATGCGGCAACTCTTCATGTTCTAAATCATCAGTCGAACTATCGTCTTCGATGCCTGCAATTTCGTGTATTTTGCTTACCAGCTCGGTTTCGGTCATGCCTACCATGGCAGCAATTCGTCCGAGCGTTATGCGCGGCGGCATGACCTTCTGCATAAGCGGGTTGCGGAGCCGCTCAAAGTCATGCGGATTAAGGCTGATGATGTATTCAAGAATATCAGGATGCGCTGCCAGCGCCACAGAAAGCCGAGTTTTTGCGTTCAATCGGATGATCCTTAAAATTGATGCCAGCTCTCAAGTTCCGCCTATTGTAGCCGCGCCGACGCGGCTTTTATATAATTGACTTCATCGCTATTTAATTGGACCCGATCATGAAAAGAAGTCTGGCATTGGTTGCCTGTGTGGCAGCTTTAGGATTCTCAGGTCTCTCAAACAAACAGTCATTAATTGCTATGGCAGCGGACAACTCCGCAGCGCCTGCCGGAGCGAAAGCTCCCGCGGCGGCAAAGGCTCCCGCTGCTGCTGCGCGTTCACCCCTTTTTCAGAGCGGCATAGCACTCTACAACGCCCGCAGATACGAAGAAGCCTCCAGATATCTTACGGAGGTTGTGAAGAAAGAACCCTATAACAGCGAAGCCTTCTATTATCTGGGCACATGCCAGCATTTGATTGGCGATAGCACTGCCTGCACACGTCTCTACGAGTACATCGTTCAGCACTTTCCGGAATCACAAGCGGCTGCATCTGCAAAGCAGTATTTGGACAAAAATTCAGCCATTGCTAGTGCCGCCGCTGCCGATACGCAGCAGCAAATGAAAGAATCTATGGAAGCAATCAAGACTGCCGTCAAGAAAGCGTCCAGCGCTCCTGCAAGCATCCAATCGCTCGTGCAGATTGTTCGTGCCCGCGCCGATAGACCCAATGTTTCCGAATCTGCTGTCATTGCTATCAAGCAAGCCGTCGATAAAATGCCGCCGTCGGTGAAAAATGTGCTCTGGACTAGCGGAGTCAAAATTTTTGTGACACCCACTGTTGAAGATTATGAGCCGGGCTGCAAGTACCAGGAAGCGCGCGGATACGAGGGTGGCACTTACAAAAGCTGCCCAGCGTTTTATCACAACAGAAAAATTGTTATGGCTGAACACACCATGGACGAGAATGACGAGAGTGTGAAAGACGCCATTCCTCCGGGGCAGATGGTCAACACTCTCTATCATGAAACCGGTCATGCTCTCGATTTTTGTTTGGGTCGCATTTCCCACAGCGAAGAGTTCAAACACGCGTATTTGCTCGATAGCGCGCAAATCGATCCGACTACGGCACATACCTTGCGCTATTACCTTCAAAAGTCGGAAGGTGGACAGCAAGAATGCTGCGCCGAACTGATTGGTTTGTTGTTGGGTCAAACCGAAAGACACACCACTGAGATGCGTGCCTCTTTCCCGCTCACGATCAAGGTTTTGAAAACGAAACTAGGACTATAAAGTTCAACGTTTCAGGCTTTCATTTGAGGCAGCAGTGCGTCCATCTCATTCTTTCGATGAGCCGCCCGGCACGTTGCTGTCGATCCAACTCAATGCATTGTTGAATGCTTCGTCACTCACTTTCACATCTTCGAATGTGTAGTGGTCGCCGTTTTCCAGCAAAACATATTTTTTCTTGTCGGTCTTCAGGCGTTTGAAAACGCTGAGGGAACCTACTTCTTTAGACTCGCCGTCCATTTTTCCATGAACTACGAGAACCGGCACATCTTTGATTTGTTTTGCGAACTTCTTCGTCTTGTACATGTAGAACTGACAAGCCATCAATTCTTTCGGTTTTAGATCGAGTCTTACTTGATCGTCTTCCATGAAGGCGTTTTGCAGCTCTTTCTTGGGAGTGGCAATTTCCATCAAATCTTCGCTCATGTGCGAATCTTTGCCGGCATCAAGAGTGAGGACTTTGCCGCCGATTTTTGTGTAGTTCGAAACAGTGTTGAAGTGATCGCCGCCGGGTGCAGCGGTGATGATGCCTGCGGTCAGTTGAGGCAGTTTTGCCGCCGCTTCCAGAGCCAGGGCGCCTCCCATGGCTTCACCGAGAATGAACACCGGCGTTTTATCATGTAATTTGTGAATTACTTCCAACGAGCCTTTGACGTCCTCGAATGTGTTGTCGAGATCCATCTGGGCGTCTTTGGTGTCTCTTTCCGTCCAGCCGCCAAATCCACGCAAGTCGATGGAGTACACAATCACGCCCTTCTTCGCCATGCGCGTGCCGAAATCATCGAATACGTTTTTGTGCAAACCCAATTCATGCAAACAGAGGACAGCGGCGCGCGGCGTGCCGTCAGGCTTCCACACTGTGGCGGGCGGGTTGCCCGGGACAAGCCCGACCGAACTGCCTGTAATTTCGCGTTTTTTTCTGTTTCTTTCCTTGCCGTGTTTATCTTTGTGCTTTTTGCTGAAGGGCCAAAATGCATCAGCGCTTTGAATTGATGCTGCGCTTGAAAAAAGTAAAATGCCTGCAATTGCTAGAGCAGAAAATTGCCTCTGTCTGCGTTTTAGATCTTGAGAGTTATCGACCTTCTTGAGCATTTTTCGTCCTCCATGACGCTTATCTCTAGCAACTATTTTTTCTTGACACCTGATACTGATGGTTTTAGGGGGATTTTGGATTTGTCCCCCAATGATTTGCGCCCTGGCGCTGCTGACGATGCCGGAGTAAAGGTTTTCTTGCCGACGGTCTTGCGAGCTCCGTCGCCGCTGGCCGCTGCCGAGCTCGGCGCCGGCGCGCTCTCCACCATCCCTCGCTTGGGATTGGTGCCCGGATCGGAAAGCACGATATCGGTGCCGCCGACGATTTTTTTGAACATCATCGGCGTTTGCAAGAAAGCGCGATCCCGCAAAACTTCCTCTTCCACTTTGTCTTTCAGATAGTGAAAGACATCACCCATTTTGCTCTTGTTGCCGTCTTTTCTCAGACCTTCCAAAAGATAATGGGTGAAAACTCCGTTGTGATAACGTTTTGATTCCCAAGAAATTTGATCGTCCATACTGGAGACAAGAATTAATTGCCCCGGACCGACATTGATAGCGCTGGGGACAAACTCGAATTCGCGTTTGAGCGCTTTTGCACCGGATATGGCGCCACCGTGGCAAACATCTAATAGCAAAACCGTGCGATCGGCGTGCAGCACTTCCTGAATACCAACTGTCAGCCATTGCATGGGAATGCCGCTGAAAACTAGATTTTCTTTCGTGCCTTCGTAAGTGACGATGAAGTTGGCATTGACATTTTTATCGGGTGCACTACCGTGACTCGACATATAGAGAACCACAAGATCGTCAGGACCGGCGACTCGTGCCAGCCATTTTTCGCCCAGATTGCCGACTATGTTTTCTCTTGTCGCTTGCGCATCCGTAAGCAGCTTCACATGATCGCTCGCAAATCCTGCCTCCGCGATCAGATAGTTTTTAAAATCAGTAGCGTCTTTGGCTGCGTATTTCAAGTTTATAGAAGTGTCTTTGAAATTGCTGATTCCCACGACCAGGGCCCACTTATCTTTAATTGGGCGGGGAGGCTGACTGAGATTGGCATCTTCGGATATCGTGGAAACGTCAGTCGAGTTGTAGCCAGGCAGCGTCGCTTTCAGGCGATCGGCTTTCTTTCTCAACTCGCTTGATTCCGCAACGTCGCCCTGAGCTCGCAATGCTTCGGCAAGGTTTGCCATGTCGCTTGCCAAGGCACCATTATCAGTGCCTCCCAGAACCTGTTCTGCCTTTATGACTTCGCGGTATTTCTCGATTGCCTCAGGATACTTCTTCGCGGCTAATAGCGCGTCCGCCAACTCCCTTTCTATGCCGGTGACTTCGACAGTATTGTCGCCCTTCTGTGATTTTTTGATGACAATGGCGCGACTCAATAATTCAATTGCTTCGTCCGTTCGTCCTTGCGGTTTTACAACGTCGGCAAGAATGACCAGGTTTTGCGCGACAAGTGCATGGTTGGGTCCGAGAACCTTTTCGCGTATTGCCAAACCTTTTCTTACTAGTTGTTCAGCGTCCTTGTAGTCGCCCTTGTTGCGTTCTACAAAACCGAGATTGTTGTAGCAGGCGGCGACATCGAGGTGATTGTCGCCCAGAGATTTCTGGCACAACTCGAGCGCTCTTTTGTAGAGCGATTCGGCAAAATCATATTTGGCCTGCTTTAAATAGAGCAGCCCTATATTGTTCAAGTCAGGCGCGATACCGGCACTGTCTTTGCCAAGAATTTGCTCATCGGTATTGAGCGCTTTCTTCAAATTCGCTTCTGCCTGCACATAGTTCTGCGCTTCCATGTAAGCCATACCAAGCTCCGTGGCAACGGCGCCGTAAGTGGTCGAAGCAGTTCCCATAGTGCGAGTGGCGAGATTTATCGCCTGTTCCAATAGTGGAATCGCATCTTTGGTTTTTTCTTGCTGTAAAAGAATCGCCGCTAAGGCGCGCGCTATTCGCAAGCGAACATCATCAGAGATTTTATTGTTTGCGCTTTGAGTATTTAAAAGGGGCGCAAGCAGTTTTTCTGCCTCTTCGTATTTGCCTTGTTCGCTGAATAAATTCGCCAACCTGATGCGGTCGTCGGCAGTGGCTGCGCTCTCCTTGCCACTGGCGCTCTCTCTAATTGCAATTGCGCGTTGGGAAAACTTTTCTGCATCGTCCGTTTTTCCCTGGGCCGCATAAATGTTTGCCAGCGCGCTCAGAGCATCGGCAAGTTGCGGCGAGGCGCCGTCAGCTTTGTCGAAATGAGTGATGGCTGCTTTAGCCATATTCTCGGCAGCATCGAATCGGTTGCGATCGAGATAAATGCTGGAAAGATTGATCAAATATGGAACCATCGCTTTTCCGGCGTCCGGCTGTTTTGCTTTCGCTATGGACAGTGCCCTTTCTGCGATTGTTTCTGCTTCGGCATAGCGACGTTGATAGCGATTTACAAGTGAGAGCTGCATCAATACCGCTGCCGTCTGCATACTCTCTTTGCCCGTCGCTTTTTCTTTCATGGCAAGAAGCCGTTTCCAGAAACTTTCGGCATCATCATAGGCGCCCAATTTGGTATCGAGCCTGGCTAAGTGCGTTAGCGCGTTTTCCAGATTGGGGTCGTTCTCGTTCAGCTTTTCGGCTGCCAAAACGGCAGCTTCATACTGCTTTTTCGCCTCGAAATAATGACCTTTCTTTTGAGCTTCCTCTCCCTTATCCATGAAGCTCTGTAGCAGCGATTCCTGCGCAAAGGCGCAGCCTGAACCAAAATACGCGGCGATGAGCGCGACCAAAATTTGACGCTTGTAAACCATGGCAGGTCGACCATGAGGGGTGCAGTGTCCAATTATCGTGCGCCGCGGGACTTTTGGCAGCTAAATCACTGTAAGGTTTTTTCAAATAAAACACGCAAGCTCTCAAACGCCCACAGGCTGGGACGGGAACAAGATTTTAGGGCAGGCGTCGTTTAGCATTGTCACAACCCAAGAGTTGCCGCTTGCACAACCTGCAGGAGGCGGAGAATTGTCATGAAAAAACGCGCCTTGCTCGGTATCGCCCTTTTGGCAGGACTGGTCGTTTCTACCTCAAATGCGCAACCGGCCAATGCGCAGATTATGGACGCATTGAAAAACGCGCTTGTCGGTCAGCTCGGCGGTGGCGCTTCGAATCTATTGGGTGGTGGAGCCGGCAACATATTGAACGGCGCCTCTTCCAATTTCAATAACAACCCTTATAACCAGTACGGCAGCCAATACGACGGTCAGTTTGATGGTCAGTACGGTAGTCAATTCGCTGGACAAGACGTCTATAACACACCTTCCACCGGTAATGGACTGGTCGACAGCCTCCTGCCACTTATTCAAAACAGCGGCGTAGGCTCCAACCTTCTGAACAATTATCTCCCGCAAGCGCAGGGATTCTCGAATTCACCGCTTATGGGCAACAACTACCCAGCCAATTTGTCTAATGGTCTTTTGGGCGGACTTTCCGGTTATGGAAATTTCGGCGGCGTGCAACCGGTCGTGTTCAACGGTGTCACGCTCGATTCGCAAATCTACTCCGGACCGTACCGTGGCACATCGCATCAAGTGGAATCTGCGATGAACCTCGACTGGCAAATGACCGTACTGAGAGAACAAATTGGTCTGGGTGCATCTCAAGGTTTTCTCCTGCAAAATGATGCCAATATGTTCAACAACGAACTCAACAGGCTGGTCAGTCAAAAGCAGAGAGTGGTGAGAAGAAACGGTTTGAGTTTCAACGATTCTCAAGAGTTGGTGGAAAGACTCTTCAATCTGGTGGTTCGCGTCAGAGAAGCCTGGTACAGCAACACCGGCTTTGGCAACGGCAACGCCTGGAGCGGTCCCGGTCGCGGTCACCGTGGGCGCTTTGCCAGAGCTGATGCTTACGGGCAAGTGATGAACTCGAATAGAAACGAAGCGCTGGACAATCTCTATCTGCAAATGCAGCCTAATGCCGGTTTTCGCCGCTAAATCACCATTCTAAACTTTTGGCAATCCTGCAAAAAGTCCGCCTAATCGTGTGCCGAATCTCGTTAAAGGCAACATGTGTGGGCGACCCCAGCAGGAGAGATGAAATGGCAGCGAAGCAAGGTTTTTTTCAGAAAGCCGACCAGAAAAAGCAGTACTCGCAAAAGGTTCTGCACGATGTGGAAGATGCCTATCGTCCGAAAAACAAAAGGCGCGCACAAAACCCGATTTCGTCCAATACGTTAAGTGGTGAAGAGCTTGATTCCGAAGGGGAAACTCTTCAGCCGAAGCAGAATGTGCGCAAGCCATCGCGGTTCAAAAAGGCGGTTGACTACGCGTTTGCCGGACCGCAAGCGAAGCAGAAAAAGCCGGTCGAAACGAAGTCTCAAAGCGTTCCGCAAGAAAAAGCGCAAACAGTCTCGGCGCAAGTTTTTGCCCCTCCGGACTCGTTACGCGAAGCGCAACCGACGACGGACGTGTTGGAAGCGATGCAAGCACTGGAAGCCGACGTTCAGGAAACTCGCGGCAATTACGAGCCGATTCAAGAAGCTGAGATTCAATCAGTACGCGAACTCGGTTTGCAGAGTCTTTTGGGCAATGTACCTGAGCCGAGCGTTATGCATCTTGGTTTGAGCTTCGAGCCCCAGGACTATCGCAATGATGCAAAGAAAACGCAAATGCTCAACCTTCCGACCCAAGGTATCAAGCGCAGCAATCGCGGCACGATCGAAGCTGTTTATCAACCGAACGGCAATGTCGTGCAAGCGCAATACAACCGCTGCGGCATTCTCATCGAGGTAAGCATTGCCGGCGCGATGCGACTTTTCCGCTCGGCGGAAACCGGCAGGTGGTCGATCAGTTACGCCGACGGCAGCTTGCCTGTCAACAGTGTCGCTAATGTCGCCTTCGATAGGCTGGGCAACCTGTGCTTTAGCACTGACGATGGAAAAACAACCATGATTTGCGCCGACGGCAGAGTGATTGAAAGAGCCTAAAACTAAAACGATTGCTTATTGATTAGCTGGATCTCAGGAGCTGATGGTACTATCTGAACCGTGCGAAGTATCGCTCGGTGCCCCAGCAAGATGGGTCCTTTTGGCTCTTATGTCCAAAGTGGTCACTAAAAACTCAATCATGTCTCAGCTGGTCGCTCTTGAGCAGTTCCTCAACCGGCTGAAAGAAGATGTTGAGCACGCCAAATATCGCCGCAATCAGCTGGTCGCTCAGTCTCTCGAGGATGCCACCGACGAGCTGACTTCCGGGTTTAAAAATCTGGCACGAGAGAAGCTGACGAAGGCTCACCTCAATATTAAATTAGCCTGGCTGAGAGCAAACTATGCGCGTCAGCTTTTCGATTCGGAAACGGTGGAGTACGAGCTGGGTGAAGGCAATTATCTGGAATTGACCGAAGAAGAGCCGGAATTCACAGCCGCTGCAAAAGCGCATTTTAGTTATCTCGAGAGCGAACTCAAGTTCATGCGTTCGGAAATTCAGTCTCGCATGGGCAAGAAAAAGTAATGGACATTTTTGAACAGATCAAATCGCTCGCCGGTGATTGGCTAAAACGGAAAGACGCCAACGAAAAATTGACGCGCATGCTGGAGATGATTGCAGAAGCGCAGGCAGCGGTGGAAACGCGCAAATCGTCGTTTGTAGGACTGGCCGAAGAACGGCTGAAAATGGCTGAAGAAGCTCGCAAGCGCGCGCTGAGTTTGTTCGAAGAAGACTCGATGGCGGACTGCGAAAAATTTTGCGAGCGCGGACTCTTGCATTTGCAGATTGCCTCCGCGCATATGCTGTCCGAAGATCAATTCAAGATGGAAATGACATTTGACGAAGGCTCTGCGGAAGAAGCGATAGAGCGCTTATCCAACGGCATTGCGCGACTGAAAATGGCGGTCGAGTACAGCAATTGTCTGGTCAGCGACTCCGTCAAAGAGCGGCTTTTAGAAGTGGTGCGACAGCGTGAGGAAGCGCTATCTCTTTACGCAGAAGGCGGCGAAGAAGATGCACACCGTATTGCCGAAGGTGCACTTCTCTGGTTGCACTTTCTTGGGAAAAAACTGGAACTGGACAACAACAAGCCAATAATTGTCATCGATCCGATTGTCAAACTCAGTCCCAAAGAAATGGGACTGATCAAAGGATTGATTGAGAATATCATTCATTGCCGAACAGTATTGCAAGTCACTCACACACGAGGTTATTCGCGCGTAGAGCGTTATCTGTCCGCAGCCATGACCAATCTCGACAAAGCAATAACCGCTTATCTCGAAGGCGATGCCGACAGAGTTTTGCGTATGGTGACCACCGGCATGATGGAAGCGCGCATGGCCGATGAGCTTTTGAAAAACACCGGTCCTGACGAGGGCGCATATGAGGTTTTATCCAGCGAACTGGCCGATGATTTGACCATCAAAGGCAAAGAGTTTTTCAAACGGCTGGTCCTTCTCAGCCGCATGATCAAAGACAATTTCGATCAGCCCGACCGTGCGCTCAACAAACTAGACTCCGTTAATTTCAACTACAAGAAATGCCTGGCAGCAATGCGCGACAATGATATTCGCGAAGCCGAGCGCTGCGCAAAGCTTGCGCACCTGGATCTCGATTATGCAAAACAGCTTGTCGTCGAAGGCGTTATCGAGCCGAGTTATTCGGATTTCTAAAACGGCTGCCCCGTGTACTCAGACCAGTTCTCCCAGGTTGATACTACGGGCGATATTACAGGTTTTGCCGCCGGTTTGATTTTCGCCGGCAAGAGGTCTACAAAGATCAATTGGGGCCGGCAGCAGAATCGCAAGCGTGGAGCGTTGTGTCGCTCCATGCCGACACCTCGTGAGACTATCAGTTTGCTGCCGGAAGGCAATTGCACAACATCGCCGTTGACCCAGCGTTTCGGCACATTTGATGCTGTGATCAGCGGACCGAAGAATGGTATTTGAACCTGGCCTCCGTGGCAGTGACCGGCGACCAGCAAATCTGCGGGGATTTTTCCGAGACAAAAATCCGGATAGTGCGCCATTACTATGTGAAACTTCTTGCTCTGCACTTTCGGGTAGAGTTTTAGCTCCGCATTTCTGCCATCGTAAAAGCTTAGACCTGTTATGTCGACAGGGCCGGCAGAAACGGTTTCTGACTGCTCGAATGTGTGTCCTGGAACATCGGCAAACAGTTGCTGCCAGCAAGCGAAATCGTCGACATTGCCCTGCACGGCAAATGTGCCGTATTTGGGTGTGATTTGAAAATCTTTGAACGCTTGTTTGAATCTATCGCGTTCGTTAGCCCATTCTTGCGCAGTGAAAGTTTGAATATAATCGCCGGGCAGCAAAAACAAATCAGGTTTTTCATTTGCAACCGTTTGCAAAACCGAGCGTTCATAGTCGCCAACGTGATCTGTCTGAAAGTCTGACAGTATTGCTATATGAAGCGGTTGGTCAAGTTTTTCACTGACGATCGAGTGACGTTTGATTTCAAGCATGTACGGCTCGATGAAGAAAGCATCAACGGCAATCACCAATGTACATAGAAGAACAGCCGCATTTACCCCCGCCATGATTTTGAATTTCTCTCGTGCAAAATAGACGCAAATGGCAAGAAAGATAGGTCCGCCTACAAATCCGCCTATGGCAAGCAACTGAAAAATCATGAAAAAATCGTGCGGAATTTTAAATGCTGCGTATCCGGCTACGGCACCATATATGATTTCAGCAAGTACAAAGCTGAAAACGTTGTGCGAAAAATATTTGAGCATCACTGCAAGTACAGCGAGTGTTGCGACAAGGACTCCCAGATAAGTAACGATAGTCCAGTTCACGCGCCCTCCCCACCAAGTCGCATGTATGTATTATTTGACAGCCAGTGCGCGTTCATTTCAGTTTTGCAAACTGATGCGCAGTTACGCGCAATTAATTGCGCATAAAACTAATGATTCCCGCCAACGCATTTGAACGCTTTACCAGTCATATCAACTGGAAGTGAAACATTTGTGAAAGCGGCGTCAAGTTTCGATGAATGGGCGATAGATCCAACCTTCCAAAAGAATGTCCAGATCATCGAGGGAAAACGGATCGATGAAAAATTCCTTCGCTTCAACAAACATGGCTGTCGTGTAGCAGGCAATTACTGCATCGAGGGCATGATCGCTGTTTGTCACTGATGCGACAAGATTTTTGTTGATGGCTAATTTCGGGACATTGCGGTAAGTCAATCCGCGTTTTTCTTTCAATTCGAGCAGACCCTGCAAAATTTCATGCCGGACGCTTGTCACTTGCGGCTCGTCCTTTTTGTCTTTTGATTTATATCCGGTTTCTTTTAATTTGAAAAAGCGCAGAGTATCGCGCGGATAAACCTCGATGACGGCGCAACCATCTGCGACTTTGTCTTGAAAAGGCAAAGTGTAAAAGCGATCGGCCGGCAGTTTTGCCAGAAGCTGAATGCATTGAAAAGTCATTTGCACCATTGACGGATTGCCTCTGTGCAATGGCGAAATGGCGAGCGAACCTTTCCATTTGTCGGTCACTCTTTTGGGCTCGCGCTTGAAAGTTTTTACCATCTCGATAAAAGCTGGCTGACCGAGAAAGAAAAGCGCCTCTGCCATTTCTTGAAACGATTGATAGGGCGTTCTTTGCTGGGAGCGCGCCATGTGGTTGAGAAACTCGACCGGCAGGGAAAACGGGCTGTCGATGCCCACCGCCTGTCCTTTGTGCTTAATCAATTCGTCTATCAGGCCTTGTGAGCCGACTTTCTTGACGTCGATTATCTCGAGCAGTCCGGCAATGCTCATTCTGCCTGTTGCCAGCCAGGTATTGTTCGGCACGGCACTTGCTCCGCTGAAATCGACGCCGAAGATGAGGTTTTCAGGCATTACGTATATTCCACCTATGCTCCAGTACTTTTTGCCTATAGTGTACGAGAATGCAGGATAACCCTGAACAATTCGAACTCCTCACAAAAGCCGAAACTGACGAAACACCCAACTGGGTGGCGGATGCCGGCAATGCTTCATGGCGCCCGCAAGGTCAAGCCGCCAGAGTCGAAGGAGAAGGCGCCCAAAGCTCGGGTTGTTGGGCGCAGCATACGTTTTACGATAATTACGTCCCCATCCTGCCGTCCGAGCGGTATTACGAGGAAGTCCGTCCCTACGGCTCGCCCGGCACACGAGACTACCGGTATTACCCGCAATACGATTTAAGAGAGTATCCGCAACTGCGAGATATTGTCCCGCAAGGGCTTCCGCTGCCTGATGCACCGCCGC
>PNKB01000113.1 GCA_013997645.1 Cyanobacteria bacterium PR.3.49
GAGTGATGCCGTATCTCTGAGCAGGCATGTTCTGCAAACTCTGAGCATTAGCTTGAACAGAGCCCGAAACAAGTGCAAGTGCCAAGGAAAGAAAGACGCCGAAACAGCGTGGTGCTCCTGAGCCTTTTGCAATTCTCAATGTCGACTTGCCGGAACTAACTGCCATCAAAACCTGCCTGGAAACTGCATAAATTGTATTCCAAAGAGGTGCCATGATCAAAAGTTTAGTTGATTGCAAGAAATGCTGCCTATGTGACGATTACGCAATAGTTAATGGCTCAGGGACGCGCAGCAAAGAGGGCGCCAGTGGCTTAACATGCTAAAATTCACGGTCCGGCGGTCGTGCCGGCTATACCTTTCCTTGCCTGCAACAGCAGGACGCGAATGACCATAAGGGGGATTCAACTTGTCACGCAAAGAAAAGCTAGAAAAGTACGAAGTTACTTACATTGTGCGCCCGAACATCGACGAAGAAGCAGTCGATAAGGTGTCGCAAACAGTTGACGAATTTATCAAAAACTTGGGTGGAAACATCGAGCTGACCGAGAAGAAAGGTCGCCGCCGCCTGGCTTACGAAGTGAAGAAAATGAGAGACGGCTACTACGTCTACTCCGTATTCACCATCAAAACCGACCAAGTGGCAGCCATCAAGCGCATGATGACCCTTTCCGAAGACATCATCCGTTTCCTCATCGTTGTGTTTGAAGAATCCCAAACACCGGTGATGGCGTAATCATCGGTATTTGCCCTAGCGTTTTTTCCAGTCTCAACTGAGGACTAGCTGATGAGTCTAAGCAAAATAGTTGTCTCCGGACGCGTCATTCGCGCTCCCGAGAAGCGTTTCACACCATCGACAAACGTTGCGGTCACCGAATTTTCGATTGCCGTCGAGTCTCCGCCCAGAGATGGGCAAGTGGAAACAACACCCATCAAAGTAATTACGTGGCGCGATCTGGCTGAGCGTTGCTCGACCGAAGTCAAAAAAGGCGACCTGGTCGCAGTTGACGGACGTTTGCAGATCAATAACTACCAGTCGCAAGACGGTCAAAAGCGCCGCGAAGTCGAAGTGGACGCAGTCAGCGTAGAGAATCTCTCCAACCTGACCGGCTCACAAGGCTCATTCCAAGAAGAGAAGGGTGAAGCGTCGCTTGCCAAAGCCGGCGTGAAAGGCGGACCGAAAGCCAAGCCCGCTGGTGATACCGACGATCTGGATGCGATCTTCGCATCGGACGACGAAATCCCGTTCTAAATAACTCGTTACGCCGCACAGCGTGCGGTGTTTGTCTCCAATCTTCAAGAAAAGGAATTTGAAAATGTCACGTATGAATCAAGATGGACCGCCCCGCCGCCGCAAGACCTGCGGTTTCTGTGCAGACAAGGTCGAACATATTGATTACAAAGATCCCAATCGTCTGAAAAAGTTTGTCACTGAAAGAGGCAAAATCTTGCCCAGACGCATTTCCGGCAATTGCGCTTCGCACCAGAGAAATCTCACTGTCGCCATCAAACGCGCCAGAGACATCGCCCTCATGGCTTACACAGCCGACGGCTAAAAAGCGCTCGCGCCGATACAATTAAGTTCTAGAGCCAGCGAATTAGCCAGTTGTAATATGGTGTAAGATCGTTGGCACGCGCCGAAGTGGTGAAATGGCAAACACGCTACGTTCAGGGCGTAGTGCTCGCAAGGGCTTGTGGGTTCAAGTCCCACCTTCGGCAAGTTTTTCGTCTGCCCGACTAAATGTCGCAAAACACAAACCGGTTCCCAATTATGAGGAGTACGCTTGAGCATA
This sequence comes from Cyanobacteria bacterium PR.3.49, assembly GCA_013997645.1. Classification (GTDB taxonomy): domain Bacteria; phylum Cyanobacteriota; class Vampirovibrionia; order Obscuribacterales; family Obscuribacteraceae; genus QKMZ01. The sequence continues at coordinate 1,791 of PNKB01000113.1, forward strand.
GATAGAGGTGACGTTCGCCGCCCCAATGACCCCAAACGTGAGTTGCCGCTTTTGAACGAGCGCATCAGGGACAGAGAAGTGCGGCTGATCGATGAAGAAGGCAACCAACTGGGCATCGTTCTTACTAAAGAAGCGCTTAACACCGCCCGCGAGCGAGGCCTCGACCTTTATCTCGTGCAACCGGATGCGAACCCTCCTGTCGCCAGGATTATGGATTACGGGCGCTTTAAGTTCGACCAACAAAAGAAAGAGCGCGAAACGAAGAAAAAACATCACGTTGTTGATGTTAAAGAAATCAAGATGCGCTACAAAATCGAAGATCATGACTATCAGGTCAAGCTTCGCAACGCGCATAAGTTCTTGAACGACGGCGATAAGATCAAAGTTGTGATTATGCTGCGCGGACGCGAAATGCAGCACTCAAAAATGGCTATCGAGTTGATGAATCGATTCTCCGGCGAGTTGAAGGATCTGGCAATCATTGACAGAGAGCCACGCCTGGAAGGCAAGAGCGTGATCATGATCCTCTCGGCCGCTCCGCGCCGAGGCGGTCCTCAACCTGTGGAAAAACCGGCAGACCCTAAAGCTGGCGGTTAATTCCAGGATTGTCGCGTGCGGCTAGTCCCGGATGATGATTCAAGAAAAGTTCGCCTGATTGATGAAACAGGCACAGAACTTGGCATATTTACCATGCGTGAAGCCTTAGAGCTAGCACGTGAAAAAGGTCGGGATCTGTATATCGTTCAGCCTGACGCTGTTCCACCAGTAGCCAGAATGATGAACTACGGGCGTTTTAAGTTCGACCAGCAAAAAAAAGAACGCGAGATAAAGAGAAAGCATCACCTCGTTGATATCAAAGAAATCAAGATGCGCTACAAGATCGAAGCTCATGACTATGCGATCAAGCTTCAAAACGCGCAAAAATTCCTCATTGAGGGCGACAAGATCAAAGTTGTGATCATGTTGCGCGGACGCGAAGTGCAGCACGCCCAAATCGCTTTCAATTTGATGAAGCGTTTCTCAGATGACCTGAAAGATTTAGCAATCATTGACAGAGAGCCATATTTGGAAGGCAAGAGTGTTATCATGTTGCTCTCTGCAATTCCACGGCGGGGATAACCTTATGCTGTGGAAAAGCCGGACCCCAAATCCGGGGTTTAATTCACTGCCTATTAGTCGGTGAAACGTTAGCCGCACCCGGCAAAACGTAATTCGTATCCACTATTCAGTAAGCAAAGGGTCACTGGCAATGCCTAAAATGAAGACCAACAAAGCGGCTGCCCGCCGGTTCAAAATAACCGGTACCGGCAAAATCTTGCGCCGCCAAGCAGGCAAGCGCCACATCAACGAATGGATGTCGGCAAATGTCAAGAGAAAACTCAGAGGCTGGGCGCCGCTGGATAAGACTCAGGAAGACAACATCCTCGAGTGCTTCCCGTACACCAAGTACCTCCGTTAAACAGATTTTGTTCGCATTCCCTGAAGGATTGCGGAGCACCTTGCATAAGGAAGTCTCCTCTCCGATGGCGGGTTTCGCGCTTCCGGTCTAAAGCCAAGAAGCACATTTCCTGAAGGGACACATCACACCAAACCTGAGCCCATTAGTGGGCCAAGAAGGAGATAGAAATGGCCAGAGTAAAACGTGGAAATGTGCTGCAAAAACGGCACAAGAAAATCCTCAAATACGCAAAAGGTTTTCGCGGCTCGAAATCGAGACTTTTCATCGCCGCCAACCAAGCAATCATGCGCGCCTGGCGCAATGCCTTTGCTGACAGAAGAAAGCGCAAACGTGACTTCAGACGTCTTTGGATCACCCGCATCAATGCAGGCACACGCCAGAATGGTCTGAGCTATTCGCTCTTCATTCACGGTCTGCAAAAAGAAGGCATCAACCTCAACCGCAAGGTGTTGGCTCATATGGCAGTCACCGACGAGAAAGCATTTGCCGGTCTCGTTGAAACAGCCAAAGCCGCTGTAGGTCGCAAGAAATAGTGTTGCGAGTTTCAAATTGAAACTCCCTGGGGCGGTGCGAGGCATCGCCCTTTTCTTTTCAAACACCAGTTTGCTATGCAAATCAAAGAAATAGCCAGCTCTGCCAATCCTCTTTTGAAAAACGTCAGATCGCTGCATGATCGAAGCGGTCGAAAGAAGGCGGGTCTGTTTCTTGTAGAAGGGGCTAAACTGCTTGAAGAGGCGCTTAAGAACGGCATTGAAATAGTTGACGTTTTTGTGAGCCGCAGTTTCTGGCAAGACGGCTTGCCGGAAATGCCTCAGTTTGATTTAGAAGAACTGGTAGTAGTCGAAGACAATGTCTTCAACCAATTGGCTACAACCGAAACACCGCAAGGAATTCTCGCTACCGCTGAAATTTCGAAACACGAACTTGCAGATGTTTTGAAAGAGGAAAATGCATTATTGCTGGTGGCGGATACGGTGCAAGATCCCGGCAATTTAGGAACCATTGCGCGCGCCGGATTGGCTTTCGGAGCCACTGCTCTCGTTTTGACAAAAGGAACAGTCGATCCGTTTAGCCCTAAGGTAATTCGCTCGGCCATGGGTGCCTTGTTTGCACTGCCTGTCGTTTGCGATGTTCCGTTCGATGAACTTGCAGATGAGCTGAAGCAGCATCAAATCCCGCTTTATGCTCTAGATCAAGACGCAGAGCAGAGTTTATGGACTGCAGAGTTTCCCTCGCGATTGGCGCTGGTCTTCGGCAATGAAGGCAATGGAATGAAAGATGAGGACATGGCGAAAGCGGACAAAGTTCTTTCCATACCGATAAGCGAACGATCTGAATCGTTGAATGTAGCTATGGCAGCCAGCATTACGCTCTCCTATATTTCTTCGAAACGCGGGATGGCTGGGTAAAAAAACGTTATCCGCGAGGTCGACCGTCCTGGCAGACCTAATTGAACGATTTCCACGGACTCTCTATGATTAGGTTTATTAGATCCTCAACCCTGAAACACCCGCCCAGTGACATCGGAAACACACGCTGAAGATATAGAACAGAAATCGCCCGTCGAACTGGTTTCGAGCGAAGCTGCCGCTGCAGTGCTTGAAGATACTCCTGCTTCGGAAAGCGGTAACGGAACCGCACTGTCCTTAATGTCCGACGAGAAGGACGCTGCCAAGGACGAAGCGGAAGAGCCGAAGGACGGTGAAGGGCATGTCATGTCCGTCATCGAACACCTCGAAGAGCTGAGAATGGGCATCATTCGCTCGATTCTAGCAGTGATAATCGGCTGTTCGATTGCATTGATTTTCGGCAAAGACATTCTTAGAATTTTGAAACTGCCGGCCGGCAACATCCAATTTCAAGCTCTTTCCCTGGAAGAGCCTATTCTTGTTTATTTGAAAGTTTCCTTTTACTCCGGACTTGTCCTTGCTGCACCATTTGTTCTCAACGAACTTTGCCGGTTTATTTCACCAGGACTGACCGTGAAAGAGAGGAAAATCGTTCTTCCCGTTGTCGTTTGCAGCCCCCTTCTTTTCTTTGCCGGTGCTGCTTTTGCGTACTTTTGCGTTTTACCCAGCATGCTGCATTTCTTCGCCAGTTTTGGCGAAGGCGTAATTCAGGTCAACCAGCGTTTAGACTTTTATGTCTCGCTGGTCAGTTCATTTCTTCTCTATATGGGACTGTGCTTCCAGTTGCCTCTGGTCATTTGCGCGCTTTCATTCACAGGTCTTGTCACCTCTCACATGCTGCTCAAATTCTGGCGATACGCGATATTTGCCGCAGGCATTGTGGCGGCAGTAGTAACACCCGATCCGACGGCTTTTTCCATGCTCGTCACCATGGCTGCTCTAGTTGCCCTTTACGGAATCTCGATAATCCTCGTCAAATCCTTCGGCAAATAGCCTCGGCTTTAAAAGGAACTTAGCATGGAATGGCTGTACGAGCATGATTTCACCGTATGGCTGATGATTCCGTTCATGATCTATACGGCAATTCTCGTGAAGAGAAATTGGTCCTCAATCACCGACGAAAATTTGACTGCACTCGATCGTCATCTTCTTAAACAAGCCTCGATGCTGCTGATACTGCCTGTGGTGGTGCTCATTCATGAGCTCGGTCATGTTGCGGCAATACTATTATTAGGAGGCACGGTAAAAGACTTCCACTACGGGATTCTGTGGGGTTCTGTGACACCAGACGGCAGTTTCAATGCCGCTCAATTTTTGACGATTTTTCTGGCTGGAAACGTTTTGCAAGTTTTGACCGGCCTGATTTTTCTCTGGGCGGCAGTGCTGGTCAGCACACCGTGGGTAGTGGCTATCTGCACCTATTCGGCATTATGGTCGATCGGTGAAACTCTGATTTTTTATTCGGTCATGTCCCTCTTTGGGTTCTACGGAGACTGGCGGATCATCTACAGCAATCCGGAAAAAGAAGCGGTCATCGGTGTGGCGATTTGCCACGCGGTTATCGTCATCACGATGGTTTATTGCGCGTACTCGCAACGGCTGCGTTTGTGGTTCGCGCAGAAAACCAACCCTGGTTGGGCGCGCAGACATCGTTTTGTTCAAGCAAAAGCAGAAAGAGTTCCTACTGCAGAGCATTTCTTGGAAGTAGGTTGGTCCTTTTACACTGCCGGTCTCGACCAGCAGGCGCTGAATTGCGTCAACGATGCGCGTGTCGCCGATCCGCGACTGCCCGATACGTTCTTATTGGAAGGATGGATTCGCCACGCGCAGGGAAAAACCGATATGGCCATCGCCAGTTTCAAAAAACTGGCAGAAGATATCGGCGCTGAATCTTTATTGAGAGGAAAAGCTTTCATTGCAATCGGTCTTGCCGAGGACGAGCGCCTGCTTCGAGTGCCGCAGTCAAAACTGGCCAATACGGAGCGCTGGGGCAACGCCGTGTGGGCTTACACGATGGCTATTAAGGTCCTTCCGGAGGTGGGAGACGGGCTTTTCCATCGGGCCGTTTTACTTAATAAAGCTGGTCTTTACGATCGAGCAGAAGTTGATCTTTATTCAGCTCAGGAACGTAAATGGCTGGATCTCTCACTGCCGGACCTTATCCCACGTGAAATCGAGATTGCCAAACAAGGCTCCGTTGCCAAGAAGTGAATAAATTTCAGACTTGACGACCGCGGCTTACCTATAATGACAAGCTGTTTTGGAATCCGATTAGACATTACACGCAACTCATATGAATCAGGTTTACCTGTGGTGCGTAGCGCTTCTCACAACCGTCATAGCGGCAAGCACGCTATATCGCTTGTGGACCGAACGTTACCGGCTGGCAAAAGAAGATCTAAACGATGAGGACCGAGCATTCGCCTGGCGACTCGTTGTCTTCGTTATCTTTCCGCTCTTCGTTTTTCTTGATCTGAGAGCTACGACCGTCACGACGGAATTTCTTGGCGGATTCATCAAAAGTTTTACTTACGGAATCGTCTGGTATGAGGCTGTTCCGGCAGGGCTCTCGTCCGAACGTTTCATCATTCCGTCCCTGTTCAGCGGCGAGATTGTTCAGTGCATTCTGGCGCTCCTGCTTCTTCCGGCATTGCTTTTCCGCCCGCATCCGTTTCTCTCCACAGTAATCGGTTATACGGCGGCATTCGTGCTCGGACTGAACCTCATTGCCGAGCCGATTCTCGCACTGGTTGGCTTCGGCGGCTCGAAGTGGCATCTGGCGATGACTACCGGGGCACTGACGGCGCGCATGCCACTGGTGACGGTGCACATCGCACTGGCTGCCGTATATATCTTCGTGATGCGCACTGCCAAAGTTAGGCTCTGGTTCTCCGCACTTACTCGCCCGGCTGCATCGGATGAGCTCAGAAGAGCCATTTCCACCTGGCACGCCAGCCCTGAAAGCGCCCGCCTGGCCTTCCGTGTAGGACTTCTCTATGACCGCGCCGGTCTGCGTCGTCAGGCTAAAAAATTGCTCGGTCGTTTGAAATCCGAGTACCGCCATCCGTTGTATGCAAACTTTCTTGAAGGGCTGCTCACCTATCGCCGCCGCGAATACAAAAAATCGCGGCAAGCATTTCTACTTACTTCCAATTACCCGAATGTAGATGGTGAGCTCAAGGGCACCTTGCTTGCAGCCGCCGCCTGCGCAGCCTTTGCGGACGGCGAGCTCATCGACGCCATCAACTTATCCGAACGTGCTCTGGAATTTGACGAGCAATGCCTGGTGGCGCGGATGGTGAAAGTGGACGTCTTCCTGCGCCAGGGCAATAAGGAGAAAGCAGGAGAGGAAATCCTCGTGGCCATGCGAATGGGGCTTACCCTCGATCTGGAAAACAAAGTGCCGCTCGATACGGACAGAGCATTCGAATGTTTGCTCACGGCTGAAAAAGAAACGGTCCAGGAGCGTGCTTTGGCCTCGTCCCGCCGCTCGAATTAACCTTTTCGACTACGTATTTTCCCCACCCAAATTCGTGAATTTCGCATTTATAAAAGAAATAGACTCTTTTACTCTTTTAAATAACACTTATAATCTACCTGGAAGCTCTGGCATGGTGGATTGGCGTCCTTACTCTCACTCCGTATGAGCAGGTCTGGCTTTGCTGAGATCGCTATCTAATCCCTGTAGTATCCGCACAAGAATGCTCCTCTTGTGTCTAGGAGTGGCTGCGCCTCTAATCGCCATCGGCAGTTTCACCTTATACAAGTCTTACCAGACACTCAGGCAGGAAGCCTCCCGCGCCACCACTTTCCAGGCTGCCATTGCAGTTCGCAGTCTCGAGCAGTGGACACAACACCAGATTGATACAGCCAGCGCAATCGCTTCATTGGCTGCCTTGCGCGGAGGCAATGCCGACGCCACTCAGAAGATTTTCGAGACCGCTCTTAAGGCAGAGAAGCAGTGGCACGATCTCGCATTGCTCAAAGACGGCAAGCTGGTAGCAGCAGCCGAGCGCAACGAGGACGGGGTAACCGCATCGACTAACTCGGTAACTCTCAGTCCGGCAACAAAGGAATTTATCAATCAAGTAGAAGCATCAGGCGTGCCTGCAGTCTCCGGCTATACCCATTCACCAGTTTGCGGCGAGGCTTCGGTGCTCGTCGTATGTCCGGTGCAGGGCAAAGGCGTGCTTCTGGCGTCGGTCGATTTGAATTCAGTTTTACAACTCTTCCGGGGCTTGGGCGACAACAGCGACACTGTTATTGCCGTGGTGGACAGCAGCAAGCGCGTCATTGCACGAACCTTGCAAAACGAATATTGGCAGGGCAAAGATTTCTCGAAAGCCAAATCGGTGACGGCCGGAGACAAGGCGAAAAGAGGCAGTTACGAAGCGGTAGGAATAGCCGATCCGGTGACCAGAGCATATGCATTCGATCATGTGCCGTCTACCAACTGGCTGCTCGTGGTCGGTGTGCCTGTCAGCGAAATCTACGGACATTCGCATGACTGGCTGGTTCTGCTCACAATCATCGCCGTCTCCTGTGTGGCTGTTTCGGTAGGATTGGCACTCTGGGCGACAATGCACTTCACGCGCACTATTCGAATTCTTGTTAAAGAATCACTGGCCATAGGACACGGTGACTTCAGCAAGCGCGTCAATGTTTCAGCCCGCGATGAATTCGGTTTGCTTGCCAGAGCATTCAATCAAATGGCGGCGCGCCTGGAGCGGAATCAGGACATGAAAAACATGACCGATCAGGTCTCCGAATCGATTCGCAAATCGCTTGATTTAGACCAAATTTTGAACACGACAGTGCGCGAACTGGGACAAGCACTCGGCTCGAGCCGTTGCTGCCTGGCCTTGGTAGACACGCATTGCACTCTGGACACATCCGACGATGAGCTGATGTTCGACTATGTCTGGACCGACCGCCAAAAAGGCGGAACGGACTTAGCCAACAAATCTATATTGATTACACAGCACAGCGTTCTCAAATTGATTTTGCAGCAGGGTTCCATCTTGTCGCTCGATGTACTCGACGACGGAGTCAACACGCCACTTTTCGAGAATTCAACAGAAGAACAATCGCAAGATTGGAAATCTATCCGCTCGCTTATCGCCTGCCCGATCACGACCAATGAAGGACCGCTGGGCATTATTCTGGTGCATCAGTGCGATCGTCTCAGAGTCTGGACCGACTACGAGTTGGAACTGGTCGAAGCGGTCGCTCGCCAGGTTACGCTGGCAATGCAACATGCGCGACTCTACAACCGCACAAAACAAATGGCGGAGCAGGAAATTCTCATCAACCATATTGTTCGTTCGGTGAGAAGTTCGCTCGATCTCGACACTATATTGAATACAGTCACCGGCGAATTGCTGAAAGCTCTGGGTGTAGAGCGCGTGCAAATCGCCCAACCGCGCAACGAAGGTCCTCTTGTCGTAACACACGAGTGCCATGCCGGTCACCTCGAATCAGTAAAAGGCGTCAGCCTTTATCCTGATCAAATGGACTTCAGAGTTTCACACGCTCCCATCATCAAATCCACGCGTGCCGCCAATCTGCTTGCATCCACCATGCAGCAGTTTCAAGCAAAAACGGCCGAAGCGCTCAATCCTAATTCCGAGCACGATCAGCTCGAACCGCTCATACCTGCAGAGCTCAGAGCAGAAGCGACAACCGGGCGCAATACAATTTTGGGCATCGATCTTGATCGCCTCAGCAAGGGTTACAGCACCTGCGTGGAAACCGACGACGGCGAAATCATTCAATTGCCGCCCGATGCAAACACGGTGCAGGAAGCACCGATTGCAGTGATTACGGATATCGATGTCGATTCACGCGCCATGCCCTTCCGGCATTTCCTTGATCAAAACGGATCGCGATCGCTGATCGCCGCTCCGCTCGTCAGTGAAAACAGGCTGGTCGGTTTGCTGATCGTGCATCAGACCGAAAAGACTCGCGAGTGGACAACTACTGAAGTACGCCTGGTGGCGGCAATCGCCGATCAGGTAGCAGTAGCAATCGAGCACGCTCATTTGTTCGCCACCGTCAAACATCAGGCGATTACGGACGGCTTGACCACTCTCTATAATCACGTTTACTTCAAGAACCGCCTGCAAGAAGATCTCAATCTCGCCAAGAGAAAAGGCACATCTTGTTCGCTGCTCATGGTCGACTTGGATAAGTTGAAAGTGATCAACGACAACTATGGTCACCCGGTCGGCGACGCGGCAATCAGGCAAGTAGCATCCATACTCAAGACTATTCTGCGTTCCGGTGACACTCCGGCACGCTACGGCGGCGAAGAATTCGGCGTCATCCTGCCGGAAACATCGCTCTTCGAAGCGGCATTGATAGCCGATCGTATTTGCAGCCAGATTCGCAATTGCCACGTGCCCGGACTGGGTAGAATCACTTGCTCAATCGGTGCGGCATCTTTCCCCAAACAAGCAGGCAGCGCCGCAGAATTGGTAGAAAGAGCGGACAAAGCGCTTTACGTCGCGAAGAACAGCGGTCGCGATCAAATTCGCATCTATGAGGGCGAAGAGTCGGAAACTCCTTCAACACCGCCGGCGCCACCAACGGCAATTGACACTACTGGCAGTGCCCCAAAAGCGAATAATGCAGAAGAGACTAGTTCTATTTGATATCGACGAAACTATGATCACGTCGGATGGAGCGGGACGCCGCGCCATCTCCAGAGTCTTGAAAGATCGCTATGATATCGATCCTGGCACAATAAAACTTTCCATGTCCGGAAAAACCGACCCGCAAATATTGGCCGAAATTATGCGCGAGGCAGGTCTGGACGACAAAGAAATTGAAATCGCTGTTCCCAATTTGATTGAGGAATATCTGGTCCATTTGGAAGCGGAGATTCGGCAGACAAAACACTACATCGTCCACGACGGCGTGCCCGAGATTCTCGCCGCTCTGGCGAGCATGGAAGGGGCTTTCCTGGGACTTTTGACAGGCAATGTAGAGCGCGGCGCCCGCATGAAACTCGAGCGGTTCAAGCTCAATCATCACTTCCCTCTGGGTGCGTACGGCTCAGACTCGGCAAGCAGATTGGACTTGCCGCACGTAGCAAAACAGCGCGCCGATGAGCATTTCAAAACAAGCTTTGAGCCAAAAGAAATTGTTGTAATCGGCGACAGTATCTATGACGTGCTTTGCGCAAAGCACTACGGCGCAGTCAGTCTTGCCGTCAATTCAGGCAGGACTACAAGAGCGGAGCTGGAAGCGCAAAACCCCGATCACTTGTTTGCTTCACTTGCCGACACGCAATCCGTTATCAAAGCGATCTTCAACTGATTTCACGTAAAGATTTCGAGAATACTGGAACTGTCCTTAAAAAGTTAGGTCTGCCTGGCAGAAACTCTCTTACAGGGGACTTAGGCATGGAAGACAAAGGCAAAAAGGCGAATTGCAGTGAAAAGGTTGAAGAGCTTTTCGATGCTTCCAATGCAGTCGAGCAATCGAGCGATGCTGCACATGCCCTGGAAGACAAACGGAAAGAAAAACTCTATTCAGCCGGCGGTGGCCGCAAAATGGACTTCTGCGCTGAAGAAACACCTCCGCAAGCCGAGCCTGCAACAGAAGCAGACAGCAAAAACTGAATATAGACTACTTTTCTGGTCAAAGGGTAAGAAACTAGAGGTCATCTGTTTTAAGGGTGTCGAATGTTTCTTCTGATTGCGTGGACCCTACTTGTCGGATTCTTGGGTTTACTCACTTTCGTTTGCGCAATCGTTTGCCTTTGCTTGAAAGACAAGAAAAGAGCGGTCGCAATAGATGCTCTTCTCGTTTTAGCCACGCTCACGTCCGGCATTTCGATGATGGGAAGTTTGTTTCCCAGTGATCTAATTAGCAAAAGTAAAAGCGCGGAGACGACTCAGATCGACTATCGCCATCAGGCAGACCTTTGTAACGTGGCACTGAAAAAGGCGGTTTATTACGAACGCGCAAACGCTTTTCTAAAACCAATAGCTCGCATGGATTTTTATGGTCCGATTAGAGAGACGCGCAAAGGCTGCGCTTTGCAAATCAAGGATTTACTCAAACAGCATCCGGGTGATGGTGACTTAATTGCCCGAATAGCTCTGCTGATTGGAGCAGACGGGCAGGACGCCCACAAATTTCTGCAGGAAAATCCAGCAACCAAACAGAATGATCTGGTCGATTTATTGAATAAAGCAACCGCTGTTCCCCCTGAAGAATTTGATAAACAAAAGGTTCCAGCAATAATCGAAAACAAATTGCCTGAGGGCTGGTTTCGATACGAAGCGACGAAAGTTCTCATGGGCAAAACGTCGGACCAGGCTCAGAAAGCCGAAAAATCGCTAGACGAAGCATTCGAATACTGGCAGCGCTACTATGCAACGTTTCAAGCGATTCGCCTGGCGATTTGCCTTTTCGGAATTTTCGTCATCATAAAATTTTGCCAGTCGACGCCCAAAGTTAGTCGCGAAGCGCCGACCAATTATGGTTTTCGGAAGGCATATGGATGTTTGCTTGCCAACTTTTGTGCCCAAGTAACAGTCGTTTTCTGTATCAGTTTCACAATTGGAATCTACATCGGCGTCAGAACAGCTCTGGAACACCAGGCTCCTAAAGTCGCAAGTTTTGCATCAGTCTTTAGTGCCGCAGGCGCTCTGGCATCGCTGGTCGCTACCCTACTCAGTCTTCACTTTTTCATCTGCCGTCCGGCCCAAAAGTCGATGCTGAAGGGTTTTTGGCTAAACGGCGAAAAACCTGATTGGAACAGCATTCTGCGAACAGCGCTGTTGGGATTTTGCGCCATGGTGATTACGAATGTTGGAGCGCAGCTTCTGTGTTTGCTCTTACCCGCTGGCAAAGGTGGAGATATGACGCAACAGCAAGTTGCAGATGCAATGATGTCTGGAAGCCTAGTTTGGATGCTGGCGTGGGCAATCTTCTTCTGCGTTATTGCACCGCTGTCTGAAGAGGTTATCTACCGAGGCTTACTCTATCCATGGCTGAGAGCACGCTGGGGAGTGGCTTGCGGAATGATTATTAGCGCTCTGGTATTTGCAGCCATGCATTTTCAGCCACATTACCTGCCGCAGCACATAGTAATGGGACTGGTTTTTGCCGCTGTTTATGAGCGTTATCGTAGCCTGCCGATGGTCACGATCATGCATTCACTCTGGAACTTGTGGGTGCTTCTTACGATTTTGATTACTGTGCGAACCTGACGTTATTTCGTCACCATTTCGCGGGCGATCACTTCGTCGATAATACCGTATTCTTTGGCTTCTTCAGGCGTCATGATATTGTCGCGATCGTTGTCTTTCTCAATTTGTTTTTGCGATTGTCCTGTGTTTTTCGCAAATAGCTCTATAAGCAATTTTTTCTTGCGCAAAATTTCTTTGGCTTGAATTTCGATATCGGAAGCTTGTCCTTCCGCACCGCCCATCGGCTGACGCATGAGCACGCGAGAATGAGGCAGGGCGAGACGCTTGCCTTTGTGCCCGGAAGACAAAATAAATGCTCCCATCGCCGCCGCTTGTCCCAGGCATATCGTAGAAACTTCGCTTCTGATGTGCATCATCGTGTCGTAAATAGCCAGACCGGAAGTAATGCTTCCGCCTGGGCAATTGATGTAGAGGCGAATGTCTTTGTCCGGATCTTCGCCTTCCAACAGCAACAGCTGAGCGACGATGATGGAGGCGACTACATCGTCGACCCCCTGACCCAGAAAGATGATGCGCTCTCTGAGCAGTCTGGAGAAAATATCGAATGAGCGTTCGCCGCGCGCCGTCGTTTCAATGACGGTGGGATTGTAAGCCACTGGATTATCTTGAATGGCTTCGAAAATCTTTTTGCGATCGGGAGGAATGTTCATGTCTACTCCAGGATGACGTCTGCTGTTTTAACTAGCCATATTATATCGGCGTCCCGTCTGGATTTCAGGCAATCAGCATATTGATAACGCCAATTTATTCAATCGAAATTCTATTGAAAAGAAGATCCAATCCCACCATTTGTATATAATGTGGGCGCTTTAATGAAGCTATCCGAGGTTTAACTGGTGTCCGACCAACCGAAATTCCGTGGCAATCCCAAACGAACTCAGGCATTCATCGGTCTGGGCTCTAACGAGGGTGACAGGCTGGGCTACGTGCAGCAGTCCATGCAAATGCTTAAGGACGTAACCGGAATCAAGGTTTTGGAATGTTCGAGCCTGTACGAGACCGAGCCCATCGGCGTCGAGTACGAGAGCTGGTTCGTCAATGCAGTTGCCGCAATAGAAACAACCCTTTCGTGCAAAGCGCTGCTCGACGTTGTTCTTGATATCGAACAACGCCTGGCGACCATGCACGGAGCCCAAGACACGCTCAAAGATATTATGCCGGGCGAAAAGCGCCGCCGCATAATCGATCTGGATATCCTGTTTTTCGGCAATCAGATAGTCGACGAGGAAGAATTGCGCGTACCTCACCCTAATGTGCCCTTTAGAGCCTACGCCCTGGTTCCGCTTCTGGAAATTGCCCCTGACTTCCAACATCCATCGCTGAAGAAGACCGTCACGCAATTGCATGAATCGCTTTCCAAGCCGGAAATCGTTTACCTATATGGCACACGCGGCGACAAAGGCAGCCGACCTTAGATAAGCCAAAGCAAGCACAATCGAGCATTCTTCTGCAGTCAAAGGAGATTTCATGGCTGACCTGAACATCAAGATCGGCACCGACATTTGCTCGGTCAGCCGAATTCGCGCATCTTATGAGCGTTTTGGTGAAAAGCTTTTCAAACGAATTCTGACCGAGGCTGAAGAACAACACGTCAAAAGCGCTCGGCATCATATGTTTGAACGTTTGGCTGGACGATTCGCCGCCAAGGAAGCAACCGTAAAAGCTCTGGGAACAGGCTGGCACGGAGTGGGCTGGAAGGAAGTGGAGATAGTGCGCGAGCGTTCCGGCAAGCCGACATTGAAGTTGCACGGACGCGCTCAAGAAGTGGCCTCAAGACAAAATCTCACTAAATTCGAGGTGTCGGTCAGCCACGAACACGAGTTCGCAACTGCCACTGTAATAGCGCACTGATGGCTGCTGTTGCACATCGCATCGTAACTCTGACCACCGATTTCGGGCATCAAGATCCGTATGTAGGTGTGGTGAAAGGCGTGATTTTGTCAGGTTGTCCGGACGCGCGGATTGTCGATCTAAATCATGAAATTCCCGCTTTCGATATTCGCGCAGGGGCATGGTCACTGAAGATTAGCCTCCCTTACCTTCCGGCCGGCAGCATTCACCTTGCCGTCATCGATCCTCAAGTAGGCAGCAATCAAAGACGAATCGCGCTTAAGACGCGGGACTTCGTGATACTTGCTCCGGACAATGGGCTGACATCAGCATTCATCTTTCAGGCTGAAAGGGCTTTCGTTCTCGATAAGCCGCAGTTCTTCGGCAAGTCCGTATCGAACACCTTTCACGCCAGAGATATCTTCGCTCCGATTGCAGCTCATTTATTGAAGGGCGAAAGATTGGAAAAACTGGGCAGTGAAATCGATCCGGGCACATTGGCTCGGCTTGAGGGTCTCGAACCGGAAGTGAGCAGCGGTCATTTAGAGGGGGCGATTGTCTACACCGACCGTTACGGCAATCTTATTACCAATATCAGGGCCCAAGAGCAAAACAAGTTTTGCCAAATTGAGTTGGGTAAGCATGTTTTGACAATTGCCGATGGAAGTTATGACACCATAGGTGATGGCGAGACGAAAGTAGTAATCGGCAGTCACGGATATCTGGAAATAGCAGTAAAGCAGGGCAGCGCTGCGTCTCAGATCAAGGCACGCAACGGAGACAAAGTGATTGCCAGATGGGCCTGATATCGATATCAAACTATCGAACTTCGGGCTCTCCTAGACATTTTCTTCCGGCTCAGGCGGCTTGTCAGGATTGATCGGACGGCCAATAGCCATGGCAATCATCAAGCACTGGTCGACTCTTTCCATTGTCTCCTGGGGAAAGGCGCCGATTTTGTTGACCAGAAGCGTTTTGGGAATCGTGGCGATTACCGTGCAGTCGATAACACTGTCCAGGCGCAGTCCGCCGGACTGCCCTTCCGGCGTGTTCATCATGACCACGACCTGGGTTGGTTCGCGCGTTGCTCTGGTCGTATTACTGGTCAAAGGCACTAAGAGCACGTCATCGAGGCGGGAATTGTTGTAGTCGTTAGAAATTAAGACAGCAGGACGCCGCTTAGTTTGGGTCGTTCCCTCATCCGTTGTGTAGGGGAACGACACCAGGACGACATCGCCCTTTCGATAATTAACCGACTTCTGGGACATTCAATCAGCTGTCCACTAGTAAAACTAACCCGGACCAACGCCAATTAATTGTACCAGCAGCTCATAACGCCCTGCAAAAATACCCAAACAGCACAAAATGGGCTCTTTCGAACCCTTTTTGACAATAGCTAAATTCGACCTAGTTAGGCGTACAGACTCGCGTAAGCGTCATCAGATTCCTGATCTGCTTGCATAAATGCGCGGGTGCAGCTGACGGGCATCAAATCCCGGCGATCTGCGTCCTGGAAATCACGCATATATTCGTCTGCCGAAACTGTCCTGAACAAAAGACCCAACGACTTCCAAATTTGCTCTTCGGTGCTTACCTTGGCAATTTTGGTGTCGGAGAAGTCGATGCTGCAGGCAGGATCGAACTTAGAGCTGTTTTTGTCTCTCTTTGCCATCCGAACTCTCCATAGGGGAGTGCTCACTGTTCAAGGAGTATAACACGGTCTTCAAGAGATAATTCAGCAAATTTTATCAAGAAGCTGAACATTTAATGAAGTAGTGCTGTCATCCAAGATAGGTATACCCCACTCCGGACAAATAATAGAGGGATGTAAGTAGGAATTATTTAAGAAACCTTGTGAGCGCCATTACGCTCGCCGAAGTGTTCTTTGAGAAACTCAATAGTTCTCTGGGTGGCGTTTCCGGGGACGAATACCTCTTTAATGCCTTTCGACAAAAGCATTTGTCTGTCCTCTTCGGGTATGACTCCACCGCCGAAGACCAGAATGTCATCGACGCCTTGTTCTTTCAAAAGCTCAACCACGCGCGGCAGAAGGGTCATATGAGCGCCGGAGAGGACGCTCAAGCCGATGGCATCGACGTCTTCCTGAATGGCGGTTTCGACAATCTCTTCGGGCGAACGGTGCAATCCCGTGTATACGACTTCCATTCCGGCGTCTCTAAGAGCTCGCGCCACTACTTTTGCACCGCGATCGTGCCCGTCCAAGCCGGGTTTGCCAATCAAAACGCGAATCTTCTTTT
>PNKB01000114.1 GCA_013997645.1 Cyanobacteria bacterium PR.3.49
GGGAGCCCAGCAGTTTTTGGTCTGGCAGACCATGGACGGCGATTTGCTGTTCGACGCCCTGAGCGGTTGCGTTGAGCGCAGGCGGGTTCAAAAATATGAGCAAAAACAGCTTGATAGCGAGCGTGAGACTGTTCAGCAAATCCTCGAATGCGCCCCCGTGGGCATCGTTCGCATCAGCAGGGAACTGAAAGTCAAAGACGCAAACCCCGCCTTTTGCCAACTTTTCGGGCTCAAGCACGAAAAAATTGCCAACAAGCATATCTGCGTCCTGGTATCCGCGCTCACTCCCGGGCAGTTTCACGAAGCGATTGCCGAGGACCATCCCATCGAGATCAATGGTTATCACCTCGGGCCGACGCCATCACACCAGGAAGGTCTTTACTGCGATTTGATCATCTGGCCCGTTAAATCCACCGAAAGCGTAGTCACCGGCTTCGTCCTAATCATCAAAGATGTCACCGACCGCTTGAAAGTCAGTGAGCAACGCGATGAATTCATTACCGCATTGGCGCACGATTTAAAAGTCCCGCTTGCCGGTGCAGAGCGCTTTCTTGAAAGCGTTTTGAACGGCTCGCTCGGTGAAGTTTCGCCGCAGCTTTCCGACGCTCTCATGACACTTAGACGCAGCAACAAACATATGTTGTGGATGGTGCAAAATCTCTTGCTCACCTACCAGGAGCAGGAAGGCGTACAACTCTTTTTTATGGAAGCGATGAATGTCAAAGAAGTGGTTGAAGAATGCTTGCCGGAGCTGAAGCCTTTTGCGGTGGCTGCAAACATCGAACTTTCCGCAATGGTAGACGATGACCTGCCGATGATTTTGGCGGACAGAATCGGCATCCGCAGAGTGCTCATAAACCTGACCGACAATGCCATCAAAGCCTGCCCGCCCGGCAGCAAGATTTCGATTATTGCCAACAGATCCGGTAGCGGCGTTTGCATTCTGGTGAAGGACCAGGGCAAAGGCATCGCGCCTGAAGTAATTCCGACATTGTTCAAACGATTTTGGAAAGAACCAGGAGAGTCGAAAAGCAGCTCAAATACGGGGCTTGGACTTTATGTCTGCAGACGCATCATCGAAGCGCATGGCGGCAAAATTCGCTGCCAGAGCCGCCTGGGCGAGGGAGCTTCATTCATCATCAACCTCTCGGCGACAGTCGATTTTGGCGTCGAAGAATAGCCCCTATTGCGACAGTATTTCTGAAGCATCAGAATCATTGTGCACGTGCGCTCGCACGTAAACGACGTTAGACCCAGTGTCTACTACCACCACTTTTGAACCAAGCTTGAAGTCGCCCTGGTCGCCGATTGCGCGAGCCGAAAAATTGCGCAGCGAATGCCCCAGAAGCACAACCACTTCCCCTGGCTTCGCGCCCTGGATGGGAACA
Organism: Cyanobacteria bacterium PR.3.49; assembly: GCA_013997645.1. Classification (GTDB taxonomy): domain Bacteria; phylum Cyanobacteriota; class Vampirovibrionia; order Obscuribacterales; family Obscuribacteraceae; genus QKMZ01. The sequence goes on from PNKB01000114.1 coordinate 1,389, forward strand.
CTCACTTCAGCGGTCAAACCTTTCGCATCTGCGATGTCGTAGAGCTTTGTGGTGTTGCTCGCTCGATTGAGCAACCAGCCAACTGTGCTGATCATCTCATCAGCAAGTTCTGCTGCCTTTTTCATCATTTCCATAGGAATATCCTCGCGTTTTGATCCTGCTCAGCGACTTCGTTCTTTCCCCCCTCACGACCAGAATGCCACAGAGACCGCCAGCTCTTGACTTCCTTTATGGAAATTTCAGATCTCTTCCAAATCGTTGCGAAGCGAGATTAGGGCGCCAAAAGAAGCAAAAGGTGCCTTTGCCCGAACAGTTGCCAGGAGCCATTTTCAACCCGAATTGGTGTACCATGTTGGCTTCCTCTCGATTGCCACTGTTAACTGGACTTGCGTTAATCGCGTCGTCGACGAAGAAATTGTCGGTAACCTGGTCCAGATTTGCTGGGCATTCCCCTTCCATGTTCGCACCAAAAACAATTTCGTTGAACCTGAAACCTCTCGCCAGGCGGTTCTTCGCTAGAATTTCTGCGGCAGAGCGTAAAGAAGCGCCATATCCGCGCTCGTTAGTGAGAGCATGCAAGAATTCGTCGTTCAAAAACGGCTGGCGCACAAAGTGGCAGACACTTTCGCTCATTATTTGGGACAAATGGATCTCGCCGGGAGCGCCGAAAATCGCACGCAGAAAATCGCGCCGCATTCGCAATCGCAAATTGATTGAAGCGCGTTTCAAATTACCTATTCGCTAATTTCCTAAAACAGTCGACGATTTTGCTGCCTCCAAACAGAAGGAGCAGCAAGTATCCTTGCCGCTCCCCTGTTCCCTCTGAAAGCTGAATAGATTGCATGGCGTGGATCAATCTATTCTGTCCGGTGAAACTCGCTATGACTCGTGTGTTCTCTTTTTACGTACCAAAAAAATAGCCAGGAGCACCACTGATGACACCATCAGCCAGTGTGCGCTATCGATTAGAAAATTAGTAACGCATCTAGAAAGTAGCGTACAAACACTCCGCCACCACTGCTCAAAAGCTTCAACGACAATATCTTCTTGCGTATAACGTTTTATCCCTCCATAAACATCTTCCTCATGGACGACCATGTTGCTCAAATCAAGTGGTTTGATTCGACCAAATTTGTCTACGAGAGAGTCATACTTAATCGGCAATGACTCTTGCTCTGCAACCAATTCGAAAAGCGATGGACCATTGTCCGCGCTGTCAAAATGCCTGTTAAGTGAGACAGAACAACTGAGCAGACCCAATCCACCCAACTTCAAAATCAACACTATGTGCACCAGGAGCAAAACCATACTCAGCGCTAAGCTATGCCAACCTCCAGCGCGAGCAGAAATAATTCCGCACTTGCAATTCGAATTTTCATCAACGCACAATGGAAAATTTGACCTAAGCATGGCGCAGGCCTCCGTAGAGCAAGTATGTGAAACGCTATGCCGGCAGACTGGACAGCCCACAAGAATTCGGCAGCAATAGATGTGAAGGTCCGCGCGCCATCATATGAAAGCGCGTCAAATCTAAATATAGCGGTGCCCAGCTAATGCGATCAAAAGTCTTTCGGAAGTCAAATAAGCACAAAAACTCGCGCATAATTGACTGCGTGGTTCCGAATTTTGACGTTAGTGGTATGCACTGTGTTAATCGAACGCCAAGCGGCGAGCGCGCTTAAAGCGGCTCTTGGTCCGATTCGTGCGATTTAAAAGCGTATTGGCTATTATCGGCGTGTCAATGGTTTTGGCAAGTGAATTTTCACCATAGCCATGTGAGAAACCCCACTAAGACAGGAAACTTTGCACTCTCCGCAATGGTGGCATCTTCGCTCAGGTAGAAGTTTATCAGTAATTATGTTTGAATATTCCTTTCGGCACCGCTGAGGAGCCCATGAATTGAAACGCCCAGCGTTTTCCATTGCGACAAACACGAACGTTAAGTTCACTAAATGCGGTGTCGTTTCTCTATGCACCGCACTATCACTGTCGTGCGCGGTCCCCGCTGTCTCTGCCGCGCCACCTAAAGAAAGCGAAGTGCTGAGAACTTGGAAGTCTTCTATTATCAGTAAAGTTCATGAGGAAGTTCGCAATATTGATTTTAGAGAAAGAGAAAGCGGTTTCTCGTTTTGCAGAGTATCGTTCAAAATACACAAAGATGGAAGCATCACAGAGCTGCACACAAATGAGCGTGCGCACGGTGAATTCGCGGCCCAAGTTCGATCACGGATAGAGTCGCTGGCAGCAAACAATGTTTTTCAGATTCCACAAAATCTACCGGACTCGGCTGTCAAAATTGAATTTTCTCTGACCCAAGACGACAAATTACCAATCACCGAACAATCACAAATTGCAGCCGACCCACTCTCTACAGGCACAGTAGCGGCAACCTGGGACGAATGGCACAGAAGAATTGTAGAGAAGCTCTACAATGAAATCTATCACCAGATTGAACCGCTCTTGCTGGAACACAAGGATTTGCATTGCACTATTACTTACCGAATTCGCAAGATGGCGCAGATTGAGCTTTTAAAGATTGAAGGCAGTCATGATTTGACTTTTCGAGGGACTGTCACTCGTGCGGTGGAGTCATTGCAGAACAATCCGCTCATCATTTTTCCTGCATGCGCAGGCAATGCCGCATCGATAACTAAGCGCTCTGAATTTGAGTTTCACGCAAAACTATGACCGGTGCAAACTCCAATCTCAAACTCTTCATGTTCTATGTTGGCGGCAGCTTTCGCAACTCGAACATAGAACTGCATGATGTGCGCTTTTCGCTTGGAGCGACGCCAAAAGATTGTTATGACGATCTAAAGAAACAGTGGTGGGGAACACCCAGCAGTTTGCACATCGACAGTTGGGCGGAGATAACCCATGCAGATGGGTACGATGTTGTGCTTTCTGACGAACCGTTCGAAGGTTCCGAAAAATTGTACTTTCTCAATCTAGGCGGCTACAACGCGGAAGATTTTGAGGAAGCGCATAAAAACATTCTTGTCGTGGCAAAAACCGAGAAAGCCGCGATTCAAAAGGGGATTAGGGCTCAGACCGAGTGGAAACAACCTCACAAGGACGAAATAGTCAGCATTGAAAACATCGTTTCGCTTTCAAAACTCGGTAAAGAATTGGGAGTCTATATTCATCTTTCGCCGTCCACAAAATCAAAGCCTTTAGTGTTCACGGCAAAATACATTCGTCTGCACAAATAGAAACTTGTAGTTGCCCGCTCGATATCAAGCGGGTGCGACGAAATTTTCTGAGCGATGTTCCCCAAAGGAAAATAAATCAAACTTGCCGAAAAGCGCTATTTCATGGGCTAAGATCGCCTTGTCATAGTGGCACATCGCCACCGCTTCTAGTTAATACTGGACAAAAGGGACAAAAGCAATGAAGAAAAATCTTCTGCCTGCAGCGACGAGTGTACTCAGTGCATTCACAGTAGCAACAACATTCGTCAATGCCGCCGAGTGTGAGAAAAGCTCCGCGAGCAGCGGATCAAAACCAGAGAATAAAGCGTACCTGGAAGAAATTTCGAGCAAGATTGTGAAAAACTACAGCGTGCCAAGTGGGTTCGATGTGGTGAAAGCGAAGATTGGTTTCGACATGGACGCCAGCGGCAACGTCAACCATTTGCGTTTGCTAGATGACGAAGACGCGCCTGCAGAGGGACAATCGTCGCTGACACGAACAGCGCTGATCAAAGCAATCAAAAGTTCTGCGCCATTTCCGTCGCCGGGTGCTGTGAAAAAGCCTGTGCGCATGGTGGCATTTTTCAAGAAGACCGACGCAGAGCAACCGGTTGTCTGCACCGTACAAATGAAATAACAACGCGCGAACCAACAGTCTGGGCGAATCGATTTCACTCCTTAAGCGGTTCGCTCTTGCTGTTCGCGCAGAGGGAAACCAGCGGAGTGTCGCAGCTTACGCTTTCGGCAATTCGATGATATAGCCTGAGCCGAGAATGGTTTTTATCAAATCATCGCGGCCGAGTTTTTGCAGTTTCAACCGCAATGTACGCATACAGGTCCGAACTGTGTCTTCAGACGAGTCACTGTCCGATCTCCACACCGCATCCAACAATGCTTTTGATGAGTAAATCGTGTTCGGGTGACGCATCAGAAATTCGAGTAAAGCGCATTCCTTAGGCATCAAGCGCAAGTTATTGGTGCCTTCTCTGACAACTCTTGTTTTCAAGTCCAGAGCGACGCCATTTATCGTGAGCTCGACGGGCAAGATTTGTTTTGGTCTACGCAATAAGCTGCGGACCCGGGCGGCCAGCTCACGCACATCGAATGGTTTGGTCAGATAATCATCCGCGCCTGAATCGAGCCCTTGCTCCTTATCGTCAATGTCGCCTTTTCCTGTCAAGAACAAAACCGGCGCCTCGCCGCCATTGGAGCGATAACGCCGGCAAACTTCGATGCCCGTAATATCAGGCAGACCCCAGTCAAGAATAATTACGTCAAAATCGAATTGCCCCATCAGCTGGAGCGCATCTTCGCCGTTGTGCGCTGATTCGAAAACGAAATTTTCCTGCTTGAACCAATCTTCCAGCCAACCACAAATTTCTGTGTCGTCTTCAACCAGGAGAATCTTTGACATGGTTTATAAGCGGAACCTTGGGGCGTCGATAGTATATTAACCCAAATTTGGCGATGGCTATGCTCAGGAACGCGACCCCTTGGCTAGCCACGAGACCGCAACAACAAGCAGGCTCCGGAATTAACCGGAGCCTTGCCTGGTTGCTGTCAAATCACAGGGAGGGAAACTTACTTTTTGGCTGAACCGGCGTAAGCGCGCTCGTAAACAGGCAGCTCATTAACCAGCGAAGGGGCTGTCAATTGCCAACCGAGAGCATCACGCGTCTTCTTCGAGTCGATTTTTTGATCGAGAACAAAGCCATCTACGGCAGGACCATAGATAGACCTGGCTTCTTCGATCGGCCACGATTTGACTTTGCCGTCCAACCCTCCGGCTGTTGCCACCAGTTCGGCTATTTGCTTGAGGGTGTAAGGTGCATCATTGCTTGCGTGCAGAAGCGAACCGGCTTGAGCGCGCTCAACGGCAATGACATAGAGATTAGCCAAATCATCGATATGGACCAGTGAAACATGATTTTGACCTTCGCCGATGTAGCGAGCGTAACCATCCTTCTGCGCAGTCGCATAGAAGCTGGCGATCAAGCCGCCTTCTCTGCCATATACAACGGTCGGGCGAATCACGATCGAGCGAACACCATAGTTTTTCGCTTCTTGAACTTTCTTTTCCAGCTCGACGCGCCAGGCGACGACGGGAATTGGATTTGCAGCAGTCGTTTCATCAGCATGAATATTGCCGGTGCTGCCGAGAACCCACGTTCCGCTCGTGTAAACGAAAGTCTTATCGGTGCCCTTTAGTGCATTGAGAAGTGCTTCTGTAGCAGCCTGATCGACTGTTCCAAAGTCTTTGTCATTGGTAGCAGCGGTATGGATGATAACGTCGGCTTCTTTTGCTGCTTGCACAAACTCTTCAGGTTTGCGCAAATCGCCGCGATACGCTTTGTATCCACGCTGTTCCAACTGTTGCACCGCTTTATCGGTGCGCGCAAGAGCTGTGACTTGATAGCCGCGCGCTTTGAATTGCTCAGCCACAGCGGAGCCGATGTACCCAGTTGCGTTTGTGATGAATAAGTTAGCCATTTTTCTTCTCCTTGGAAAAATTAGTCGTGCAAAGTCGACACCGCATTTGGTGCGCGATGTTGTGATTCTTCACTGCCGGCACCGGTGCAAGTTCTATGAAGAACTCGCGATCCAGTTTGCTCGGACAAAACTGCTCATAGCAAAAGCAGGCAATGGAGCGGATTTATGTAGCTAGATATAGCTGATTAAAGCTGGTTGTACTGCAACCTAATTATTTTGTCCCCAGTGGGGACACATGCAGGCAGCAGAAAGAATACACGGACACATCTTGCCGTCCATAGACATTGTTGGGCAAGTTGCGAATAGAATGCGCGTGGTGGAGCTGAAGCTCATTTGCGTCCGTTCTCGGGGGTTCAATACGCATCAGTATACACGCCGATTCAGGCGCGTCGACAATTGTTAACCAAATGTGAAACGAAAGGGATCACTCAGAACATATGAGTGATCCCAAGCTTTATCTATTTATATGGGCTACGGTCGAACCGGAAGACCCAACATAGATGCATCCCCGGAAGCGCAGCGAAGCCCGTTTTCATCCGCAACTACGTCGCCCGCTTCGGCAGAGCCGACATGCCAGGCATCGAAATAATTGCGCACGAGCCAACCTCCACCGTCATCCATTTTCGTCCATGTCCAGCCGCTCGAGCTGCTTACGGAGACGACATTGTTGTCATCGTCGTAGCTCATCGAGTAGGTGGTATCACAGTGGCGATATCTGAAAGTCGCCACACGCTGCTCGGCATCGCGGGTAAAGCGGTCGCCGTGCTGATTGACGTAAGTGACATTAGTTTGTGTGAGCGTTTTGCTGCGTCGCTCTTTGGATTTCTTCCATTCAGGATAATTCTCATGAACAGCCGAGTTCATGCGTTCATCAACCATAGACCAATGTTCTTTATAGTCTCCGTACATTGTTCGATACCTCAAAAATTTGTGTGAAAAACATTCTGCTGCTCATGCCGGACTCTGTGGTGCCGGCTTGTTTACGCCCTCAACTGCATGCGGCAGCTGAAGGCACTGTAATAGCCAGCAGGTGTTCCAGAATTCTCTCTGACATTCCACGGGTGTCGACGATCGTTTGATTGGCTTCGCCGGAACGCGCGATATCGCGAGTTCTGTAGCCTTCTTTGAGTGTCGTTTCCACGGCGCTTTCGATGGCGCGCGCTTCGGCTTCCAGTGCGAACGAATGGCGCAGCATCAGTGCAACGCAAAGTATTTGCGCAACTGGATTGGCGGTGCCGGTGCCGGCGATATCCTGCGCTGATCCGCCGGGTGGTTCGTACAAACCAAATCCATCTTTGTTCATGCTGGCAGATGCGAGCAATCCGAGCGAACCCGGAAGAACTGCTGCAGCATCGGTCAAAATATCGCCAAACATATTGCCGGTGACAACGACGTCAAACTGCGACGGATCGCGAACGATTTGCATAGCGCAATTATCGACGAGCATATCTTCAAGTACGACATCGGGATAGCCGAGCGCTACTTCCTTAACGACAGCGCGCCACAACTTCGAAGAGTCGAGAACATTCGCCTTGTCTACGGATGTGACTTTGCCGCGACGCTTCTGCGCAGCGACGAACGCCACCTCGGCAATCGAAGCGATTTGTTCTTCATCGTATGTGATCACATCAGTGGCGGTGCGCACACCATTTTCCGCATTGAATGTCCGGTGCTCGCCAAAATAGCAATCACCAAGAAGCTCACGCAGAAAGAGAATGTCAACGCCACGCTCGATCACTTCTTTCTTGAGCGGGCAAAGATATTCCAATTCCGGTATCACTTTCACCGGTCGGTAATTGACATTGAATGAAAAAGTTTTGCGCAGCGAAAGAATGGAATTTGCTTCGCAATTTTTCCACTTCGGATTAGTCATGTCGCCGACGGGTCCGCCGACAGAGCCGAACAAGATTGCATCAGACGACCGGCATACAGATTTTGTCTCTTCAGGCAGATGGGTTTCGTACTTATCGTATGCAGCGCCACCGACCAGAGCATTGGTTGTGGAAAAACGGTGTCCGAATTTTTCGCCGACAGTGCTGAGCACGCGCAGGGCTTGCTCCATCACCTCGGGGCCAATTCCGTCTCCGGCTAATATCGCTATGTGCTTTTCCATTTCAGTGCTCCCTTTCGCCAGGTAATTTTGATGCGTCCTAAGCTCCGCATGTGGACATGTATCTCTGGCGTTCTTGCCGATTGCGAAATTCTTGAATTTCCGAAGCGTGCGATCTGATGTATTCGATATCGTCGAGACCATTCAACATGCAATGTTTGCGGAATTGGTCGTATTCGAATTTGTGGCTGCTTCCGTCTGGAAGAGTAACGGTTTGCGACTCGAGATCTACAGTCACTTCGTAGTCTGCATTCTTCGCCGACTGCAAAATTTCGTCGACGACTTTATCCTCCAAGACTACCAGCAATAGAGCATTTTTGGCGCTATTGTTGTAGAAGATGTCGGAAAAAGATTTGGCAATAACGACCTTGATTCCGGCTCCGGTTAATGCCCACACGGCATGCTCTCTGGAAGACCCGCAGCCGAAGTTGCTGTCGGTCACAAGAATTGACGCACCGTCGAATTCTTTGCGATTCATCGGAAAATTCGGGTCATTGTCGCGCAGGCGGCGAAACAGATTGGCGCCGTAGCCGTCCTTGCTGATGCTAGTGAGAAACTGCGCAGGGATGATGAGATCCGTGTCCACGTCCTTCATCGGAACCGGCATCGCCTTTGATGTGACTGTTGTGACTTTCGGTATGAGGCTCATGACCAACTCCTTAACACTTAAACATATTCGGCAGGGGAAGCGATGCAACCGGCAATGGCACTGGCGGCGACTGTTGCCGGTGATGCCAGATGGGTAATGCTGTCCGGTCCTTGCCGCCCGACAAAGTTTCGATTCGACGAACTGATGCAGCGTTTTCCGGGCGGCACCTGGTCGTCATTCATAGCCAGACACATTGAGCAACCGGGCATCCTGAAATCGGCGCCGGCTGCACGAAATACTTCATCTAGTCCCTCTTCCTGGCAGCGTTTCATCACGGCTTCCGAGCCAGGCACTACATACATTGTTACGCCGGGATTTACCTTGCGACCTTTGAGAATATTGGCGACAATCCGTAAATCTTCGATGCGTCCGTTGGTGCATGAGCCGACGAATGCCCATTCAACAGGCGTACCTTCGAGCACTTGCTGCTCTTTCAATTTCGTATATTCGAGAGCGCGAACGGCAACTGCTTTTTCGTTGGCGGCCATCGTCTCTAATTTCGGAATACGCTCACCAAGCGAAACGCTTTGCGCCGGGTTCGTCCCCCAGGTGACAATCGGATCTAACTTATCGAGATCGATGACGACGACTTTGTCATATTGAGCGTTTTCGTCACTGGCAAAGCTCTTCCAATAAGCGACCGCTTCATCCCACTGATCAGCAGTGGGTGCATGTGCGCGCCCTTTGAGATAGCTGAACGTTGTTTCATCAGGAGCTATCAAACCGGCGCGTGCGCCACATTCGATGCTCATATTGCAGACGGTCATGCGTTCTTCCATAGACATTGCACGCACCGCTTCGCCGACGTATTCGATGACGTGACCGTTGGCACCGCCGACGCCTATCTCTGCGATTAATTTGAGAATCGCATCCTTGGCATAAACACCTTTACGGAAGCGCCCTTTAAACTCCACTTTCATCGATTGCGGCTGCTTCTGTAAAAGACAGCCGGTAGCCATGACGTGTGCGACTTCGGAAGTTCCGACTCCGAAGGCGAGCGCGCCGAAGGCGCCATGTGTCGATGTGTGCGAATCTCCGCAAACGATAGTCATGCCCGGCTGCGTGACACCCAGCTCAGGTCCGACGACGTGGACGATGCCCTGCTTGCCTGAATCAAAATCGAGAAAAGGAATGTTATGTCGCTTGCAATTGTTGCGCAAAGTCTCGACTTGAGTGCGTGCCGCCTCGTCATAGATTTCCCAGCGATTTTGTCTGGTGGGGGTGCTGTGATCGATGGTGGCAAGAAGGCGTGTGGGGTCAAACACCTGGATGCCGCGCGATTCTATCAATTGGAATGCTTGAGCGGAGGTGACTTCATGCAATAGCATCAAGTCAATTGCGAAAACATTCGGATGCCCTTCGATCTGGGTGACGACGTGAGCGTCCCAGATTTTCTGGACGATATTCTTCGCCGTTGCAGACTTTGATGACTGCGACTGCTTGGCGCCATCGGCATCACAGCCCGCCTTCTTTGCGGACTTATCAGGTGCTTTTTTCGTAGCTGCTGCGGACACTTAAGCCACCTCCACTTTCGCGCGTGTTATCGTTTTACAAGTTTCTTCTGTGCCTGTAGTTTCCATTTTGTTTTGAACCGCACCAGCCGAGCTGCCGGTTCGCGCCAAATAAAGTTCAAGACTGTCCGCCAGAGCCTGGGCGCTGGCATCGATGATGTTTTTCGAACAACCGACCGTCCACCATCTGTCGTCGCCACTGGTGGCTTCGATGATGACGCGAGTCATAGCATCGGTGGCCTGTTCGGGGTCGAGAATTCTTACCGTATAGTCGGCCAGTCGCACATCCTCGATGTGCGGATAGCGCGGCACGAGTGCTTTGCGTAGCGCCAAATCAAGCGCATGCACCGGTCCGTGACCTTCGGATGCGGTGTGAAATTTCTCATCTCCGACCTGGACTTTGACCATTGCCTCGGCACTGGTTCCGGTTCGATTGCGATCAGAAACCACAACCATCATGTCCACTATCTCAAACGGCGCGACATAGTCCGGAGCCGCTTTTCGCATGAGCAATTCAACGGTGCCTTCGGCGTTTTCGAATTGATAGCCGTTGCCTTCCATCTCTTTTACTTTGGCAAGAACATTGGCTTCTGCACCGACAACGCCGACTCCGACCTCACTGGCGAGCATGCGGATATTGCCGCGCCCGGAGAGTTCGGAAACGATGACCTGGCGGCGATTACCGACAAGAGCCGGATCGACATGTTCGTAACTGTGTGCGACACGCTCCACGGCCGCAACGTGCAACCCGGCTTTGTGAGCAAATGCGGAGCTGCCGACATAAGCTGCACACGGGTCCGGATTGAGATTGGCGATTTCGCTCACGGTGCGCGAGAGCTCTGTGAGTTTTTTCAAATCAGTGTCGCGAACACAGTCATAGCCCATCTTCAGTTTCAAGGTCGGCATTAATGAGACGAGATTGGCGTTGCCGCAGCGCTCGCCGTATCCATTGATGGTCCCTTGTACTTGACGAGCACCGGCTTCAACAGCGGCTATCGAGTTTGCCACCGCCAATTCCATATCGTTGTGGCAATGCACTCCATAATTGGCAGGCACCGCCTGCATCATCGAAGCGACGACCTTTTGAACATCGCTGGGCATGCAGCGACCGTTCGTATCGCAAAGCACGATCCAATCGGCGCCTGCATCGACAGCGGCAGCAGCTACTTTGACTGCATACTCCGGCGCGCTCATGAAGCTGTCGAAAAAATGTTCTGCATCAAAGATCACTTCCTTGCCGTGCTGTTTCAAAAAACGCACGCTGTCCGCGATCATTTGCAAATTTTCCTCGAGGCTGGTTTTGAGAACCTCTTCGACATGCAAACTCCAGGTCTTCCCAACAATCGCAGTCGCCCTGGTGCCTGCATCAAGCAATGCTTTCAAGTTGGCATCGTCTTCTGCGCGAACGCCGACTTTGCGCGTGCAACCGAATGCCACGACTGTCGAATTTTTCAAAGGCGTGGAGCGCATTCTGCGAAAGAATTCCGCATCCTTAGGGTTCGAACCGGGCCAGCCGCCTTCGATATAAGGCACGCGAAAGCCGTCAAGCAAATGCGCAATCTTCACTTTGTCGTCGAGCGAAAAGCTCAAGCCTTTGCGCTGCGCACCATCTCTTAACGTAGTGTCATAGAGATAAACAAAGTTCTGCTGGTTGGTTCTGTCGTTTGGCATGCTCTTGCTCTGCATGATGTACCTTCACTTGTTCGACGTCGTAAAGCTTTGCGATTTGCTTGAGAGCCGCTTCTACAGGGCGCAGACTCTCGACTGTAATTCGCGCGCCCATGGATGCGTAGTCGCCTGAGACATCGGCACTCAGAGCCAGAATGCCAAAACCACGCTGCCGGAGCCGCCCAAGCAGGCGTTCGAGAGCGCCTTCACTGTTGGTCATCGTCACTTCGAGCGTAAATCTCATACTGCTTTAGCCTCCATCATTTCCGTATTCGATTTGCCGGGCGGCACGAGCGGCCAGACATTCTCACGGGGATCAATCATCACGTGCACAAGGAGGGGTCCTTCGCACTCAAGTATCTGCTGAATTGCATCGTCGACTTGTTCTGGTCTTTCGACCTTCACTGCCGGGATTCCAAAAGCTTCCGCGACCTTGGCGAAATCGGGATTGTCGGAAAGATCGACTTCGCTGTAGCGCTCGGCGAAGAAAAGCTCTTGCCACTGCCGCACCATTCCTAGTGCCTGATTGTCGAAAAGGACTATCTTGACGGGAATGTTGTAGCGCTTCAAAGTCGCAAGCTCTTGTATGTTCATCATGATGGAACCATCACCGGAAACATTGATGACGCGCGCATTAGGGTTTGCGAGCTGCGCTCCGATAGCGCCCGGAAGACCGTAGCCCATCGTGCCTAAGCCACCGCTGGTGAGGTGATTTTCCGGCGCTTGAAACTGGCAGTGTTGAGCTACCCACATTTGGTGCTGTCCAACGTCACAAGAGATAACCGTGTTGTTTGAAGCAGCGACGCTCAAATCTCTGAGCATTTTGGGAGCATAAACATGTTCGGTTTTATGCTCGTAAGCGAACGCATACTCGGCTTTGTTAGTGAGGCAGCGACTTTTCCACTCGTCAATTTGCGGGCGAACGTGGAGGAAATTGAGCGCGACTTTCACATCGCCGACAATCGAGCAATCGGCTGCGCGAAGTTTGGAAACTTCAGCCGGGTCGATGTCCATGTGGATGACTTTGGCGTGGGGAGCGAACTCTTTGAGTTTGCCGGTAACGCGATCGTCAAAACGAGCGGCCACACAGATAAGCAAGTCGCATTCTTGAACGGCGATGTTTGCTTGTTTTGTACCGTGCATGCCGAGCATGCCGAGATTAAGTTCGTGATTGGATGGAACGGAACCGATGCCTTGAAGTGTGGTGACTACCGGAATCCCGGTGAAGTCGACGAACGAGCGAAGCTCTTCGGTTGCACCGGCGATGCGGATGCCGCCTCCGGCGTAAACGAGAGGACGGCTGCTGCGTTCGATCATCTGGCGGGCAGTTGCCACTTGATGTGCGTCAGGACGAGCCGGGGTTTCGTCAGGCGTGTCATCGAATGCGACGATGTCCAATTCCGCTATAGCAACGTCTTTCGGGAGGTCTACCAGAACCGGTCCCGGGCGTCCGCTGCGAGCGATTTGAAATGCTTCGTGTATGGTGCCTGCCAAATCTTCGATGCGGCGCACGAGGAAGCTGTGCTTCACGACGGGCATCGAGATGCCGAAGATATCGACTTCTTGGAAGGCATCCGTGCCGATGAAGGGCGTTGCGACCTGGCCGGTTATTGCCACCATGGGGACCGAATCGAGAAATGCATTGGCAATTCCCGTGATCAAATTGGTGGCACCGGGACCGGACGTTGCAAAACAAACGCCGACTCTTCCGCTGTGACGGGCGTAACCGTCGGCAGCGAGTGCTGCTGCTTGCTCGTGACGCACGAGGATGTGCTTCAAATTCGAGCCTACAAGCGCATCGTATAGAGGCATGATGGCGCCGCCCGGATATCCGAAGACGGTGTCTACACCCTCTTTCTCCAATGCTCTGATTACTATTTCGGCACCCTTCATCGTTTTTTCTCGGAGGTTCGTTCGGACTTTTTTGCGGTTACGGAGTTCGTTTTTGGTTTTTCTGAGGAAAAAGATTTTTCGGCGAAAAATCTCTTTTCAGTGTCGTACTTTTTTCGGAGGTGGAGTGGGGGCGTTGAACGCCCCCTTAAAAGCGTGTTGTCGAGCGATTATCGTCCGGCAGCGACCGGCTGACGTTCGGCTTGCTTGGCGGATTTTTCTTTCAGCCAGCTCATGTTGTCGCGCATTTTCTTGCCGACTGTTTCGATCGGATGCTCCAGATCTTTCTTGAGCAGTGCGTTGTATTGCGTGCGCTCGCCCTTGTTTTCATCGATCCACTCCTGAGCGAATTTGCCATTGCGGATTTCAGCAAGAACTTCTTTCATGGTGGCGCGAACATGATCGTCGACCACGCGCGGTCCGCGGGTGAGGTCGCCGAATTTTGCGGTTTCACTGACAAACTCATGCATGCGTGCAAAGCCGCCCTCGTAGATCAAATCAACGATCAGTTTTAATTCGTGCAAGCATTCGAAGTAAGCGACTTCTGGCTGATATCCGGCTTCCACAAGAGTCTCCCATCCGGCTGCGACCAGCTCGGTGACACCACCGCAGAGGACTGCTTGCTCGCCGAAGAGATCGGTTTCCGTCTCTTCCGGGAAAGTCGTTTCGATTACACCGGCGCGAGTGCCGCCCAGAGCATGAGCGTATGCGAGTGCTGTCTTGAAAGCATTGCCGGACGCATCTTGATGGACTGCTACCAGGCAGGGCACGCCACGGCCTTCTTCATATTGGCGGCGAACCAGTGCACCGGGTCCTTTTGGCGCGATCATGATGACGTCAGTCTGAGCATTAGGCTGGATTGTTTTGTAATGAACGTTGAAGCCATGAGCAAACATGATGGTGGCACCGGGCTTGAGATTCGGCTCGACAGCTTCTTTGTAGAGCTTCGGCTGGGCCATGTCGGGGCAGAGGAAGCAAACTACATCAGCAGCTTTGGCTGCTTCTTCGGGGGTCTTGGGGGCAAAGCCATCTTGCTCAGCTTGCTGCCAGGTTTTGCCGCCTTTTCTCAAACCGACGACAACGTCGACTCCACTCTCTTTCAAATTGAGCGCATGAGCGCGCCCCTGGCTGCCATAGCCGAGGACCGCAACGGTTTTGCCCTTGAGAGCATTGGCGTCAGCATCTTTTTCCCAGTACATAGTCGTCATTACTTGCTCCTTTGGTGTTTTACTTTGCCGCGCCGGCTTTTGTAGTTTGTTTAGCCGGCATTGGTGCGGAATAATTGTTGGTCACTGCGCCCTCTGACGCGGAAGAAACGAGGCGTGCGTATTTTGCAAAAACGCCGGTTTTGTATGCATGTTCTTTGGGCTGCCAATTGGCGCTGCGAGAATTCAAATCAGCATGCACATCGATAGATCTTTTTACGACATCGATTTCGATTTGATCTCCGTCTTCTATGAAAGCGATCGGTCCGCCGGCTGCCGCTTCGGGTGAAACATGTCCGACCATAAATCCATAGGTAGCGCCGCTGAAGCGTCCGTCGGTGATGAGCGAAACAGAATCGGACAAGCCGGCCCCGACGATGGCACCAGTAACGCCGAGCATTTCCGGCATGCCGGGTCCGCCTTTCGGTCCGACATAACGGATAACTACCACGTCACCGGATTTGATACCACCGGATTGAACAGCGGCGAAGGCAGCATCTTCTGTATCGAAAACGCGAGCCGGTCCGACGAAGTTAGTGCGATTGTGTCCGGAGAGTTTCACAACGCAGCCTTCCGGTGCAAGCGAGCCTCTCAAAATGCCGATGCCGCCCATCGGTTTCAATGGTTTCTCAAAAGTGGTGAGAACTTCCTGCCCTGGTGTTTCAACCGCCTCGGCTGCTTCCTCGAAAAGAGAACGGCCGGTGACGGTCAAAGAATCAACAATGTGGCCGGCATCGCGCAAACGTTTTGCAAGTAACCTTTGACCGCCCGCTGTTTCCATATCGGGTGCGGTAAATCTGCCACCCGGCTTCAAATCGGCGATGATAGGTGTTTTGGCTGAGATGCGATCGAAATCCTCGAGCTCCAGCGCAACGCCCATTTCGCGAGCGATGGCCAGCAAGTGCAATACGGCATTAGTGGAGCCGCCGGTGGCGACGACTGAAGCAATGGCATTTTCCAATGCGTCGCGAGTGATGATTTGCGATGGGCGAATATTCTTCTGAAGAAGCTCCATTACAAGAGTGCCGCAGCGCTCGGCTACGGCAAACTTCCTTGGATCTGTTGCGGGCACGTCATTTGCACTCATTGGTGACATGCCGAGAAATGTGGCGGCGGTGGACATGGTGTTGGCTGTGAACTGTCCACCACAAGCTCCAGCGCCTGGACAAGCGCCGTTTTCCATTTGTTTGAGTTGCTCGGGCGTCATGCGACCGGCAGCGCAAGCGCCGACGGCTTCGAAGACGTCCTGTATGGTGACGTTACGACCTTCGTACTGCCCCGGCATTATGGACCCGCCGTAAAGCATCACGGAAGGAAGGTCGAGTCTGGCCAGAGCCATTAATGTGGCCGGGATGGTTTTGTCGCAGGCAGAAAGAGCGACAA
Organism: Cyanobacteria bacterium PR.3.49; assembly: GCA_013997645.1. Lineage (GTDB taxonomy): Bacteria > Cyanobacteriota > Vampirovibrionia > Obscuribacterales > Obscuribacteraceae > QKMZ01. The sequence continues at coordinate 17,486 of PNKB01000114.1, forward strand.
CTGCGTCAAACATATGACCGCGCACGCAGAGCTCGATCGAATCGGCGATTACTTCGCGCGAAACGAGCGATGCCTTCATCGCCTCGGTGCCCATGGAGATGCCGTCGGAGACGACTATTGTATTGAATTCGAGAGGCGTGCCGCCGGCTTTACGCACGCCGTCTTTGACTTTCTCAGCGAGTTCGCGAAGATTGAAATTGCATGGTCCGACTTCAGTCCAGGTATTGGCGATGGCCACGAGCGGCTTCTCGAGGTCGGCATCGCTCAAGCCTGTGGCCTTGAACATCGCTCTTGCGGGAGCTCGGTGTGGTCCTTTCTTGATTCCATCGCTATACATGTTGGTTTGGGTGACTCGAGATTGTTTTTTGCTTGGATTCGCTGACTGAATGTTCGGTTAACTCTGTTTCTTTACTCTGAAAAATGGGGCT
>PNKB01000115.1 GCA_013997645.1 Cyanobacteria bacterium PR.3.49
TGCGACGCGCTTTTGCTTGACGAAGCCTCTCGCTCAGACACATATCCGACCATGGAAGTGGATGAGAAAGAAGTGACGATTGAGCACGAAGCAACCGTTTCCAAAGTCGGAGAGGAGCAGCTCTTCTATTTGATGAGCCGCGGTCTTACTGAAGCGGAAGCCAAAGCGATGATCGTCAACGGTTTCTTTGAGCCCTTCACCAAGGAGCTTCCTCTGGAATATGCTGTTGAGCTCAACCGGCTCATCCAGCTCGAGATGGAAGGTTCCGTAGGTTAGTCATGGGGTTAGGGACTGGGGCAAAGCCATGCGCAAACATGGCGGCAGACTTACGCGATGATGCGTAAAAAGCCGAGACCGCAAGCCAATTTTACAGAGCGGCAAGAAAAGAGAAACAAATGGGTGAGAAGGTGAAAACGATAGCGAAAGAAAGAGTAGACGAAATTACCAGGCAAACGGCTGAACCGACCTGGCTGAAAGATAGCCGCCTCAAGGCTTTCGAGTCATACTTAAAAATCCCCACACCATGCAATCGTGATGAGAATTGGCGGCGCACCGAAGTAGATGCGCTGGATCTTGCCGCTCTCAATGTTGTCGTCAGTGACAATAAAGAAAAGCAAGCAGCCAAAGAGCCTGCAGTCGTGACAGCGGCACTGGCCCATCTGGGAAAAAAACTGCCGTACATTTACACGACTCCGCAAAATGTTGAAATCGGCAATGCCGACAGCGAGCTGCTTTCCAAAGGAGTGATTTTTTGCTCGCTAAAGACAGCCTTGGCACAGCACGCTGATTTGCTCAAAAAATATCTGGCAACAGATAACCAGCCACGACCTGATTTCGTCGATGACAAGTTTTATTTGATGAATCAGTCGCTTTTCAATTGCGGCGCGTTTTTATATATTCCCAAAAATGTGGTGCTGGAAAGCCCGGTTTTGAACATACTTTCCAGCGGTGAAGAATCTTCGATTGCACTTTTTCCGCGCGTTATTATCATCGTCGAGCAAGGCGCAAAGGCAGAATTCGTCAACTTGTCGACCGCTACCCAACAAACAGGGCAAGCCGGTCCGCTCTCGCTCATCAATGCATCGATCGAGACATATGTAGGACCAAACGCCAGCCTCTCGTACCTGGATGTTTCCGACTATTCGGCAAACACGTTTGCAGTCTCACGTGTATACAACGAAGTGAAACGTGACGGCTCACTGCACGCATCAACCGTTGCTCTGGGCGGCTGGCAGATCAAGTCCGATATTCAAACCAATTTGAAAGAACCCGGCTCCAAGAGCGATATTCGCGGAGTAGTACTGGGAGCCGCAAGCGAGCGTTACAGTTTCAACACCATTCAGGATCACATCGCACCTGACACAACTTCAACCATCAACTTCCGAGTCGCGCTCAAAGACAGCTCCTCTTCCGCTTACTTGGGAACGATCAGAGTAAGCAAGGAAGGACAGCGCACTGATTCCTATCAAAGCAACAAAAATCTGCTTCTGGGATCAAATGCGCATGCCGATTCAATTCCCAAGCTGGAAATTCTAGCTGACGATGTGAAGTGCGCTCACGGCGCCACTGTGGGCCCGGCAGACAAAGAGCAGATTTTCTACTTAATGAGTCGCGGACTGAGTAATCTGGAAGCAGAAGAGCTCATTGTTACCGGCTTTTTCAGACAAGTAGTGCAATCCTGCCCTGTCGACGGAGCAGGCGATTGGATCAACGGGCTGGTTGCAGACAAGATCCATTCATAGGTTTCATATGCAGTTTTTAGGAGCTATTCTCAGATGACCGGTGATTTCGTAAAAGTGGCTAACGCAGCGGAGATTCCGCCCGGTGCCGCGCGAGTGTTCAGTGCATTCGATACGGAGCTGGCTATCTGCAATGTCGATGGAGAGTATTTCTGCATTGCTGATTTGTGTACGCATGACGGCGGACCGCTTGGTGAAGGCGAGCTGATCGGCAACCAAATCGAGTGTCCCCGCCACGGTGCCCGCTTTGATGTCAAAACAGGAAAAGCCCTGTGCTTACCGGCTGTTTTACCGGTGCCGACCTACAAAGTGGAATTGCGCGGGGAAGAAATTTGGGTAGCGGCACAAGCCACTACATCTGGTGCGAGGTAGCTGACATGTCAAAACTCAACGTCGAACAAATCCGCAAAGACTTTCCAATATTGCAGCGCAAGATCGCAGGAAAGCAGCTGGTTTACCTGGACAATGCCGCAACTTCGCAAAAGCCGCGCTCTGTAATCGATGCGCTCACGGGCTATTATGAAGGCTACAATGCCAACATTCACAGAGGCATTCATACACTTGCCGAAGAGGCGACCGATGCTTATGAAGCAGTGCGTGAAACAGTTCGCGACTTCATAGATGCGGAGCATACCCACGAAATAATATTCACTCGCAATTCCACAGAGGCGATCAATTTGGTCGCTTATTCCTGGGGCAACGCCAATATCCTGCCTGGTGACGAAATTGTCCTGACGGCAATGGAGCACCATTCCAATCTGATTCCCTGGCAAAGACTGGCTACAGAACGCAATGCCAAGCTGGTTTTCATCCCGATTACAGAAGACGGTCAGCTCGATATGGAAGAGGCGCGCAAGCTTATTTCTTCCAGGACAAAAATCGTTGCTGCCACATTGATGTCCAATGTTCTCGGCACCATAAACCCAATTAAAGAGCTGGCTAAATTGGCACACGAGAAGGGTGCCGTCATTCTTGTGGACGGCGCACAGGGAGTGCCGCACGTGAAAACATCCGTGCGCGATCTGGATGTCGATTTCCTCGTTTTTTCGATGCACAAAATGCTTGGGCCGACCGGGGTCGGAATTCTTTATGGCAAAACCGAATTGCTGGACGCGATGCCGCCTTTTCTATCAGGCGGGCATATGATCAGCAGCGTCTGGAAAGACAAAGCGACCTGGACGGAATTGCCCTGGAAATTCGAAGCAGGCACTTCCAACATCGCCGATGTGATCGCCTCCGGCAAAGCAATTGAATACTTGACCGCACTGGGCATGGACAATGTCCGCGAGCACGAGATTGAAATCACCAGATACGCTCTTCAAAAGCTGAACGAGCTTGGCGACATTACGATTTTCGGGCCGAAAGATGCCACTCTGCGTGGTGGCGTTATCTCATTCAATGTCGATGATATTCATGCACACGACATCGGACAAATATGTGCCGACGCAGCGATTGCAGTCAGGGCCGGGCATCACTGCTGCCAGCCGCTGATGCGTGATTTGAACGTAATGGGCACAGCCCGTGCGAGCTTCTACATCTACAATACAAAAGAAGAAGTAGACTTGCTGTTTGAAGCGTTAAAGGAAGCAGATAAGGTGCTGGGTCATGTCGCTTGCCGATGATCTCTATCGCGAGACTATTCTCGATCACTATCACAATCCCCGCAATCACGGGGCTATTGAGCATCCTACAGCTCAAGTCGAAGGTGTAAATCCGCTCTGCGGCGACGAATTGACTCTCTATCTCAATGTCAAAGACGGCAAGATTGAGGACGTCAAACTTACTGCCAAAGGGTGCTCTATCAACACAGCGTCTGGCTCGATGATGTCTGAGTTACTGCTTGGCAAAAGCGTCGAAGAAGCAAACCAAATTGTCGAGCTTTTCAAGAAAATGATGTTGGACAAAAAAGAAGAAGTCGTATTACCAGATGATCTTGAAGATCTGGAAGCCCTGCGCGGAGTCAAGAAGTATCCGGTGCGCATCAAATGCGCTCTGCTTCCCTGGAATACCATGCTGGAAGGACTTGGCAACGCCCTGAAATCCCCCACCCTTGATTGAAAACCGAACCGATAACGGTTCAGTTCTAAAAATCGAACAAAAGCCTGAAAGCCCCGCCCAGTAGGAGATACAAGAAATGTCCTCGTTGCAAGAAGATGTAGTGCAAGAAAACCTGAGGACGGTTGTCGACCCTGAGTTGGGGGTCAATATTGTCGATCTCGGTCTTATATATGGAATACAGGTCGAGGGCTCGGATGTCACGGTAAAGCTCACGCTCACAAGTCCTGCTTGTCCACTGGGTGCCGTCATTCAGTCCCAGGCGCATATGGCGGTAAAGAAGCTGCCTTGGGTCGAAAACGTCAAGGTAGACCTGGTCTGGTCGCCCAGATGGGATCCCAGAACCATGGCCAGCGAAGACGCCAAGATGCAATTGGGCATTCTTTAGTTTCCAAAATATAGATTCAACTTTTATAGACAACCCTTCAGGAATCGACCCAGATTCATGAAACTGCTTTTCAGTGCCAGTAAACTGGACTTTCAGGTTTGCGCCTGCAAAGTGGAACTGGGGATAATTTGTCTAGCCAATGCCAAAACCCGTACTGCACGATCACGACGGACACGTAGATGACATTTTGAGCGCTGTTTTGCTCTGGATGGCACCAGAAGTAGATTTGCAAGCGATTGGTATCACCAATGGTGACTGTTTCGCTGACCAGGCATACAGTGCCATGGTTAAGATCGCCACTTATCTGCAGCTCGAAGGCGCCGAAATTGCGGTCACTGAAGACGCAGTTCCCAACCCGTTTCCCGATAATTGGCGCAAAGAAAGTTTTATCATTAACGAACTGCCGCTCTTCAGTGAAATTGAAATGCGCCGGTCATATCAGCAAAAGCAAGGACGAAAGATTGAGTCGGTATTTTATGATTGCCTCAACAATACTAAAACGCCGATGACAATAGTCACCACCGGACCTCTGACGAATGTGGCACCGCTGTTGCGCGACAATCCGGAATTCAAAAGTAAGGTCGAAGAGCTGGTCATCATGGGAGGCGCCTTCAACGTGCCCGGCAACGTGCAGGAAGATGGTCATGACGGCAGTGCCGAATGGAATATTTACGCTGACCCGGAAGCGTTTAAAGCGACCCTCGACAGCAAAGTGCCAATCAAGCTGATTCCTCTCGATGTAACGAATCAACTGCCGGTGACAAAAGAATTTTTGGGACTGCTTGACGAATACTCTGATCGTTCTCGTGGGTGCATGCTAGCTCTCAGGCTCTGGTCCTTAGTGAAAGGCTTTGAGTACTATTTCTGGGATACCCTTACGGCTGCCGCGACCATTAAACCTGAGCTTTATACCTTTAAGGAAATGCGAATCGACGTGGCTACCCAGGGCAAAAATATGGGTAAAACTTCCACCTCACTTTTTGGTGGTCGGAAAGTTCAAGTTGCGACCAGCGTTGACAAAGAAGGTTTCGAATCACTTCTGCTTTCGATCTTCAAATCTAAGTAACGCGTGTTGTAAAAGTCTGCAAACGCTTATACAGCGTAAGAGAGCACAGAGAGCCGATCCGGGTTCCCATTTTTCGCACTTTTTAATGTGGAACTAACGCGGGAGAGCTCCGTCAAACAACCATCGCAATCAAAAGGTAGACAATCATGGAAAAGAAACACTTCAAAGAAGGAGCAGAGAATGGCGCGCCAGTGAAAGAATTGCAATGGATGGCGGAATTCTTAGCCTCCCATGGACAGACGAAAAAAGCGCTCGAAATCTACAGAGCACTTGTTCAAACACTGACTGAAAAAAACGTTGAAGGTAGCGATCGATCCAGACGCAACGCGGCATAGCAGCAACCGCAACGTAACAGCAGTTCAAGATATTACAACCGTATATTCACATGCACAGGAACTTGACGCTTTGAGTTTTGTGGGGATACCTATGTTTAATAATGATGATTTAGAGAAGCAGCCGACCAAGCATGACGAAAAAATGAAACAGTTTGTGCAACCAAGCGGCTATCTAATGGTGCTCAATGTAGACACACTGAGAATCAATCAAGCTAGTGCGAACTTTTCAAAACTGGTGGTCGGTGGTGCAAAAACTATCATCGGACTCTTGTTTGAGGACCTCTTTGGCATGCCCATTGCAGCCAATTTGAGGCGGCGCGTCAACAAAGAAGGGCGAACATTGATGCTCATTACCGGAGATTTTCCGCTCTTTGGCCAGCGCAAGTTCAACTGCCTGGTACATACGGATAACTCGAAAATCATCGTTGAGATGGAAGAAAGTCTGGATTCTTCAGAACCGACTGCCGAACAAACGGCCACACTGACAGAGGCGGTTGCGGCTTTCGGCAAGGCTGAGGATCTCACCAATCTTATTCGATTGATTCCACGCGAAATTAAGAAATTGACCGGCTTCGACCGCATCATGGTGTACAAACTTGATCAAATCATGACCGGTCAAATTGTGGCAGAAGAAGTTTCATCCGGCATGGATTCGTATTTGAATTTCCTTTTCCCTGCCGAAGATATTTCTTTTGAAACATGCGATGGCTATTGCCGCAACACTGTGCGAGCAATTGCCGACACCAGCTATCAACCCTCCGAAATCATCGGCAACGGCAACCCAATTGATCTTTCCAATTGTTCTCTAGCAAGCGTTTCGGCAAAGCATTTGGAATACTTGAAGGAGCATGACATTGCAGCCTCCATAAGCATTTCCATCGTTTGCAACGATCGCCTATGGGGCTTGATTGTCTGCCATAATCGCACCGCAAAACAAGTGCCGCATTGGCTCAGATCGTATTGTGAGGTAGTGGGCAAATTGATTTCACTTCGTGTCAGCGCCTACGAAGATGGAGCAGAAAGAGACCTAAAAGATAAGCTGCGCAGACTTTTCGATGGGATGCGCGACAATCCCAGCCGCGACACACTGGAGCATCTGTTGATGAGCAATGCTTCAACCATTCTCGAACTGTTTGATGGTCAAGGTATGGCGATGGTAAGCCATGACCAAATCAAAACTTATCCAGTCGCACCGAAACATGTCGATATTTCGAAGTATGCCGAATGGTTGAAAGCCACGCACCAGAAAAACGTGTTCATTGAAGACAATCTGCGCTCGAAGTTTCCCCTTGAAGGAATGATTGATGCTGCCAGTGGTGTCATCACTCTGTCATTTCAAGCTCACGACTTCAGCTTGCATATCTTCAGACCTGAACTGACGCAGACATTCACCTGGGCAAGCTCGATTTTCATGAACGTCGATAAGCGTCGAAACACCGAGAAATCCCTGGAAAAACTGCGCCAGACCATAGAAAAACACAGCGAACCCTGGACACTGAATCAGATGTTCATGGCGCAAGTATTTTTCGATTCGATAAAGTCGGTTCTGGCAACGATCGACAAAAAATCCAGCGATACAAAAGTCAAAGACTGATTTCTCTATTTTTCATACTTGGCTGCTTCACCGGAAAGTGACGCAGCCAGGTTTGCAAAACCCTTATCCTCCAGATTGCGCGCCACGCGCAAGAGCATTTGCGGTGCGTCCTTTTTTCTGCCAGTCACCTCGAGAAGCGAGGCATAGTCCAAACCCAGTTGCGCCAATTCCTGAGCATTGTATTGCAGCGCAACTTTATCGTCCTTTTGCTGACTTCGAGTCAAGGCCGCTTCGTACAATTCCTTTGCGCTGACCATGAATGATTCGGCCGGCTTGTATTTTTCTTGAGCACTTAATAAGACTGCAGTTTGAACCATAACAGGCGCCAATCTTACATCATCGGCACCCAGACGTTTCTTCAAAAACGAAAGCACAATAGTATGTGCAAATGCACCGATACCATAGGCGATGCTAAATTCTTCACCTGCCGCGTAAAAGCCCTCATAAAGGTGCCTTGTCAGCGACAAAACAATAGTGGCGCCAAAGTACCAGCAAAGCACCATAGCGCCCAAAAGAACCGCAACCGCCAGTATCAGTAATTGAATCGTCATCCGGGTAAAAGCATTTTGGCAATGCCCTTGATCATTCCTGATACACCGGAGAATCCGACCGAATAGTCCGCCACCTCGCCATTAGGACGCAAGAAGATCATAGTCGGAATCGGGCTGACGTGATACTTCTCGACAATCGCTTGATTGCTGTCGTCATCTACATCGAATTTCGAAAATTCAACCTTGTTTCCAAAACGCTTTTTCGCTTCGGCAATGATTGGATCAAGGTCTTTGCAGGGCTCGCACCACTTTGCAGTAAATATCAGCACCTTAAACGCTCCTCCTGCCTGCGGCATCCCAGGCAGACTTCTCCCAACACCGGCTGCTTGTCTTGCCAAAACAGGCGCCACTATCTCAGTCGGCAAATTCAAAAGAAGATCGTTTGCTTTACGAGACTTTTCAGGATCTTTGCTGGCCCTGGCGATCATAAAGGCATGGCGAACACTTTCTCTCGCTTTCAGTGGACGACCCATTTTCATGTATGCCAAACCCAGCATTACAAACGGTTCGGGGTTATCCGGTTCGTCCATGGTTATTTGTTGAAGCAGAGGGAGAGCCGCACCAAATTGCTTGGACATCATCAGTCCACGCGCTTGCACCAGCCGTGGTGACGCAGGAGATTGATCTTTGTTGGGCAGCCTTTGTTTGATCCACTTATCAGTAAGATCTATCACTTCCGGCGTGAATTGCCCTTCTTCATATACAAGATGTTCGGCACCATTGACCATGGCCATCAACTTGTCTTTCGTCGCCAGTTCTTCAAACAGCTCCTTTGTTCCTTCCGGTTTGACAAGTTTGTCATTTCCGCCTTGAACAATGAGAACCGGCAACTGGTCGATTTTCTTCGCCCGCTCGTGGTTATCGTTCATGAAGGCTTGAAACTGCATCAATTCCGCCGCCGACAAATTCATTTTCCCGAGCGGATCGTCAGCCCACTCCTCACGCAGTGAAGGATCGTCGGTAGCGCGATTGACGACTGATTTCTCTACATTGACTTTCCGGTTGCCGGTGAGCAGATGGAGAAAGACCTTAAAGTCAGTTCGTTTGCTCTTGAATCGCTCTGCTGCAGGCACTGCTGAAATCAGTCCGTTGATAAGCGCTGGATTTTCTGATGCTACTTCCAGCGCAATGGCACCGCCCATGGACTCTCCCAGAAGAAACACAGGAATGCCGGGATTGGCCATGCGCAATACATTCAAGGTGGAGACAATGTCATTGGAACAATGCTTGAAGTCGCACTTTTCGCGCCCTTTAGCTTCCATCCAGGAGCCGAAGCCGCGCACATCGACAGCGTAAACGGCATATCCTCTAATCGCCATTGCTTTGCCGAATTTTTCATAACTGCCGCTGTGCAGACCGAGTCCATGCACGCACAACAACACGGCCTTTGGCTTGCCCAGCGGGTTCAGCCACGACAAGCAGGGCGCTTCTCCGCGCGACTTAGAATCTTTAGAGTCTTTATTTTCATCTGCTTTAGTCTCTCTGGACTCTTTCTTGTCCTTTTCTGAATTTTCCGACTTTTCTTTGTCTGACTCCTTTTCAAACCGTTCGCTGTCGACCTTTCCTTCAGAATTGGGTCGTATTACTTCAATGGAGCGATCCTGCCAACGGCTTGTTTTAGCGCTCTCAGCTTCCGCCTCAAGTTTTTCTTGTTGCCGTTGCATGCGCTTCTGCCGGCGCCGTTCGATAAATCTCTGGCCAGGTCTGAATTTATTCGTTGACGAATCTTGCGATTGCTCCTGAGCCAAAACCGGCATCGCTTGCCCAATCAACAGGAGCTGGGACAAGAAAAGACAGAAGAATCTCCCCGCCTGTCTTCTTTCGAATTTTCGCTCAATTGATCTCACTCTTGATCTCACGATGCACCTAGATTTGTCTTAGCCAACTTCGTGAATTATATAACTCATGGTTTTCCCTCCTTGACTTCAAACCAGCTCGCAGCTAACCTTCAAGCACATTGCCCGAAAGGGACTTTACTAGACCGTTGAAGACAAACGACAAAATGGGAAAAGAGGACACACCAATGCCCGGTCCTGAGCTTGGCACGACTTCAGGATTGCCGGCAAAGCTCCGCCAAGCCCGCGAGAAAATCCGAGCATTCCAAGAAAAAGTTCGCCCATACCAAAATACGATCAACAAAGTTCGCATTGTCCTCTACGCGATAGCCATCCCCTGGGCAATTTTCATAGCTGTAAAATCTCTGCCTTACTACGCCGCTATCGGCAAGGGCGAATCATTTTACAAGCAGGGTTTATACGACGATGCGGAGAGGGAATTTTTGTACTGCTACGAACAGTGCAAAACAGAAAATTCCAATGACCCTCGATTGGCGCGTGTACTCAATAATCTCGGCATGCTCTATCGAGGCACGGGTCGTTATCGATTGGCTGAGCCCTACATGAAGGAATCGGTCGAACTTGTCGAGAAATACTCGAAAAAACACGAAGAATTACCGATGAGCTTGAGCAATCAAGGAGCTCTCTACAGCGACGAGGGCCGATACAGCGAAGCAGAGAAGGTTTACCGGCGTGCGATTCAAGTTTGGAAAGACAAGGTCAAAAGAGAGAGCGACACAAAACTCGGATCAGTTTACAACGGCTTGGCGCGCGTGCTTCGCGAGCAAGGCAAGCTTGATGAAGCAATGCAGGCAGCAAGCAAAGCGCTGGCAATGAAGGAAAGAGCTGCAGGAAAAGATTCAGTCGACAGTACTCCGGTTTTGGAAAATCTCGGCAAAATCGCTCAGCGCCAGGGCGATTTCAAAAATGCAGAAAAATATTTTTCCAGCGCTTTGGCAATCGACAGAAAAGCGTTTGGAGAAAAACATCCGGATGTCGCATCGGATCAGTGCTCGATGGGCAGACTTCTTACGGATGAAGGGAAATTGCAACAAGCGCGCCCGCTGCTTGAAAGTTCTCTGGCAACGCGCAAGCAGTTTTTCCACGCCGGACATCCAACCATTGCCAAAACACTTTGTTCGCTTGGGCAATTGGAAATCAAAGAAGGTCGGCGCGACGAGGCTATCGACTATCTCACAGAGGCTTTGCACAAGCAGTCCAAAATACTTGGCAAACAACATCCTGATACTCTGGAAACAGCAAATTCGCTGAAGCAAGCCCAAGCCATGCAAGCAAGTAAAATTAGCAAGACATTCCGGGCTAAAACGGAAAAATGATCGACTATCTCGATTTTGCCCGCCGAGTTGATCAAGGCTTGGCGGATGAAAAGCTGCGAATCTGGCGGCAACTGACGTTGCAAAACGGGCGCCCGATCAGCATTTATGCTTCCGGCGACAGAGGCGTAATGGGCGGACTATCGCTGCACTTTTTTCTCACCTATATTAAGTCGGCTTCGCCCCACGATTTCGAGCGTTTTTCCCTCGACTGCCTCGAGTATGCATTAAAGGCGAATCCGGTTCCTCTGGCGAAACAGCTTGTTTCCAGCTGTTTGATTCTGCCGTGTATCGCGACGCACACAACTTATCGAGAACTTGTTTTGGCTGCAGAAAGTGCAGAAAAACTGGCGAAAGGCGATAGTAAAAGCAAACCCGATGCGCTGAAAAACAGTTTCCTTCAAACAGCTTTCATGCCCTGCTTAGTCAATCTGACCACCCACAAGTCGTTTCACTCCGGCGCCCGGAAAGGCTTTATGGACAATCTCTTCAAAGCAGGTGAGGATTTTCTGGTCAAAACAGTGGTTGCGGCGAATGCTCCGCCAGACGTCGACCCACGGCACAGATAACAATTGTCTCAGAAAAGTCCTCTCAATACGAAGAAATTGCTTACGTTGACAGGTAGATCACGGGCGCGCGGTTATCATCTAAGGCAAACGAGGTGTGCACCGGGCGCACACCCTGAGGCTCGATCCCAGGTCCAAGACTAGGATAGGTGATAGTTATGATTGGCGCGAAAACAGAAGCGATTACTCCAGAGGTTGTAAACAACGCATTGAGAGCGGTTATGGACCCAGATCTCCATACCGACATCGTCACTCTGGGGATGATTTCCGACATCAAAATCGATGGCGGCAAGGTCTTCTTCAAATTGACTTTGACCACACCGGCTTGCCCGGTCAAGGAAAAGTTGGAAACGGAAGCTAAAGAAGCCGTCGCCAAAATCCCAGGTGTCACCGAAGTCGAAATGGAATCAGGCGCCGCTGTTGCCGGTCAAAGAAGATTGCCGGGCGGAAAAGAGCCGGTAGAAGGTATACGTCAGATCATTGCCGTCACTTCTGGCAAAGGCGGAGTTGGTAAAACTACAGTATCCGTCAACCTGGCCATCGCGCTTTCTCAACTGGGAGCCAAAGTCGGTTTGCTAGACGCCGACATCACCGGTCCCAATGTGCCGCTCATGATGGGCGTCGACGACTATCAGCCCGTCGCCAAAGACAACAGAATTCTGCCGACAGAAAATTACGGCGTCAAAGTTATCTCAATGGCGTTTTTCGTCAACAGAGAAACACCGATCATCTGGCGCGGACCGATGCTCGACAAAGCCATCCGTCAATTCCTGCGCGATGTGCAATGGGACGAGTTGGATTACTTGATCGTCGACATGCCGCCAGGCACAGGTGATGCGCAATTGACCATGGTGCAGGCCACTCAGCTTTCCGGTGGCGTTATCGTCACCACTCCGCAAGAAGTGGCATTGCTCGACGGACAAAAAGGTCTGGCCATGTTCCAGCAAATGGATGTGCCGGTCTTAGGCTTCGTTGAAAACATGAGCTATTTCCAACCGCCTGGTTCAACCGAGCGCTTCGAAATCTTCGGACACGGCGGTGGCAAACGCGTTGCAGAGGAAGCCGGCGTTCCTTTTCTCGGCGAAATTCCGCTCGATACAGCGATTCGCGAAGGTGGAGATAAAGGCGCACCGATTACTGCTACAAATCCGGAAAGCCCGGTTTCCAAAGCGTTTATCGAAATCGCCAAACAAGTCGCCGCACAAGTCAGCATACATTCGCTTACACCAGCGTAACTGCAGTCGATGCAAGGTTTTCTAGAACCGCTCGATGACAGCGATACCCCTGGCGCAAAGGCAATTGCGGCGTTCTGGCGCGAGCTTGAAGTTGCGCATGTGCAACTCGATCACCCGGCTGTCGGACTCTTACTCATGGAACTGGTAGAAACGCATGAGAAAATCGCCTTCGCCTGTTTTGAACTGTCCGATCATCCTGTGCTCAATTGGTTCGGTTCGAGAAATCGGCTGGACGAATTCGACTTCTTTTGCAAATTGCTGGTGCATCCGACAATTTCAGAAATTCTGCCCGGCCTCGCGATCCCCAAACGGATCAAGGAGCTCGAGGTTGGCTGGGGAACATCATTCACATTGGATGGAACCCTTGCACAGATAATGGTGAACGGCGGCTCGCAAAACGCATTCAATGGATCGGACAGCGAAGCCAAAGAAATCGGGCTCAATTTCTGCGAAGCATTGTTTGATGGACGGTATTCGGAAAACCTTGTTTACGACACCTTCGACAAGTGGACCCCATGGTTCTCAGGAAATCAGAACTACGATCACACCTGGTTCGGTGTCGACAAAAGACTGAGCCGCTTTTGGCTGCTAGCCATCACTGATGATGACTAGCTAATGGCACGAATTTCCACTCGCACACATCAACTCCAATCCTGATCGTTTTTCCGCGCGAACACGCGCATCAGCAATAAAGACAATCCAGCCGATAGAACCGCCGGTATCACTCCGCAGATAAGCAAGATTTCGATGTTGCTCGAATGAAAGAAGCCCTTTGGTCCGTCGGACGGAGCTATGAGCAAATACCAGCCCAGTGTAGTACCGGCAAGAAAGCCCACCAATGCCGATACCAACGCTGCTATGAGTTCGCCGGTAATTTTCATTGGGCTTCGCTCCTTGTATAACCATTCTAGCTGGCTTGCCGATTCGAAATGGCATAATCGACTTATGGAAGCTGTGCAAGAGCCAAAACCAGTTGATTTAGTTACTGTTCCATTGATTTCATTTGCAGTGATCTCTGGATGCACTGTTTTGATTTGGTCTATGACCTTCGGAGTCCGTATTCCAGTAATTGTTGAATTGCAAGAATCGATTGTTCCATCCTCTTGTGGCAACCTCCAGCTAAGGAATTTAGCAGCGCTAACGAATTTTGTTGTAGTTGGGCTTTTAGGATTAGCCGTCCCGACTGCGTTTGTCTTGCTACTGCAAAAACGTCTGCCTGACGATTTGATACGCGGCAATTCTGATGCAGTTTGGTACTTCGCAACCAAATGCCTCATTTTCACAGTAGCGGTCTTTCTTTGGTCACTTTTACTAGGCGACTTGCGGGTACCGGGAAATGAGTTAAGACAGAGCTTTTTTGCATTTGAGTATCAGGCAGATCCTGACGGACAAATTGAATATCACTATTCCTGGTTGTTGTATTTCTTAGGCTACGTAGTAATTGGTGCGAGCTTTCTTTTCGTTAAACGTCTGAGAACACTTTGTCTCTGTACACTCGCTTTTGGCCTGGTTTATTGGTTCGGCATCTCCGGTTTTATAGAAGAAGCAAATAAGCGCTCAAGGTTTGACCGAGAAGCCTGGCAAACGGCAAACCCTCACTTGTCCAACAAACGGGTTTCGATGGCGCTAACTGTTATCAAAGAGCTGGAAGAGAAAAGCAAATATCAGGTCAAACAATTGCTGGGAACGCCTGAGAAAAGCGAAAAAAGTCGTTGGTCACGTGAACATTGGTTTTACTATTTAGGCACTCTATATACCAGCAGTGGAGCACAACCTCTATACCTCTGCATTGAAATTTATGGTGACAAGGTTGTTATTTCGCGCTTGAGCAGAAAAGACGAGTGGGTAGAGATATACGGACACCCTTGATACGGCACTTGCACCTCGATCGGAATTCGCTATGATATTGCCGGTAGAGGCATTATTTGCCGTGAACAAAAACAAATCGACTCTATATACGGTGCATGTTAGAAAGTCTAGAAATCAAAGATTTTGCTCTGATTGAACAGATCAAGATCGATTGGAAAAATGGCCTGAATATCCTCACAGGCGAGACCGGCGCCGGAAAGTCCATCGTCATGGATGCACTGAGTGCGGTGCTGGGCGGCAAGGTCGGACCGCAATTCATTCGCATAGGCGCTGAGCGATCTAAAATCGAAGCGACTTTTCAACCGACACCACGGGTGGAAGCATGGTTAAAGCGAGAAGAACTCGTCGACGATGAATCTATGACGCTCGTAGTCAGCCGGGAGATAACCAAAACGGGCTCGAAAGTTAGAATCAACGGCACCATTGTCAACCACTCGCATTTGCAAGAGCTGCGCGCTTTGCTGATTACGGTTCATGCGCAGCATGAAGCAAGAACATTGATGTCGCCGCAGTCTCAGCTGGAAATGCTGGACAGCCTGGGTACAGACGCCCATCGAAAAATGATCGATGAGGTTCGCACTGTATATGCGCAAAGGAAAGAACTTCTTGCCGAGCTTTCCGAGCTGGAAATTTCAGAGCAGGAAAGAACTCGTCGCCTGGACTTTGCCACCTTTCAATTTGAAGAATTGAGCGAAGCGCATTTAACAGACGCAGAGGAAGATGAGCGCCTTTCGCACGACCATAATAAACTCGCCCATGCGCGCGTTCTGGAAGAATCTGTGAGCACCGCCCGCGGTTTGCTCAACGGGGAAGGTGATTCAGAAGAAGCAAACGGAAAATCGACCATAGACAGCCTCCAGGAAGCTCTTGCCTGCCTGGAAAAAGCAGAGCGGTATGATTCGACCTTGCAAGCACTGACCGAACCGTTAAAGACAAGCCTCTTCCACCTTGAAGAAGCGATTGCCGAGCTGCGCCGCTACCGCGACAGCCTCGATATAGATCCGGAAACTTTAAACCAGATCGAAACACGCTTGTCCGTGCTCACCGGCATCAAGAAAAAATACGGACCGACCCTTCAGGCGGCGATCGAAACGCGCGATTCACTCACTGTTGAGATTGACAATCTGACCCGTTCCAGCGAAAAGATCGAAGAGATTAAGGGGGAAGCTGATGCCCTTTATCAACGTCTAATCAAACAATCCGAATCTCTTTCTGCATCACGCAAAAAACTGGCAGCCGACCTGGCTTCAAAGGTCGAAAAGGAACTCAAGGATCTGGGCATGGAGCGCGCATCGTTCCAGATTGCTGTGGAGAAATTGACAGAACCATCGGGCTCGGGAATCGATCGCCTGGAATTTCTAATTGCTCCGAACCCGGGGCAACCACCTCAGTCCCTGGCAAAAATTGCCTCCGGCGGCGAGTTGTCACGAATAATGCTGGCGGTCAAATCCATTTTTGCCCGCGGCGATTATGTGCCGACTGTGATCTTCGACGAGATCGACACCGGTATGAGCGGCAAAGCGCTCCAAGCCGTAAGAGACAAGCTCAGTGTGCTTTCCAGGTCTCACCAGATACTCTGTATAACCCACCAGCCAATCATTGCTGCCGTTGCCGACAACCACATTGAGGTTGCAAAACGGCAGACAGCCAAGGATACGAGCGTCAGTGTTCGCGCTTTGACGGGAGACGAGCGCTTGAAACAGCTGGCGCAAATGGCTTCAGGCGAGGGTGACACGAAGGCCGCTCTCGATTTTGCCAGAGCACTTGTGCAGCAAGCCGAGCAGATAAGGCAGTGAATTACCGTCGATGAGCCGGGTACGGCTGCTCGACAAACAGATCCGAAACGGGCCGGGCGATGCATGGCATTGCCCCTGCGCCGAGCGGAAACCTTGAACTGCCTCACCTTTCAGCATGTAACCGAACTAACCCGGCGACGTTGACACGAAGGCGCGCATTTCAATAAAATGGTCCTTCGACGCTAAGATTGGGGTGTCGCCAAGCGGTAAGGCAGCTGGTTTTGGTCCAGCCATTCCGAGGTTCGAATCCTTGCACCCCAGCTCTTACTCCTCCGTTTTGCGGGGAGTCTAGTGTCCGATTCAGGCTTAGGTATTTATAAGGATTTGAAGGGTCATGGAGAAGATTAAGTTAGCCGTCGCTGGTCGCGAAGAAAAGACGCCGAGACAGCTGAGACGCGAAGCGATAATTCCGGCGACTCTTTATGGTCCCGGTCAACCGTCCGAAAACGTTCAAATTGATGCCAAAGAGTTTTCCCGCCTGCCGAAAGGCGCCTACTCCCATATGATTGAGTTGGACATGGGCAGAGGCAAACCGATCAATGCGGTCATCCGCAACGTTCAACGCAGAGCTACTACTCATGAAGTGCTCAACGTCGAGTTGTATCGCGTCGCTCTCGACCGCAAGTTGACTGTGACCGTACCGCTGAAGTTCATCGGTGTTTCCACCGCCGTAACCATCGAAGGCGGTCAGTTGATCGAAGTATTCCAGGACGCCGAAATCGAATGCTTGCCGGGCGACATCCCGGACTTCATCGAAGCTGACGTTTCCTTGATCACCGAAATCGATCAAGGTCTGCACTTCTCCGATTTGAAGATCTCGGAAAATATCAAAATCCTCAATCCGGAAGACGAAGTTGTTGCTCGCGTTGTCGCCAAGAAATCGGGCGGCGAAGAGGCACCGGCAGCAGCTGCAGCAGAAGCCGCACCGGCAGCCAAAGAAGAAGCTGCAGCAACAGCTTAGTTTCTTCAAAACACGCAAGTTTGAAAAACGCACTGCTCATGCGGTGCGCTTTTTGTTGCCGACAACTTCAGCTTGCCAAAAGATGTTCAGTCTTCTTGCACGGCGGCGGCAGTGCGCGAACCGGCATCTCCTGAATCGGCAGCACGAACCTCTTTAGGCTGCTCCCTGTCCCGAATCGTCTGGTCCTTCTCTTTCTGGCCCTGGTCTTTCTGACTCTCCAATCTCGCCAGCTCTGCGGTTTTTTTTTTCTCTGTGTCGCTCTTGCCCGTCTTCTCATCGGCAACAGGAAGACGCACGGTGAAAGTCGAGCCCTTGTTCAATTCGCTCTCGAGATCAATACTTCCGCCATGCGCTTTGATGATGGTCAAGGCAATGGCCAGACCAAGACCGGTGCCACCACCGTAGATACGGCTTTTTACGCGCGAACGTTCAACTCGGTAAAAGCGATCGAAAATTCTCTGCTGATCCGCGGGTGCGATACCAATACCGGTATCAATAACTCGCACGATTGCTTGATTGTTACTCA
>PNKB01000116.1 GCA_013997645.1 Cyanobacteria bacterium PR.3.49
TTTCTCTGGTTGCTGTTTTTATCCCAATATTGTTTATGGGCGGTATTGTTGGTCGTTTATTCAACGAGTTTGCTGTGACGATAAGCTGCGCGATTCTCATTTCCGGCGTCGTTTCTCTCAGCTTGACGCCACTTCTATGCAGCCGCTTTTTAAGCGCGCACCAGACCATCAAGAAATCAAAAGTGCTGGCATTCACGGAAGCAGTTTTTGAAACGTGGACGCGCTTTTATGACGCGAGCTTAAAACAGGTGATGGCGCATCCGCGTCTGACCTTGCTCTCGTTTGTAGTGATGACGGCCATGACTGTCATGCTGTTTGCAAAAATACCCAAAGGCTTCATGCCGTCAGAAGATATCGACCAGATTTTCGGATTGACTGAAGGAGTTCAGGGCATTTCCTTTGAAGACATGATTCGCCATCAAAAGGAACTTGCAGAAATTGCCATGAGCAATCCCAATGTGAAGGACATCATGTCGTCAGTGGGCGCCGGAGGTCCAAACGTAGCCGGTAACACCGGGCGAATTTTCATGCACTTGAAACCCAGAGCGGAGCGAAAACAATCGGCCGATGAGATTATCAAAGATCTGCGCGTTCAATTTGCCAAGGTTCCAGGCATCAAGATATTTCTGCAAAACCCGCCATCTATCCGTATTGGCGGTCAGCTCACTAAAAGCCTTTATCAAGTTTCACTGCAAAGTTCCAACATAAACGAGCTGTACAAAAGTACGCAAGAATTAGAAGCGCGCTTAAGAGACATGCCGGACTTTCAAGATGTGACGACTGATTTGCAAATCAACAGTCCTCAGGTCGATGTGCGCATTGACCGTGATAAAGCTGCGACTCTGGGGCTTTCGGCTGAGCAAGTGGAAGACGCGCTTTCCAGTGCATACGGTAACCGTATGGTATCGACCATTTACGCTCCCAGCAATCAGTACAGGGTAATTGTGGAACTTTTGCCCGAGTTTCGCGTGCAGCCCAACTCTCTGCCGCTGCTATACGTGCGATCAAAGAATGGCGATCTGGTGCCATTGAATGCGGTGGCAAAAATGGTTCCTGCAGTCGGTCCGCTCTTGGTAAATCACGTGGGACAAATGCCCGCTGCCACTGTTTCGTTTAACCTGAAACCAGGCGCATCTCTGGGTGACGCCGTCAAAACGGTGGAAAAAACGGCAAAACAGATTTTGCCTGATGGCGTCAGTTACAGATTTCAGGGCAGCGCCGAAGCGTTTCAGTCGTCCCTGAAAGGGATGTGGGCGATGCTGGTTTTGGCCATAGTCGTCATTTATATTGTTTTGGGCATACTGTACGAGAGTTTCCTCCACCCCATCACCATTCTGGCTGGACTGCCTCCTGCCGGTCTGGGCGCACTAATTACTTTGTACGTGTGTCATATAGATCTAAATATTTATGCTTTTCTTGGCCTGATTCTATTAATAGGCATCGTCAAGAAAAACGCCATCATGATGGTCGATTTCGCGCTGGACGCACAGCGCAATGGAGGCAAAACGCCTCGTGATGCAATCTACGAAGCTTGTTTGGTGCGTTTCCGCCCGATCATGATGACCACAATGGCGGCAATTATGAGCAGTGTGCCCCTGGCGCTCGGCTGGGGTGCAGGCGGCGAATCACGCCAGCCTTTGGGTCTTGCTGTGTTCGGCGGACTTATGGTTTCTCAACTCGTCACCTTATATATAACGCCGATTTTCTATCTTGCTTTCGAAGGTTTGAAAGCAAAGGTCGCAGCATCCGGAAGCCCAGCCCCAACACGCCGCTCTGTCTGATTCTTCGGCATTTTCTTCGAAAGTTCGATTTGTCAAACGAATGTCATGGCACTCCGCTAAATTGCAAGTGTTGGAAGCGGCGCCGAGGTGAGGCGCTAACCAAAAGACATTGCGAGGATCGAGACTACATCTAGCGAATAACACATCGCCGTCATCGTCTTGATTCTGACAAACAAGTTAGAACGGAGAGGTCGGGAAGAGCCAGAGCCAACGCTGTTGGAATTGGCTCTTTTCACTATTTTCAGAGATTCGCCTCTGGTATGTTTTCGGCTTTACTGCGGCGGTCAAGCCAATGTCATACCGACTCGTTAAATTGACGGCGTGGCACGCTCTCAGGAGCCCCCTTCCACACACACGCAATTAAACCGGAGAGAGACCGCAAGGAGCCTTCTCCGTAAACGATATTGACTCTCGGAGATCGCATAGTGGCTGCTTCGCCAGAATCGAATCTAGTCGCAGACATAGTCAGGCAGGCGCCGCAGCTAGGCAATATCGACCATTTGGCGGCAGAGGCTGCCCAACTGCTGCAAGTGCATGATTTCTCTCAGAATACGGCTTTGCGCGATGGGATCATTCGCGACATGAGCTTAGAGGATGATTTGCTGGAAACTCTGGTCTGGGCTCAGCGGGACAAACTAGATGTCGATGACAATGGCGTCATCGAAGTGGGAGAAGGCAATGACTTGAGAATGTCCGATGACATTTTTGTGCAACTTGCCGCAGAGTTTATGTCGAAAGAAATACGTGACTACAGTTTTGCCGAACTGGACCAAGCTGCAAGAAATACAGCCGCACACGCTGGATATGAGATGCCGACCAGCACGGCGCAAACTGTGGGAGCGGAGTTGCCTGGTGGTGAACAGTTGACAGTCCCGAATGTTATGCAGTTTAACGGAGAGCAGCCTGTCGACCCCAATGTCTCAGTCGGAGACCCTGCATCGATGCAAGGCGTGCAAGATCCGACTGCACGCTACAAAGAAGAGGCGCAGTTCTTGGGAGTAAATTTCGGCAGCCTGGACACAGATAATAATGGTCAAATTGATGACACTGAATTCAAGGCAGCCATCAGCGGTTCCGACATTACTCAACTGACTGCATTGAATATAGCTTTCAGACATAATCTGGTTGATGTTCAAAACGATCAATTCTCCAGTCTCTCTCTCGATCAAGTTGCTGCCGACTATTTTGGCGCCGAAGGTGCAGCACCTGAGGAAGGTGGAAACCCGGCGGCCACCTCGGACAGACCTGCCATGGTACCGGAAGGTACGGAAACAGAAGGCGGTATTTATCAATTCACGGGCAATCAAAACGCCGGCGAACACCCGGCATATGCCTCGGAAGAACACCCCGCATATGCTCCGGACGAGTCATCTGAAGATCCGAATCAGTCAGAAGACATGAGAACTTTGAATTCCAAGAATGCTTCTACTAAGGACCGATTGAAAGCAATTGCACGTCTGGTTGAAGCAGGCAAAACATCTGCAACCATCACTGATTCAGACGGCAGCAAATTCGATGTGCGCATGGAAGTTGTTCCTGTCGCAGGTTCGTCACGCACTATGGTCCACATGTTTGCGACCGATCCGCAAACAGGAAAAGAATTTGTAGTATTGCGCGCTATTAAAGATGGCGAAGATTTTACTCGCCAGCGCGATGAATCGGGCAATGAAGTTGACTTTGCCGGCACAAGATGGCGGCAGAATCACCCTGACAGCATGTTTCTCCAATAGACGTGCAAATCTGTCAAACGAATGTCATGCGTGTCGGTTAATGTAATACCGTCGCTACCGACAGAACAAGAGCGACGATTAGTTCCCGCAACAGTTCACCCCCACCTATAGCACCACCGATGGTGCTACCCCCTTATTGCGAGCCGGAGGTTAGTGTCATGGCAGATCGTACCGATGCATTAGATTCGAATGCATACAAGGACGCTGTAGCCGATATCAGTGAGGCTATTCGTAACCCGGCCATCTGGGATGAAGTTAACAGCGCTTTGAAAAGAGGTATAGCTAACGGAAACATTAGCTATGACGGCTTGGAAGCCATTCTTCCTAAGGTCGGTATTAGTGGCGACCTCATAAGTTCTCAGTATGACAATTTGGATACCGACAAAGGAAATGGCAAATTCTTAGGTATAGGACGAGGCCAATTGAGCAATGATGAAATAAGCGCAGCTCAAGCCTATGGCAGTGATCCGCTGGTGATACTTGCCGCGAACCTCATACAAAATGACCGTGAAAAAATAGAGAGCATGGATTGGACCGGTGATGCATTCTTCGATCACCTTCACCCGGACGAAGTTTCAAAATATGCCAGTGAAGTGCGAAGGTCACCAGAGATCAATTTAGCAACCTACACCGACGGTCGAGACGGGATCATTGACAGTGACGATGATTCTGATGGCGACGCAGAAACGGATGAAGACAACGAAGATGATGACGAGCGCAGTTATGATGAAGGGTATGGAGATGATGACGAAGGCGATGGCGACGACGATAATGATGACGAAGACGAAGTAGCCGAAGAAGCTAGAGTCAATGACGATTACTTCGAAGATTTAAATGTCGATGATCTGAAGCGTTACTTATCCAGAGACTCAAAAGACCCTGCAGATAGACTGCGTGCCGCCTGGGAATTGGCTCAAAGAGGCGAGAAAGTCGTTACTTTGAAAAACGGTGATGACGAATTGACAGTGGAAATCAGCACTGACGAAAACGGCTATATTAGTCTCTGGTCGCAAGGTGTAAACGGACCCCTCATGAAGGGGCTCGTGAAAGAAAATCAGGTAGTTACGCAAGATGGCAGCTACTTTGGAAAATCATGGAAAGGCGCGCACGGCGAGGAGCTGTTCGACGACTAAAGTTTTGCTCGCAAGGGAAGAGGGGCCGCAGCAATGCGGCCTTTCTGGCTTTAAGAGCTAGAGAAAATTACTCGGACTCGACTTTGTAGCCGACGCCGACAACCGTCGTGATGTAAGACGGTCTGTCAGGAACATCGATTTTGGTGCGCAATCTTTTTACGCATTGGCGAATGGCGTCTACGGAAACTTCTGTATCACCAGCCCAAAGTTTGTCGACCAGTTGATCGGGTGTGAATACGAGATTGCGATTGCGAATCAGAAAATCGAGAAGCGCAAATTCTTTGGGCAGTAATCTAATTTCTTCTCCGCGTCGCAAACAACGAAATGCTTTGGTATCAAGTTCGATATCAGACCAGCGAATAATATCGCTCGTCAACTCTTTCGGTCTGCGCAACAATGCTCCGACTCTCGCTCTAAACTCTCGCATGTCATAGGGCTTGGGCAGATAATCATCAGCTCCGGAATCAAGACCGGTCAGCTTTTCATCTACGGTGTGGCGTCCAGTCAAGAACAACACCGGCGTCCCTCCGCCCTTGCCGCGGAATCGTTTTAGGACCTCTATACCTTCCAATCCAGGCAGACCCCAGTCGAGAATTATCAAGTCATATTGATAACGTTGCAGACTTTCCCAAGCATCGGCGCCGTCCCCGAGCGCGTCAACCGTGTGCTTCTCATGCTCGAGAACGTCCACGAGCGCTTCGCGGATCTCTGTATCGTCTTCGACTACGAGTATCTTGGCCATACTCATAATTGTGCCACGACTGAGAGCGATTAACGACAATCTGAGTACTGCATTTGGATGTCATATGGTCTGGCGGTCCGCCGGACTGAGCGATAGAATGACGGTCTGGTTGCGGCTGTATAGGAAAGCGCTCCCCAAATTATGGCTAACGATAATCAAAATGGCAGATTAGACCTCGCCCTGTCGGCGATGAATGACACTTCCATTGAGAGTTCCGAAGAGAAGATTATCAAGATAATTACTTCGCTGGAAGAAGAATTCGGCGATCACCAGAAGACTATTGCCGAAGAGCTGCAGAAAGTAGCGCGCCAAATTGAGCACTCCGGAAAAGCTGATCTGGCTATGGATTTTAAACAGCGCACCACCTCAGCGATGTTGCGGCTCAACATGGAAAGGAGGCGCGGTTTGCGTCCGCCTGCATTTACACCAGGGCAGACGGTTGCAGCGAGCGCTTCGCCATTCAAACCGGTGACTCAGAGTGTTGCAGGCGCCGGCAGCTCACGACCTCAGCCAAGCTCGCCTTCAGCATCTTCCACAAACTTGCATTCAGGCGCACCCTCATCTCGCTCAGCGCAAGATGGCACGCAGGTCGAATATCTCGTTCATCCGTCGCGCGATGTGCGCGGTGATGCTCGCGCTTTTTGCGATGTTCTCAAAGGACAGAAAGTCTGGGAGTCCGCCGGTGGAAATATCTGCGCTATCCGCTTTCCGTCCGGTCCTCAGATCATAATTGTCGAAGAGATTGCTTTCAGCTGTTCGGTTGTTCTTTCAGTAAGCAATTTCGAAAAACATGCAGATAACTTGGAGGCTCAGGGCTATCAAATTGTCGGATCCGTAACCACTCCTACCGGCTCGGCAACTGTATTTGCATCCGACTGCGGCAGCAAGTTCGCGCTTATGGCAAGAAAATAGATTTGCGCCTGAAGTTCGATTTATTGCAGAACACGAAGAACGTTCAGAACCTTTTCCGGCAGAGGTGCCGAGCGTCTTGTCGAATCGTCGGTCAGCACTATCACTGATTCTGCAGTCGAGCAGCATTCTCCATTCTTGAATAGCGCTTGACCGCAGGTGAAGGAGCTTTTGCCAATTTGATTTACTCGTGTGCCCACCTCAACAGTGCCGGGAAAATTCATTTCTTTCAAAAAATCCAAAGACAGTTTGGCTATTACGAAGGAAAACCCATCATCAGCAATAGTTCCATGTTCATGGCACAGGAATGCCACTCGTCCTGACTCGAAAAACGTGCAATAGGCGGCATTGTTGATGTGTCCCTGCCGGTCCGTGTCTCCGTATCTCAGCGTGACATCAGTCCAGA
Organism: Cyanobacteria bacterium PR.3.49; assembly: GCA_013997645.1. Classification (GTDB taxonomy): domain Bacteria; phylum Cyanobacteriota; class Vampirovibrionia; order Obscuribacterales; family Obscuribacteraceae; genus QKMZ01. The sequence continues at coordinate 6,702 of PNKB01000116.1, forward strand.
GCTTGTAGAATTCTCGTTCTGTAGAGCTGACTGTCGATCGTTTGGTATCACTCTTGGTCACAGGCTCTTCCTTCGTTAATTTCTCTCGCGGTTTTCAAACTTTATTTTCAATTCTTCTTCGATTTTGTCGATGGCGGCCGGCTCAACCAAGAGACCGATGCGCTCGTGGGTTTTCCACAACTCAGACCATTGCATAACTACAATCACGCGCTTAGAATATTTCTTTGCCATTTGCGTTACTTTTGCATTGCCGCTCTTAAGAAATTCCATGTCGTCAAGTTTTGAGCAGCTGCGGCAGTAGACTTCCCGCTCATCTTGACCCGTCTTCAGTCTAACCAGGCTGCGCGGCTCCAGTTTTTGATCGCAGTTGTAACAGCGTCCGGCGCGATGAAGCGAATACACCGGCGGTTCCTTTGCCGGTTTCTTGGTTTTCTCTGTTTTCTCTATTTTCTCGGTCATTTTGGCGCCAGATCCTTGAATCAAGATAGTTTATCTTATTCCCGTAACTTAGCCCGACATTATGCTATATGTTCACTTAACAGTACTAATGGCAAATAGATAGGCCCTGATCGTGAAACCCCTAGTTGTGAAATACAGTGCCTTTTGCCTGGTAGCATCAGTGGTGGCAACAGCTTCCATTCTGCCTTTTGTTTCTTCAAGTCCCGCTTTGGCTTCGCCATCCAGTGCTGCCTCATCAGTGAGCACAATTGCTCGTTCTCGAATTCTCATCGCGACAAAGCAATCCGACTCTCACCAGGCACCCGCGCATAATCAATCGACAATCGATGTCGATGCAACTGAGCAAGAGATTATTCAAACGGCGCTGGATGGAAAACTTCCGGAAGCTGAAAAGAAGTTAGAGCTGATTATTTCGCAAGAAAAAGATATGTCACGTAAAGTAGACATGTATTACATGCTCGCAGCGCTGGAAAAAATGCAGGAGAAAAGCAGCGATGCGCGCCGGCATCTGGAAACAGTGCTCCAGCACGAGCCTCCAGCATTGGGCACCAATGGACAATTGCGGCATGCACTATTGCTCAAACGCATCGGAGATTGCTACTACGGCGAACGCAAATACCATGATGCACTCGCCAATTACAATGCCGCTCTCATCATTTCGTCAGCGCTTCCAGGCAACTCGAGAATTCTGGCTGACCTGTACGAGGCGGCCATGGGCATTCTCATGATCGATAAACGCTACACGGATGCGCAAAGTTATGCCGAAAAACTCTTGACTGTGACAACCGAGCGGGCCAAGTCAGGTCTCTGGGATGATGCCGGCGTTTTATTCTGGGCTCAATTGCAAATGCTCAATCTCTACCGGCACATGAAAAATCCACCCAATGAAGAACCTGTCAGACAGCAGGTATCAGCCTCATTGGACAGATTGATGAACTATCGATTCGGTTTGGAGTCGCACGGCAAATTGCCGCCACTGGCGGAGCGCAAAGAAATTTTTGAAAAGCACTACATCAGTGAATTCGCTCCCAAATCTCCGGCTGAATATATCTGGCTTGCCGGTGAGTTTCGCATTCGCACCTTGCCTGTTATCGGTTGGATGCCGACGGACAAAGCGACACGGGCAGCCATTCTCTGTGTGCATGGACTGGGTTTGGACAATCATGCCTTTACGCCTTTCGGCATGCAAATGTCGCAGCGAGGATATGCGGTTTACGCCATGGATGTTCGCGGTTTTGGTGCCTGGCTGACGACGCCTGGACAAGAGGATTTGCGATTGAATGAAGCGATAAACGATGTGGGCAGCGTGCTTGGACTGATAGGCGACCGCCACCAAGGCCTGCCGATTTATTTGCTTGGCGAATCGATGGGCGGAGCGATTGCCCTGCGGGCTGGTGAGAAATATTCAAAAGAACTGCACGGAGTCATAACTTCAGTTCCTTCTGCTGAAAGGTTTCAAGCTAAGAAGATGGGTCTGACTGTCGCCGTTCATTTTCTGAAAAATCCCAACAAACCATTTAGGGTTGGAGATATGGTTGTCAACCAGGCCACGGACAGTCCACAAGTGCGCGAAGTCTGGCACGACGATCTCAAAGCAAAAATGGAAATGAGCCCGAAGGAATTGATGAGATTTGCGGTATTCATGCGCGACACAAAGATTATTTGTCCAAAGATCAAAACCATTCCAGTCTTTTTTGTTCAAGGTCTCAAAGATAAGTTGGTAAAACCAAAAGGTACTTATGAATTGTTTGAAGCCGTCAGCTCGCAAGACAAGAACTTGTTTATTATTGGTACAGAAGAGCATTTGATTTTCGAGACTTTTAAACAATCAGGAATGCTCATTGAGGCATTGACTGCCTGGATGGACAAACACGCGACATCCACTGCAACACCGGCGGCCGGATCAGCCCCGGCAAACAGTGAACCGGCCAGCCTGCCGCCGACTAAAGCCAAGCCGTCCCGCAAGCACTCAAAGTCCCACTGAACTGGGCTTTCGGGACGTGCAACGAAAGTGAAACAACTCTCATTTAGCATTTCTGGTAGCCCCCAGCCCAGGAATTCTCACAGATGGTTGAACGAACAGGCGCCGCCGGCAAACCTCATATTAATTACGAAGACGAGATAGTTTGTGTAGGTGATGGAGCGACAGGGCAATGCATCCCTTTTCGCTTTGCCACTAAGGAAAACGTCAGCGATCCTGAGACGCTCAGACAGATTAACGAGTATCGTAATCGTCAGGCAGATGCGGAGCAGGCGGGTTACATCGACGTATCTCCTCTCTGGCAACCGCGTGCCACCGACGGTACGACAGGTGAGCGACCAAGACTGCAAATTCGCAGCTTGCTGGATCTTGGCGAAAACGGACAACAGCTCGGAGATTATCGGCTCGATAGACCGAGGTTCGATCCGAACAATTTAGAAACTTGGTTCAAACACGATCGAAATGGCGACGACAGACCTTCACTATTGGACGGCAGACCGGGGCGCGGTCTGGCTTTCCCTGACTCTGGGTTTAGAGATCTCATGGGTCAAAATGATCTGCGGGGGATGAGCCCATTGAATCCCAGGTCGGACAACCTTAGAGATCTACCCGGACTTTTAGATCGCAACGATCCAAGCAGATTTTTCCGCAATTTAGGCATTAACGGTCGCACAGAACAGTTCAACGAGGCTGAAAGTCTATTCCGAATTCCATTTCGTCCTCAGCTTCAAATTTCCGGACGGGAGCCGCATGGCGGAGACATTCCCTGGCAGCAAAATCCCGCAGCTTTGGCCGAGTTATCCAAACACTACGAACAAATGACTCCTGAAGCGCGAGAGCATTTCAAAGGATTGGTAAGAGCACTTAAAGAAAAGTCGATTACTGAACTGAGATTAGTTAACGATCCCAGGTCCGATGGTGGAGAAGCACAAGCCGGAGAAGAACAGTCCGCAGGAGATGGAACCCCTGCACAAGAAGTGAAACCGCCGGCAGAACAGAAGCCCGAAGGTGAGGCCGCTCAAGAAGGCGAAAGACCGCCCGAGCAAGTCAAGCCTGCTGATCAGGTGGTGCCTGAAGACAGACCGCCTACACCTGAAGAGTTTGATGCAGCCGCTGCGGAAAAACTAAGTCCTCTGCAGCAAGCAATTAAAGATTCCGGCGCCTATACCGTCGCCAATTTTGGAGACGCGTATAAAGACGCTGCTCTGCACGATGCCGGAGTTGCAATTGTGGTTGTCGGTTCAGACATACCAGGCAGTGAAGAAGCCGTGAAAAATATCAAGGCGATGCAGGAAAAAAATCCCAATCTCAGATTCATGGTGATTGATCGCGACCAGGTAAATGCTGCAGTGCAAGCCGATCCCAATAATCCCAAAATGAAAGAATGGCAAAGTTGGATCGATAAATCCACCGGTGGCAGAAAAGAGGTATTGACCAGTATTCAGTCCTTGACTGCTGATGCAAGCGGGCATCCAAAACCTGAAAAGGTGACGAGCTACCATTGGAACAACCCAAATGTCGCTCAAGAAATTTCTGACAAAGCAAAACTCGCCGCCGATGCAACTGTAGGCCACAAGGGCGAATTCAGATTGTCACTCACTGCTGCTGAAGCACAAAAACTGGCCGGCGACATCGCGGCCGCGCACAAGGCAGCTTTCGATGCTCCTATGACCGACATGGCTTCAATGAAGGCACGTCATGAAAAATACGTTCGAGCCATACAACTGGCATCCCAAGCTCGACCCGATTTGATGGCCGAACGCCTCAAAGCAATAGGTCAGTTGCCCGAAGATCAGCGCGCTGCGGAGCTGGCTGTTTACGATCAGCTTCTCAATGAGCAATCGGCCTTGCGCTGTGAACTTGGTCTGGATATGGTCAAGAATGCTCATCGCATGCCGACCGCCGAACAGAAGCAGGCTATGCTCTCTGCCGGCAATGACCTGCTAAGAGATGCTTTCGGTAGATCTCAGGATTTGGACAGCCCGGAAAATGCAGGATTTGTCGCTGCTATGCGTGCTGCTAACGTCAATGTTGACGAACTGAAGAATAGCGCCGCGACTGCACCACGAGTGACATCAGACCAGGTTCTGCAGAAATTCGAAAAAGCCTACGGACTGCAGCGTCCTGCCCAAGTCGAAAATCCTAGAGCAGAATATCGTTGCGACAGTCGCTGTGTCCAACAGTGCCGCGGCTGCATGCCGTGCGGAGATCAAGCTCGCGGTGCCTGCTACAGAAGAAACGGCTGCGGACAGGGCAGTTGCGGTCCAACCCAGGGCGGATGCGGAAGCCAGAGCGGTTTCGGTGGAGGTCGAGTCATTCGCAGGGTGCTTGGACGTTGCCGCTAGGCTCCAGCCAAAGACAATGCAACTTCTCTATACGCGTTTTTGAAACCACATTGAGCTGATGTATTGCCCATTTTTCTGCGCATATTGATTGAAAACGCCTACTTCGGTAAAACCCACAGATTTATGCAGGGCGACAGAAGCTGGATTCGGCAGCGCCACTCCGGCTACGACAAGGTGCACTTTCTCGTTCTTAATAGCATCGAACAGCGCACCGTAGAGCTTTTTGCCGATTCCCTTGCCGCGAGCATCCGGGTGTAGGTAAATTCCAAACTCGACTGTTTCAATAAAGGCGGGATGATCTCTATATTGCCTGCTGCCTGCGCTGCCGATTACTTTTCCTCCCGACTCCGCCATCAGCAATCGATAAGGACCGCTTTCTGAATATCTGTCGAACCAGGGTTGGTAATCCTCTTCGGTCATAGGCTCGGTGTCGAACGCAATGCTTGTATTGACGATGTAGTAATTGTAAATCTCAGTTAGCCGAGGCACGTCTGCGGCTGTTGCTTTACGAATAATCAATGATTCCAAGTGATTTGTCCTCTTCCAATCCATTGGTTCGAGGTGATCATACTAAGTTCTGCGTTCTGCTGGGGGTTTCACTTTCGGGCCGGAAATTCAATATTGGAGTTTGCGCAAACGCAAACAGGTGCGGATTAAAGTCTGGTTGTCAGGATAATAATCTTTTGATGAGATTTTGCCGGTTCTTGCTCCGTTTGGATAAGATTGTTGCAGCACCTCCCGCACGAAAACAGAAAAGTACTCAGCCCTGCCGCAGCGCGCTTGACGCAACAATACTGCGGTACTGCGCACCACAGGAGTAACGAAAAATGGGTCCAGAAATGGGAATAGTCGGAATAATCGCGCTTGCAGTCGTGAACTTGGGCTTTCTGGTCTGGATGGTCAGTTCTTTCTATAAAAAGTGTCCACCCAATCAGGCAATGATCGTCTCCGGAATGTTGTCGGCAGACGCAATGGGCAATATGTCCAGGGTCATTATCGGCGGCGGATCGACTGTTTTTCCTGTCATTCAAGAGTGTCGTTTTTTGAGTCTTGAATGTATGGCAATTGAGCTCGACCCTCAAACACCATACATCACAGCTGACGGCTCGCAACTCAAATTCAAGGCAATCGCTCAGGTGAAAGTAAAATCGGATCCTGCAAGCGTTTTGACTGCCGCGGAGCATTTTTTGGATAGCGCGCGCACAGCAGAGACTCTCAAGGAGATCTTATTGGGGCAGACTAGAGCACTGGCAGGCACCATCACCCAATCTGATGTTTTGCACGATCAGATTGGATTCGCAGACAAGGTGATTGAATTATCGAACGAGTCACTAAAGAAATTCGGCATGACGGTAGTGGCATATTCCATTCAAGAGATGGAGAGTGATCCTGCTCTTTTGCTGATGGCAAGCTCCCCGAGGAAACTGATTTGAGTTTGATAAAACCGGCTGAGAATTGGAAGCACCAATTTGCTTTGTTGATGACAATCGGATTTCTTTGTACTGGTATCGCATTCAGTGCAGCATCTGCTGCTTCCCGTGGTCCGCAGAAAGGACAAAAGAAATCACGCTCGGGCTCAGTAAATGTGGAGGCTCTGCAGAAAAAAGCATTTGCTTGCTATTTACAGCGCAATTATGTTGAGGCGACCAAGCTGTTTAAGGAGTGTTTTACCCGCGACCCTGAGGATGTGTCCGTCAATTATTACTTAGGTGCTTCAGCCTTGTTTTCGAGCGATCTGAAAGCGGCAGAACACGCGCTTTGCCGTGTTATTGTCATGACGACGCCTGACTCTGAGTTCAGCAGTCTGGCGATGAAATCGCTGAAACAGTGGCGCAGCCAGTTCCACGGCATAGAGCCTTATTCGCAAATCGAGAATGGCCAGTTGAAACGTTGGGATAAAGGCAAAGGACCGATCAAAGTTTGGGTTTCTAATGGATTGCAACTGCCGCGTGGTTTCGTCGGGCCTGAATTGGACAGCAATAAGTGCAAAACACTTTATTCGATGTTTGAAAATCCGAACTTTTTCAAGCAGCTCCAAACCGTGGTCCATTATGTCCCACAATACCGGGACATCGTTAAATCCGGCATCAACGATTGGGGGTGGGTAGCTGCAGAAGGCATTATTTCATTCGAATTCGTTGACGATCCGACCAAGGCCGATGTTCTATATTTCTGGTGTCCGGAGAGCGGCGCTGGCAGCGTTGGTCGAACTTTCTATCCGTGGACAAGAACTGACAATGCGCGCTGCATTGTTCATATCGAAACTGAGTATTTGCGAAAATGGGGTTCTCGCACACCGGCCGAACTGCGAAAGACCAGCGCCCATGAATTCGGACATGTGTTAGGTTTGACACAGCACAGCACCAACATAAATGATGTAATGAGTGGACAGGGCAAGACGGTTACCTACCGAGAAATGACTTCGTACTCTGCAAGCAGCGCAGTCACAAAGAATGACTATGCTACATTGCGAGCATTGTATGAATTGCCGCCGGATTACTTGTATCAACCTCTCAATCGATAAGGCTGATTTCATCAATGTCTGCAGAGTCGAAGAAAATTGGCAGGGACTGGCACTATACAAAGTGTTTTGGTCTGGCTGCGCTCTGCCTCATATCCCTTACCGGATGCGCTGTCATGGAGACGAAGTTCAAAGAATTGATGCGTCCATCACCCATTGAGCATCCGGCCAGACCGACTCCACAGCAGGTAATGGAACTGCAAAAGAATTGGCCGGAACCTCCTCAATTTACGATTCCGCCGCCCACCAAAGAAGAACTTGCCGAGGCCGGTTTGCCGGAACCTCCGCCGTTTTTCATTCCTCCGGCTTCGAGCCCCAATAAGAAAATCCGAGGCAGAAGAAACCCTGTAAAGTTCGAGAAGAAAAAAATAGATGGAATTCCTCTCTATCAAACAACGGTCGATCTGAAAGATTATGACACCTACTTGTCTGTCCTTTTGCCTCACAATGCCGCTGAAGCGAACAGTGCCACCGTCAGCTACGGCGCTGAGAATTTCGAGTCTTTTGTGACCGGACACAAAGGAGCAGTGTTGATAAACGGGACGTTTTTCAGCAAAGACAAACAGCAACGAGTGATGGGCAATCTCGTATCGGACGGTAAAGTCTTGAAGTACAGCCGTTGGGAAAATTATGGAACCACACTCGGTATCAGAGCCGAGAATAAGCTCGAGATGGTGACGGCGCGCGCCGAGGGACAGCCGCAGTGGGACAAACACTGGTTTTCCCTCACCTGCGGTCCGCGCCTTTTGCGGCAAGGAGAAGTGTGGGTGCATCCGGACTTGGAGGGATTCACCGATTCACATGTGCTCACAGTCGGGCCCAGGCAAGCGATTGGATACCCGGCAAGCAAAGACAAGATCTATATCGTCAGTTTTCTTTATGGGCTTTCATTAGAAAGAGAGGCTGAGCTGATGAAAAAGATCGGATGCGTAGAGGCGATGAACCTCGATGGCGGTGCATCTCGCGCCCTGGCACACAATGGATCGATCATAATGAAAGCGGGACGCCCGCTAACTAATGTTCTTATCGTATATGACAAACTGCATCCAGCTCCACAAGCGACGATTCAATCGTGGGAGCAGTTTCAAAAGACAGACGGAAAGGTCGAAAATTAGCCGGCGGCTATTTGCGCAGCTCTGCCTGCAACGCGTCTCGTTTTTTCTTTGTCGCTTCATCAGCTTTATAGATCAGCGCTTCGGTGTATTCGACAATGGCGCCTCGAGTGTCATGTTTTGCAAGGCACTGCTCAGCCAGTTTTATCCGCGTGTCAAAAGATGCAGGTTCTATGCCCTTATTATGCAGGCTGGCATTGAGATTTTTTCTTGCCGCATCGAAAGCCGGATCCCAGAAAAGCGCATTGCGAAACAGCTCAATCGCTTTGTCTGCATGAGTGTCGTTTTCGATTGCCATATTGTTTAACGATATGGCAATCGACTCACGCGCCTTCTCGTTTTTCGGATCGATTTTCAGTGCTGCTTCGAATTCGGCGACAGCTTTTTCGTATTGATAATTGGAAGCTGCGATATACCCTTCTTGAACATGCCGCTCGCAGATAACAGCTGCAGGCAAGGGTCTTCCATATTCGTCCTTGTCAGGCAATTGTCGGGTCTGCCCTGACTTTTCACCATAAAGCGCATTGATTGTCCGGATGTCTCTTGGTGACAAGCCCTGTTGCACACTCAGTTGACTGGACATAATGTCGTCTTCGTGTGGACTGTGACCCTGCAATCCGAGAGCATGTCCTATTTCATGCAAGCAAGTATTGAACATGCGATTTTTTCCCAGCGGTCCATCCTTAAGCGGATCGACAGTGAGCAACAGGATCTCGGCATTTTCGATTCCGTGCGTTCCGAAGGAAGTTTTCGCCAAGCCAGCCTCCGGGGTCAGTTCAGGAGCGTGCAGATCGTTCGTCCAGGTGACCGTCATTTTTGCAATGCTTGGATCTTGAATGAAATCAAATCTGAGTTTGCCGTCTGTGGCTTCGCTCCATTCATCGAATGCCTGTCTTAGCGACTCCTCGAAATCAGCGCGATAACCTTCTACACCTGTTCCATCTTTCACATAGACAGAAATGGGTGCGTCCGTTTTCCAGCTCAATAAATTACTGCCTGCGACTGCAGCCAGGTAATTGTCTCCAGAAGCAGTGCTTTTCTTTTTGGCAGATTGTGCCTCTTCTGATTCGAGCACTGAAATCAATGCAGCGTACTGCTGGCTTCTAGGATCATCTGGTTTTAGCGATTGAAATTTTTTGTAGGCAGCGATCGCCTGCACTCTTTGCCGCATGCTTTGCAGCGCCTTTCCATTGAGCAAGACGGCCTCGGCATTGTCCGGCTTTTGCTCGAGGACTTTCTTTGTTTCATCGGCTGCGAAGTGAAAGCGCCCCAGCCGATAAAGCGCGTCGGCATGGAGCAAGCGCAAATTATCATCGTCAGGATAATTTCTAAGCGCCGCGGCAAGTTTTGCCTGCGCCTCTTCTATTTTGTTGGCGTCCATTAGAGCGCGCACTTCGGCTGCAAGCGGATCCTCTTTTTTGGCAGCGAAAATTGCCGAGTGCCAACCGTTGACAATAAATATAGTGCCGGCTAATGCAAAAACTGCAGCACAAAAGGGCAGTTTCCTGAGAAATCGTCCGGCTCTTTCTCTCACTGCTTGCTCCATGTGTTAAACCGTCACCATCGGCGCTGCCGCACACTATTAATACCCATTTTTGGGCGTGCCTAGCCGGGTGGGTATATATAATTTGGATTTTTGGTCGCTAATCCCGACTAATTGTGCTGATAAATCAACTTTTCCATGAGGCGTCATGAGCCCCGCAGACTCGACGGAGCCAAGTGAAATCAGTCAGTCTGACTCAGACCTTGTAGCTGGGGGCGAAGCCACGATTTCAATGGCAGGCGAAGGCGGAATTCCTGCCATGGCAGTGCAAATTCCTACTATCGGCACGAAAATCGGCAAGTACGAATTAAAAGAAAAGCTCGGCACCGGCGGTATGAGCGTTGTCTACAAGGCGCATGATCTAGCGCTGGATCGATATGTGGCGCTGAAGCTGCTCTTGCCCCAAGCAGGCGACCGTCCGATTGATTCCATGCGCTTTCAGCAAGAAGCTAAAGCCGCCAGCCGTCTGGAACATCCAAACATCGTCAAAGTGCATGACTTCAATGTTACTGAAGACGGTGCACCATATTTGGTGATGAGTTATCTGCACGGAGTATCGTTGTCTGATTTGATAAAACGCGAGGGCGGCCTCCAGCCCGGTCGTTGGCTTTCCATCATGATTCAGGCTTGTGATGCACTTTCCTGCGCACACGAGAATAATGTAGTCCACCGCGATATCAAGCCGAGCAATTTTGTTCTTTGCCAGGAAAAGGGAAATGAAATTCTCAAGCTTGTCGATTTTGGGATTGCGAAAATCGAAACTAATGACGATCAGTCCTTGACAAAAACCGGCGAAGTGTTCGGCAGTCCTCTATACATGAGCCCTGAGCAATGCGCCGGCAGCAAAGTGGATGCACGCTCCGATGTCTACTCTCTGGGTTGCGTCATGTACGAAGCTTTGGCGGGCAAGCCACCGCTTTCAGGCGATAATGCACTTGCCACCATTGTGAAACACTTGCAAGACACGCCAGTATCTCTTGCAAACGTGTGCCGCAATGTTCCTCAAATAGAATCGATCGATAAAATCGTGATGAAGTG
>PNKB01000117.1 GCA_013997645.1 Cyanobacteria bacterium PR.3.49
CATAATTCGCCCGGTTCGGCAGGCTTTTCTACATGGTTTGCCAGCGGCGGCAAACTGAGGTTGCTGATCTTGCCGCTTGGTTCGATCTTGAGCAAATCTCCAGCTTTCAACTCAATTTCTCTGTCCATTAATTTGGTCTTGCCGAGCGTCGTTTTCCAACGATCGTCGCTGCTCATCTCGCCCGTGCTGAAGATAAATAGCTCCAGCGGCTCGTTGGTCTCTTTCAACACTTCGGCAATATACTTGCTCAACTTTTCGAGCGCTTCTGCATTTTCTTTGAATTTTTCGGCATCTTTATCGCCGGCTCTCACCGCCTGCCAATCTGAATCCGCGGAAATTTGAAATTTGTTGTTTCTGCTCTCCGCCATGAAAACTCTCACCGCGTATTCACCTTCATCGATCTTCGAAATGTTGAGAGAGTGTTTTTCCCCGGTCAAAGAGCAATCTTCCAACTCTGCATTAGTGCTGATATAAACTTCTACATTGAATTCGTCTTCCTCAATATCTCGATAATTATTGGCTATCCATGTGGCAAAGTCTTTTCCGACCAATCTCAGCTCTTGGTCGTCCGCGCCTTCGTGATCGAATTCGAGAACAGGGCATTCTCCGTCTTTCATTGCCGAAAGGTCAAAGCAATAAACGTCACCGCCGTAGCTGCTGCCGAAAGGAAATAGAGAACGCACGCCTAATATCGGATGGTAGCTGAAAAAATTCTCCAGTTGCTGAGTGAGATCATGCCAGCCGGCACCGTTTTCAGTGATGCAATGCAAGCGCCCGAAATTGAACTGTCCTCCGTCAAAAATTTGCAGAAAAGTCTTGTAGGCGTTGGGCAGCGTTACAGCCAGGGCCTGCTCGAGGTTTTCCACGTCACTTCGAGATGCACCGGGACCTACCAGATTGGACCTGTCCGCCTTAACTCTTTGAAAAATCTCCTCTGTTGCCCCGTGCTGAGCTTTCTTAGCCATTTTCACCCCGATCCGGCAAGTTGCTGACTGATTTTGGACCTAGATAATGTACCCGCTGGCTGGACCAATCACTGCACGTGGTCGCGAAGCGCTTGCCGGCAATACTGTTTGAGTGCTTTGTAAGTAGCGTGAAATGCCGCTTCGTTGCTGTGGTACGGATCAAGGATTTCATCTTGGCCGCCCAGCAGGCAAATTTTGTGTTTGTGAATGTCGGGAGCGATTTTTCTGAGTGTTTGAGCGTGCGCGTTTTCCATTACAAAAATCAGATCGAATTTTTCGAAGTCGTCGATGCTGACTTGCCTGGCGCGATGTTTCGAAAGGTCGACGCCATTGGCGCGGGCTACGGAAACAGCACGCGCGTCAGCAGCGTTGCCGACATTCCAGTCCATTGTTCCAGCTGATTCGATCTTGCCGGAAATGCCATTCTCTTCATAGATGTGCCGCATAATCCCCGCGGCCATGGGCGATCTGCAGATGTTTCCCAGACAAACAAAAAGTACGTTCATTTTTTCTCTGATTTTGAATCTTCGAATTTTGGTGGCGGCGGCACGCTTGATACATCAATCGGAAAATCTTTGAGGGCATAGGAGAGGCGCTTATAGAGAGCGGGAAGCCAGGCTGGTTGTTTTGTGAAATCAATCTTTGGTTTTTGAACATTCAGATTGCAAGGTGCAAAAATCAGTCGAATGTTTTTGATTCCACAGTCATACGCAAGCACAAACATTTCTTCAATCGGCTCATTGCCCATGGCCAGACAACCTGTCGACCAGCGGCTTCCATGAATGAGAATGTCGCAGCCGAGTTTTCTTCTGTGTTCGGATTTTGCATGCAAACGATCTTCTTCATTCGGATAATTTACATCCAGTGCCATATGTGCAATTACATTGGGATGAAAGCTGGGGATGCGATAAAAGCCCTCAGGCACTTGCAAATCACCCTCTTTCAGTTTCGGCCCGGCAGCACCACTGGCGCCCACAATCGGGTAGCCCAATATTTGCTTTTGTTTCCCACTGCTGTCTTTGGCAAATAGCAGGAGAACTTTCTCTTCTTTCAAGCAAATCCAGGTCATTTGCGCCGGTGGATATGGCACATCCACCGCTTGCAACACAGGCTTCAACTTTTTGCGAACAGCTGCACCATATGTGCCGATCACTTCATCGACAGAAGTGAAGACGCGACGGGGTTGTGTTTTCGCATTCGCAGAATTGGCAGCCACTGCATTGGCGGCGCTTGCAAAGCTGTTTGTCAACGCTATCAGTGCGGCAGCGCTGCACATGGCAAAAACAAAACGTGGCAATTGGAAAACCAATTCAATAAAACCGAGAGGGTTGCGAGCCTGCAAACAGCTCAAGAATACCAGATAGCAAAGAGCCTCAGCTCGTAAAAGATCTGAAGGCTGAAAGGCGCTAAAATTCACGCATAAATTAAAAATGCCTGGAGGCTGAAAAGCATAAGTGATTATGACAAGACTTTTTGAAAAACGCCTTGTGTGCGCGATGACATTGGTGATGATTGCGGGCGTTTGCCAATCAGCTTTGGCAGGCGCACCGGTGAGCGTGGCGGCCCGCAAGAATATCAGCTTCGATCCGCAAGGACCGCTCGTGGAGCCGATGAAAGAAGCTAGTGCCTTCATCGAAACCATGGGAAAGGAAGTTGATCGCTTGAATGACTATTCGCTTTTATTCGAGACTAAGACATTCAAATCCCGTTCTTCGATCACCGAAGCAGGCAAGCTTTATTTCAAAAAACCGAAAATGATGCGCATTGAGGAAACCGGCGAGTTCAACAAAGGCTCGGTTGCCGTCATCCAAAAGGACGGCAAGGCGCGTGCCAAAGGCGGGGGTATCACAGGTTTGGTCGTACTTACTTTGAAGCCGGACGATAAGATGCTGGATGCCGCCAATGGCGACAAAATGGAAGACTCAGATCTTGCCTCCCTGGTCAGGATTCTCAAAGAACGCTTGAAAGGTGGGCAAATCGCGCGAGTTTCCGAGAAGCCGATCACTGTTGCTGGTGTCTTTGAGCCCGCTTATGTTTTGGAACTATTCAAAGCGAGCGATCCCAAGACATGCTTGAAGCGCGTCTGGGTCAATCCCAGCACCTACCTGCCTATGCGCTGGGACGACTATGACTATAAAGACCCTTGCCTGAGCACCTGGAAGGATGTGAAAGGTAATGTCGGCTTGAGTGACGATTTATTCAAGCTCTAAAAAGGAAGCCCCGGCGCACTTCAATTAGAGAGCTAACCGGGATGCTTTCACTAACTTGTATGCCCGGCGTGTTTTGGGCAAAACATTAAAACGCCTGCGCAAATACATTTATCTGCGAAATGCTCAACTGGCTTGAGATACGAAGAGATTAAACGAGAGCAAATGAATTAAACGGACAGTGCTCCGCCCTGAATGCCGACGACTACGCAAGCGATGGCTGCTTGCAAAACGCAGAACCAGCAAAGCCGATAAACGTTGAGCTTGATTTTCACGACCAGATCTCCAAAATTCAGGGGCAGCATGTCGGCTCGATTCCGTACCCCCTGCCTCTAATTTTAGTGGATTTATCAGGAATCTGCCGTACTATCGGCTGTAGCTGCCTGTAGCCCCGTCCAATGCTCGAAAACGTCCTGGAAATCGGCTTTGAGGAAAGGCTTGGTCAAATACCCATTCATTCCTGCGTTCATGCAATTTTTCCAGTCATCTTCGTCAGAGCTGGCAGTCACAGCGATAATCGGCGCCGTGAAGCCGGTCGAGCGCAACTGGGTTGTTGCCTCAAATCCATCCGTATTGGGCATCCTCAAGTCCATGAATATGATCTTGTAGGGCGAATTCTTAACAGCGCGAACAGCTTCTTCACCGCTGGAGACCACATCGCATTCTTCGCCCATGTCTCTGAGCATCCAACGTAAAACTTGTTGATTAACTTCGCTATCGTCTACGACAAGCACTTTTGGGGACATTGCCTGCACGCTCCTGTGTCGCAATTAAGTTGCCGGCTACCAATGCTATGCCCACATTACTATTGTTATATATTTACGCTTTCCTGAAAATTCATGCATTAAATTTCCCCGGCAATAACTTAATATCGCCGACTGTGGTGCCCTCGCCTGGCACAACGGGCGAAAGTTCGATTCAGGGTTTACCCCGTCGAATCAACCCCTGCTCTGTCGTAAATTGAAACCGTCCAAAGTGCCATTTATTGGAATTGCGGACTTTACTACCGACAACTTTCAACGAGAATGCGCTTTCTATGAGCGTTGACTCGCGCATTGCTTGTGCGCTTTCCGGTGCTCGCCTCGAATATTGATTTGAGGTCGGCGTGGAAGTCGTGTGGGCGAGGCGTGTGCACCTTGCCCTGAAGGAGGAGCGAGTTATGACTTTTACTGGAATTCCGCCCGCCAGCGAAGAGAGGCACTCTGAGACGGAGGCTTCTAAAAACGAGGAGACGACCCGTACTGAAGGTTTTTACGATTCGTTCGCCTCACCGTTTCAAGAAAAGGGTTTGCTTGCCGGAGCAGAAGGCATGGGCATCATGCTTCTGGGTGTCGTGCTTCCCGGATTGCTGCTTGGTGCGGCGGCAGTCGCTTGCTGCGATCGAATCACAATGATGATCCTGAAGCATCCTTTGGAAACTCTGATCGAAATCGCTCTTGCTGTAATGGTGCCCGCCTCCAATCTTGTTGTTTGGAGATCACTTTGTCGCGATGATCGCAGATTTGCTAAGCGTCGCGGCATAATGAACGGCATGGCCATTGGCGCCTCGGCAATCATTGCCGCAGCTGCTTGGGCGGCGGTAATTCTGCACTATCCGGCGGTTGATGCTTCCAGCGGCAATCCCCATTCCGGTGCATTTAC
Source organism: Cyanobacteria bacterium PR.3.49 (assembly GCA_013997645.1). Lineage (GTDB taxonomy): Bacteria > Cyanobacteriota > Vampirovibrionia > Obscuribacterales > Obscuribacteraceae > QKMZ01. Next base: position 4,814 of record PNKB01000117.1, read on the forward strand.
CAGCATTGCGATCATCGCATCACTGGCCGGCGCCGCTTCAATTTATCTTGCTAATTTGATGCGTCTTTCCAGAGAATTGCGCAGTTCGCAATTGCGGACGGTTCTCTATTCATTTATCGGTGTGATTTTTTCTCTAGTCTTGTTCATCGGCTCCGAAGCTAAGTCGGTGTGCATTCGAGTGGCCGAGTACATGTCTACATCGGAAAGCGCCGCTGAAAGAAAAAGCGGCTTGGATTTCCTGCGGCAGCTCAATCCCGAGCGAGACTTGATGATGGAATGCGCTGACGTGCGTGCTGCCGGAATTCCAGGCTTGTTCATCCGGCTCGAGCCGACTACTCAAAGGCAGCTCTATTTCGCTGTTACAGGCAAGCCTTTCAGAGATGATAAGTCTTCAAATTTCTCCTCCATGCCCGACGACTATTTGCAAAGGCATGTAGTCGGAGCGCCAGTAGCTGGGCTGTCTTTAATCAGATCGGCAATGACCGGAGTCGTCAATCCTGACACTCTTAGTGCCACCATCAACTGGACCTTTGTTTTTAAAAACCGAACCTACAACAGTCAAGAAGCGCGTGCTGAAATCGGCTTGCCTGAAGGCTCTGTAATTTCGAACATGACAGTATGGCCGGGTGGGCAACCGTCTGATGCAAAATTCAATCCATCAGGACAAGCAGCGGCAACCTTTGAAGCGCCGGTTGAAGTCGGGCACGATGCACCGGCAATTTGTACGGATCTCGGACGTGGTCGTACGCTTTTGCATTGCTATCCGGTTCCGGCACAGGGCGAAATGAAAGTGAGAGTTGCTGTTACTGTTCCTCTCAAGCTGCACACTTTGACCGAAGCCTCCCTTTCTCTGCCACGATTTATAGACAACAACTTCGCCATTGCCACCGACAATTCGATGAGCATTCGCTCTGCCGAAAAGCTGTCAATGAACCTGAAGGGAATTCGCGCCGGCGTATCAGAAACAGGAGAAAAAGTGCTGGTTGGTCAGCTTAAGGAAGAAGATCTTTCAGGGTCGGGCCTGTCCATCCGGGTGACACGCCAGGCCACTCTGGGTCCTAATGTAGTAAAAGATCCATTTGTCCGCGGCTCATCATTTATTGTCCAAACAATCAAGAAAGTTGAATCTCCCGCACCAAATCATCTGGTGCTGGTCGTTGACGGTTCGCAGAGCGTCAAAGAACACTTGAAAGAGCTCCAGTCGGCACTTGCAAAACTGCCGCAAGCAATGCACAAGTCGATAATCTTAGCCTCCGATCAAAATGGTGGCGCTCCGGAGATTCTCTCTTACAAAGACGGCATGAAAAAACTGGAAACAGTGAACTTGACTGGTGGACAGGACAATTTGCAGGCGGTGGTAAAAGCTGCCGAACTTGCTGGAGAAACCAGGGGTGGATCGGTACTCTGGATTCATGGACCGCAGCCCAGCTTTAATGAAGAGATTTACATCATGGCCCCATACATTGCCACACCGAAATTCTACGAACTGGCACTCGACAATGGAATCATGGATGCTCATGAATTCTTCAAGAATCATCGCGAAATTGGTCCTTTCACTGCCATCGCGCGCAGTGCCACTGCCGGTGATGATCTCGAGCGCTTCATTGCCAAATGGCAGCCGGGCGGCACTGATTTTTCAGTAGACTACACTGCGGTATCCAAAGCTGAGGTTTCGAAGGATATAGATGCTCAACAGGCGAAGGAAATTGCCAGTCTGGCGGCACATCGTAAAGTCGATGAGTTGTTGGGCCGAGGAAGAATTGCCAACGCGTCCGTAATTGCCTGCATTCACAAAATAGTCAGCCCTGTTTCTCTTGCCTCGGTAATGTCAGGCAGTGCTGATGGCAATCGCATAAATCATATGCAAAACCGCCTGGCCGCAAATCCTGAATACCAGACCGGCGAACCAGGGGTTGCATATCTTCAAACTACCAGTACTCCAGGCTCGGTTAGCAGCATTCAAGGAGCAGGAGGAGGAACCAATGTCTCATCCAATCAGTATGAAAAATTCTCGTCCTATTCGGCTGATCTTCAGGGCGCGACCAACGGCACGGTCGGACCGGCAGGAAATGATGTCCAGTACATTACCGGCGTGAATACAGCGGGCACTGTAAGAGTAAACAACATGGCAAATTTGGAAGCCATGCTGAATGTTCTTGCCATGGCCTGCCAGGCGCTTGGTATCGTATCCGGTATCGTTTATGCAACATCTGCGATTTTTGCAATTGCCAATGGAAAAACAAGAGAGCGCGGTGAGATGACTCACCAAGCCCGCCTTGCTTGCGGTCTGCTTTGTATCGCAGGAGGGCTGGCAACTCCGGCAACGATCAACTGGTTTATCGCTTCAGCACGAGACGCCAATTTGTTCAGCTAGCAATGAAATTTAGATTAAACACGACCGCACATGCCAACACCGAAGCCGTCCTGCAAGGGGCGGCTTTTGGTTACTACTCGCGAGGTGCCATCCTGTGCTCATTTAGGACATTTGGGAACTAAGTTCGGGGGCAAAAGTCTTAGAGACATCCGCGAATACGGAATGGAGACATAGATGAACGACTGGGAAGCCCGGGCGCAAACCGCCGGATTGCAATATATACGAGCGTTTGAACGCGGTTATTCCCGCCGAAAATGCGGTAAAGGTTTTAAGTACTTAGATGAAGAAGGTCGCACAATTACCTGCTCATCATTGAAGGAGCGCCTCAGTGGCTTGGTAATTCCGCCGGCATGGAAGAATGTTTGGATCTGTACCGATGAAGATGGGCATATTCAGGCGACCGGCTTTGATGAAGCTGGGCGGAAGCAATATATTTATCACCCGCGCTGGCACGAAGCCAGTGCTGCTCACAAATATGGACGTCTCACTCTTTTTGCGGGTCTTTTGCCCGCGATTCGTCGTACTGTTCGCAATGATTTGGAATCACCGGAGTTGAGTAAACGTCGCGTTTTGGCGGCAGTCGTGAGGCTCCTGGATAAGGCGTCAATTAGAATTGGCAACAGGCAGTATTTAGAAGCGAACGACTCGCGCGGAGCAACCACTCTTACTTCCGATCATATTTGTCGCGACGACGATGGCATCAATCTGAATTTCAAAGGTAAATCCGGTAAACAAATCGAGTTGAAATGCAGTGATGACAGTCTGGCGACGTTCCTTGAAGATTGCGAAAAGAGTGAAGGTGAATTTCTCTTTTCATATCAAAACGCAAATAATGAATATGTCGCTGTTACCTCAAGCGACGTCAACAAATACCTTATGGAAGCAGCCAGACAAACCGTTACTGCCAAGGATTTTAGAACGTGGAGAGGCAGCGTCACAGCCCTTTCACAACTAAGCGATATGCAGGAAGGATTGAGCAAAACGGCCAAGAAGAAAGTTATTGTTGAGGCAGTCAAAGCCACTGCCGCCGTTTTGGGCAATACAACAGCCGTATGCAGGAAAAGCTATATCCACTCTGCGATTTTGCATTTCGCTGAAGAAGGCATCCTGCCTGAGATAATGCGCAATCTGAATGCAACGCACGTACGCCGAACCGGCCTGTCGAAACCTGAAACCACACTGGTTGCTTTTCTCAAATATGCAGAAAAAGAATACAACAAGTCTGCAATCGCCACGCCTGTTCCGCTCAAGATCGCGGCTTAAACCCGGTCGCCCGCTTCGCCGCCTCGCTTCAGCGGCTCGACAAGGCGCCATGTGCCGTCCAGGAAAAGTATCTCAGACGGTTTGAAATGCCCTTTATATTCCATCGATCGGCAGCCTTTTACGAAATATCCGAGGTAGGCATACGGCAATCCTCTTCGCGCACATTCCTTGATCATTGAAATTAAGATCCAGGTGCCCAACTGCCTATCTTTATAGTCAGGATCGTAAAAGAAATAAATGCCGGAAAGCCCGTCTTTGAGTACATCCATGTAGCTGATGGAAACCAGCTTGCCGTCGATGTAAAAGCACCATTCTTCCACCGGCAGTGGTCCGTCGATAATGGAGGAAATATGCTCAACGCCACCGATGACTGAAGGGGTAGGCCAACCTTTGTTTTGCGCGTGGTCGTTATGATGGCGCATATAAATAGTCAGTTTTTCTTCGTTGATTTCAGGCTCGGAAATTACCAGCTGCACGCTGTTTTCATTTGCCTTGATCAGTCGGCGTTGACTGCGATTGGGCTGATACTCATGCGTCAAAACACGTATCGGCTCACAGGCTTGACACGACGAGCAGACCGGGCGGAATAGAACATGTCCAAAGCGCCGCCAACCGGTATGAATCAAGTCCCAATACTTCTCAGGCGTAAGATTGCGCACCAGCGCATACTTCATTTGCCAGGTTTCCTCAGGCAAATAGCCGCACTGGCTGGCACTGCCGACATAGGAATAGTCGAGTTCAGGATCTTTCAACGAGCATAGGTTCCTACTAACTCACCTTGTCCGGTAATATGCCCTTTTATAGCGGCTTCATACTGATCTTTCGTGCAGCCGGCATCGAGCTTGACCATATCGCTTAATGCGACGACTTTGAAGCGATAACGGTGATTTTGCCCCCTGGGCGGCATTGGTCCGTTGTAGCCGCGTTTTTCAAAATCATTCGTGCCTTCTATAGCGCCTTTCGGCATTGCCCGCTGGCTGGCGCCTTCCGCCAATTGCGTAACGGTAGCCGGTATATTTGCAGCTACCCAATGCCACCACGTGCCGCGCGGCGCATCGGGATCTTCAACAGAAATGGCATAGCACTTCGTTCCTTTTGGACCGGCAGTCCATTTTAACGGGGGTGAAACATCTTTTCCCTCTCCCGTATATTGCTTTGGTATCACTTTCCCAGCACCAAATGCAGTGCTAGTGACGCTCAAAGATTTTGTTTCTGATGCGAGTGCTGCAGGAATTGAGGAGCACGCGAGCCAGCTCACGGCCGCACAAAGTGAAAAGGCGATCGGTCGTATGCTTCTTGCTTGTGTGTTCATGCTTTTCGCCTCTATCTATCTGCTTTATTTTTCTTGATGAAGGTGCCTAACACCCGGCTGCTTTTCTCGAGCGTCGAGGCGCGCCTGTCTTAAATCCTGCGCAGCCTCTCTCTCATCGCGCGATCGTTGCTCGGCCGCGGCAAGCTGCCAGCGGATTGAAGCTGCGCTTAGATCGCCTACAAACACTGTGCGCGGTGCAGGCCACTCTTTTACAAGTGACGGAGTGGCGGTTATTTGAGCTTCCCTGGCAGCTTCTGGTGACTCGAGTACATCGATTACATTCAATTCGTATTTGCTGCCATCGCCTGCAAATAGCTTGCCGACCAGTGTCTTTGCCTGCTCTTTTTGCTGTCCCAGGACATACAGGGTGAGCTTCACCCTGTCTCGACTGGCGAAAGCATTGCTGCGCACCTGAATGCTGACGTCTTTACCTAGCTTCTCCGCCCACATCATGAGCATGTCGACGGTGAACTGCTCGACCCGACCCTGCATCAAATGCGAGATTCTGGGCTGAGCTACACCTAAAAACTTAGCAGCTTGAGCTTGCGTCCACTCATGCTCTCGAATGCCTTCCTGAATGACCTGGATAAGTTCGCCACGCGCTATGAAATTGGCGGTAAAGCTGTCTCCTCTCACCGGCTCTCGACGATCACTATTTTTCTTCTTGCTTGGCATTTTTTACGGGTTTATTAATGTGATTATATTACAACCTTGAGACCCCGCCGTCTCTCCCTATGTAGAGGTATGCGGGAGTTTATAAGTGTTTCCGATGGGCATTGCAATTATTGGCGGGTGTGTTATACAACTAGTTGTATAGGCATATAATTATGATGTTTGAGGATCGTCATGCATATCCTTTATCTTGAAGACAGTGATGTAAAAATCGCCGAACTGGAAAAATGCGTGACCTCTTCGGGTCACACTCTTGTGGCTTGCCGTACAATCTCATCTGCGATTACAGCTCTTGAAGAACATTCCTTTGATTTTGTTCTCATCGGCATTCATTTGCAAAGCGAGAATGCCTTCGATTTGGTCCGCTTCATTCGTGAGCATCCGCGTCTGACCAACCTACCGGTGATTTTGCTTGATTCTTATCAAACAAGAATCGCCAAGGCCGTTACGGATTCGCTGCAGGTTGTATGCAGAATGATGGACGCCCATTATCTTGCCATGGAAGGCTTTAATTCAAAGCAACTGATTGAGCAGATTGAGCAACTAATGGAAGAGCATACGGCAAAGAGCAAAGCTGTGCTCTAGCTGAGGATTTGGAGCTTATCAGGATTTAACCGATGACCACTAACAGTACCAACGAACCATCAGCGAAAGTCCGTGGGGATGACTGTTTCGAACTCGCACAAAAACAGCTTCTAGCAGAGGATCTTTTCGCCGCGCGTGAAACAGCTTCGCAGGCTGTAGCATTCATGCGCATGTTTTATGGCAAGAATAGCCCGCAAGTGAATGAAGCTCTTGATCTGGCCAAGCGAATCCAGGAGCAAATTGTTTTGAAAAACCCTTCTCTAGCGCCGCGACGCAGAAGCAGCAAAAAGAAGTGAAGTTATAGCTCGTTGAATGATCCGGTCACACGAATTTAAGTGTGTCTATGATATTGATGCCATTGCTGTCTCTGTTGCTGCTGCATCTGCTGTTGAAAAAGCCTTTGTTGATAGGCGTGCGCGTTGTTCGGCTGCATTCTGTACTGATAATTTTGCAAGTCGTTGTAAGGTATCCCATGGTGGTGCTGCGGGCGCCCGTAATGCGAATATTCGATTGGTGATTGGAATTGCTGCTGGTAGTGGCGATAGGGATGGCGCTGCCTATCGTAGAAGTTCTGTCCATAATCTTCATAATAGCCGCGCGGTCCGTGATGATGCCCCCAGTGATGGTGGCGTCGGTCGTTGAATCGGTCAGCCATGAGAGCGCCGCCGGCTATAGCTCCAAACATTCCGAGAATGTCTTTGACAGGTCCCAAATCCATAGGGCGTTGCGAGAATTGCTGATCGCCGTATTGCCCATTATCTACGCCATGGAATTTTCCATGCTGCGGTTTGTGTCTCTGTGCAGACGGCAAATCATTTTCAGCGCGTGGAGCGCTCTCACCTTTTTCGCGCTCGCTCGGGGGCTTGTAGTGCGTGTTTAAAACTTTGCCATGGCCGAGTTTTGCCAATGTTTCAACATCGTCGACTTTCAAGACCTGACCGGCAGAGATTTTGTCCGGATTGGCTTCCAGTCCCTTGATCGATCCTTTGTTCTTTTCGACGAGACCTTTGACGACGTCGAGCTTGAACTTGTCCGACTTGTCTTTCGTGTTTGAATCGTTGACCATCTTGGAGGCTATGCTCCAGAGACTGTCCTTATCTCGCACTGTGTAACTGCCTGGAGCATCAGCCCGCGCCTGCGTTGCCGCCACTACTTTCTTGTCGCCGTCGCCGGTAAATTGAAAGTTATCGGTGGAGCTGGCACGTGTCCAGTAATCCTTCGGATCAATGACGTTTTGAGTTTCCGCTGCCGTGGATGCGCGCGCCAATTCGCGGGTGTTTATCCCGCTATCATTTCTATTCATCGGAGAAGACTCACTAATATTTGGAGGAGAGTGCGTCGATCGTATCTACGGCAGCATGAAGAGATCGTGAACGCGACCCGTAAATACCGTATTTACCGCAATCTTGGAAACCTTTTTAAAGTTTGATCGCCGCATTTAAGGGGGGCACATTTTCCAGCTTTGTCTTATGCAGATCCTTTAGCAGCCTGCTTCTGCGTGTGACCGGCGAACGCGGATCGCCTGGAGACCATGAGCGCGGTCTAAGCAGTTGAAGGCAAGTCTCCCAGGTTGGATTGTTAAGGGCACCGGCCGGCATTGCCATGGCCGTAAGGACACTATCTATTAATAGGGCCGGAAAGTTGTCCAGCCAGGGCCCGAAGGATTTGGGATTGGCAATGCGTGAAGGGTGCTGGTAAGTCGGGTGCCCGGATTCTTCGCCGGAAAGATCCTCGAGGGAGGGTGTGAAAATCGTGTCGTAATCGACGAGCTTAATTTCGCCGGAGTGATCTATTAATATGTTGCTCGGCTCTAGGTCACCGTGGGCGATACCATGATTTTGCAAGTCGAGCATCATGTTTCTGAAATTCAAAATAAGTTTGTCGAGGGCGACTCTGTTATTCGCATGCAGCATTTTGTGCGCGTATTGATCCATTGGGTCTGCCTGCAGCCAACTCATTGTCAAACTGGGAAACCAGCTCTCCTCGATCTTAATTCCTTGCGGGAAATATTCAAAGTCGACCAGATATTTCCCCAGCGATCCATCTTTGAGTTTTTCCGCCGCCTCATAGCGCCTGTCTCTGTCTTGCGATTGATTGATGAAACATTTGCAGGCCAAGTGCTGCTCTTTGGTGGTGATTTGATAGACAATGCCGTTTTTGCCCAGAATTTTTTGCTTGATTGGTCGAGAATCGGCAAGGCGCTGGTCTCGAAATGCGGCTGCCGGCTTGCGCACGGCCAGATCATACTGTTCTAGAGTCGGCCATTTTATTGCCGTGGGAAAACGCGGCGCCTGCCTTAAGTGCGCAGGAATTGGGCGGGGAGCGGCAGCAGGCTTAGTCCGCTTGTCGGGCACGTTTTCGGGAGCTGCAACTTCATCGGGCAGCATCCAATCGGGAAAATTGCTAGTTTTCGTTGCAACGTTTGAAACTTCCAGTGAGGCAATCTCTTTGGGTATATCATCCAAATTGGCAAGCACCGCTGAAAAAGTCGGTATCTTGCTTGTTGGGCATTCTGCAAGCCTTTTCACTAACTCAGCACGCTCTCTAATTTCGCTGTTCGGATGAACTGTGAGTTCTCTGAAAATTCTTGATTGCTCGGGATTTTGCAAATCCGTTTGGCGAAACAGAATGCATTCATCGCCCCCGTTGTATTTTTTGAAGAGCATTGGTTCTTTCGTCAGTATCAAAAGTGAGCTGTGAATCAGCCAGGCTGAAAAGTCGTCCATGGCTGGTGAAAAGTCTTTGCTGGTGCGCCTTGGATGCTGGTAATTGGGATGACCAAGTTCGTTCGATGGCGAGCCCGAGAGGGTAGGAACATACATGCCGTCGTAGTCGACAAGCTTCAAGTCGCTTGGTCTGACCATGATGTTTCCATGTTGCAAATCACCATGGGCGATACCAAGGCTCTTTAGTTCCTCAACCATCCGGGCAAATCGATCCGACAGTTTTTCCATCTCAATCTTGTTGCCGATGTACTTTCGCAAATGTTGATCGATAAGAACGCCCTCAACCCAGGTCATTTTTAGCAGCGGATACCAGTCGGATTTTATGCGAATACCCTTTTCGATGTAGTCAAAGTCGACCATATGGGATGACTGATTGGCCGACATATAACGACTGAGCTGCTCATATCTGTGCAGCTGGTCGGCAACATAGCGCAGAAACAATTTCACTGCTATTAGTTTGCTGCCTGACTCAAAACGATAAACGCTGGCGAAATTGCCTGTCACCGGTTTCGGCAAGCCGATGGGCGACAGCTCGGGAGTGCCGTCCTTGAGTTCGTTATCCGCGAACGAATACTCCGGCGTCTGTATGGCTTCGTTGTAGTCCTGCGGAGTCGGCCAGTACATCGAACGCGCTACTTCGGCAGTGTGACGATGAAGGTTGTACCTGTTTGTGGTTTGCTCTCAACTTCCATTTTTCCATTGTGCGAATCGATAATTCTTTGGCAGAGGTAGAGGTGCATTCCCGACTTGCTTGAATATTTACGTCCGGTTTCTCCTTCCCAGAATCTCATAAAAAGCCGCTTTTGATCTTCCGGTGGAATATCTCTTCCTCGATCGTTTATCGAAACTTGAAGCGAGTCCGCTGCATGAGACACATTCACAATAACAGTCTGTTTGTTTGGTGAATGTTTGACGGCATTTTCAATCAGAATCAGAAAAACCCGGCGAATCCCGGAGGGATCACCTTTGATTATTAAGTCGCCGTGAGGAAAATCGGCGGACACATTGATGCTTTTGAACTTCGTGAGCGGCGCGCATTCTTTTATGCATTCCTCAATCAGATCTTTCAAATTGATCTCGGTTTTGGCAAGTTGCTGTCGCGTCTGATCGTAAGTGTAAACATCGAGCAATTCCTGCGTTACGGCCAGTGATTCTTCATTGCTTTTTTTGAGTTGAGAGATTGCCACCTTTTGCTGTTCGTTCAAATCACCCAAAGATCCTTCCAGCAAATGTTCGAGCACTAGTCGCCCTCCCAAAAGCGGTAGCCAGACTTCATTGGCGAGCAAGCCCATATAGTCTTCTTTCAATCTGCTCAAACCCATGGTTTTTTCCAGTCCGGCTTTTTTCTTTTGTTCATTCGTAAGCGCCGTGCGGGCGAGAGATAAATTGATTGAGCGGTGCAGGCGCTCTCTGTCGATGTTTGAGTGCAGCAGATAATCTTGCGCGCCCCGCTTTACCGCATCGATGGCAGCGCTTTCGTTCTCGGGCGGACAAATCACGATTACCGGTTGGCTGACCAGTTCGCTCCAGAATTCGCTGAAGGCTCGCTGACTTTGCCCGAGAGACGTTGTTAAGTCAAACAGCAGCACCTGATAGGTGTTGGTTTTAATAAGATTGAGACCGTCTGATAATGTGCGTGACCAGGTGACCTGATACTCTCCTCGAGTTTCGTCCACCAGCAAATGCCTTATGGTCACGTAATCGGTGCGGTTGTCGCCAATGAGAAGTACGGATACCGGCTCGACGGTCGCCATGGAAATCTCTCTTCATTTGTGAGACTGCTTTGCAGGAATGAGCAGCTAAATTGAAAGTTCCCAGAAACGATCTTTTTTCAACGTGTTGGCTTTCAACAGTTTTATAACCGCGCTGACGGGAAGTTATTGAATGACCTGGTCGCGGAGCAAGTGATGATGAAAATTGAGCATCTGGCAGCCCTGATAGCCTGTACCGTCACATTGGGTGCGGTTTTTGACCAGGCATTCGCACAGGACACCAAGAAAATCAACAAGTGGTTCGCGGACATTGACTCCAAGTATCCGAATTTGCGCAAGAAAACCAATGTCGGCGATCTTCAAGATCCGGGCAAAATTCAAACACCTGGAAAATTCCAACATCCGGCAAACATCCAGGCACCGCAAGGATTTAAGGCGATTAAGACCACCTCGGCGCCCTGCAGCCAGCGCTTTTTAATCGGTGCAGATACTTTGTTCGAATTCGACAAGGCCACTTTGACCGCGCGCGCCGAAGAGACTTTGTCTGTATTGGGACCGATGATTCAAAATGTCGGCGCACATCCGGTGACGATAGAAGGGCATACGGATGCTGTCGGCACCGACGATTACAATCAGCAGCTCAGCGATAGGCGTGCCGAACGCGTCCGCAACTGGCTTTTGGAGCACAGAGTTGTTGAACGCAAGGCCGTATCCACAGTGGGCTATGGTGAGAAGAAACCTGTTGCGCCCAATACAAAGCCGGACGGCAAGGATAATCCAGCCGGGCGTGCGCTTAATCGCCGTGTGGAAATCGTCGTCGATACGTGCAAAGGCTTAGACGAGCCGGCGATGACTACCGCACCGGCAGTCACCCCTGAAGCCCAAGCGGCAAGCTCTGATGCCGCCACTGCTGCCGAGCCAGACAAAGAGGCTGCGGGCGAATCATCACCTGTGCAAACAAATGCGCCGGCCGATTCTGCACCGCCCACCGGCTCCAGTCAGACACCGCCTGCTGATGCAAGTTCTACCAAGTAGAAAGTTTGGTGAAATCGAGCCTGGGAATAATTCCGCTAAACTAGGACTGGAAACCACTTCAACCGTTTTCCGGCATAAAGAGTCCGATAATGGGTAAGATTATTTAGTTGGTTTCGATTTGATGGGATTGGTGAAAGTTTTGAATTTGCTTGCCAGATCTTTTTTACTGGTGATGCTTTTCGTGCTGAGCGGTTGTCCGTCAGGGCTGGCACAAACCCCTGCGGCCGATGCGAAAGGCAAAGTGCTGGTTGTTTTCATTTATGACCCTCATTGCCAATTTACTTGCGATAAAGTGCGTCCGGCGGTCCGGCAAGTACAGTCCAAGCATGCTCAATCTGTGTCATACGTTGAGATCGACACTTCCGACGAGCACGCTCAGCAATCTAAAGCGCTGGCTCAAAAGAATGGTGTGCTATGGTTCTTCAATGACAATATGAAATTCGTTCCGGTCGTCGGTTTCTTTTCTCCTGAACGAAAATGCATCAAGTATCTCACCGGACCGAAGACGAAGGATGTTTACGAAGCGGCGCTGGTAAAGGCGATGAAAGCTAAGTGATTTTCTCACTGAGTAACAGAGAATGATCCCGCATACGCTGGAAGCAAAACCGCGTTTGCTTGATTCGTTCAGGCTGAGTGCACTGATTTCTGGCGCGCTTGTTTTCTCATACTGTGTTGCTATTCTCGTCGGCTGGTATGGCGATATTCAGCCATTGAAAATGCTGTTCGGATTTGCCGTGCCATTTGGTGCTGCGGTATCGTATATGGTGCTGGCATTGGCCGTGATCGTGCTGGCTGTTTTCCCCGACAGAAAAGATATTCGCATTGCCGCAGCCACGCTGTCATTTTTGACTTCGGTAATTGGCGCCGTCAAAATTACTGAAACTTCGCTGGAGGCGGATTGGGAGTGGTTTGCCGTTCCACTTTCAGGCGAACTGGCCAATAGTGTGGTGTTGGAATTTCCCGGACAATTAACGCCGGATGCGACCTTGGGAATTTTGCTGGTGAGCACCAGTCTTTTTTTGATGACC
>PNKB01000118.1 GCA_013997645.1 Cyanobacteria bacterium PR.3.49
TTTTCTGACCTCTGCGATAACAAAATCCACTCTTTCTGTCGGCGGCATTGCAGGTACGCGGACAACTTCAACTCCGCGGCTCGTATAGCAATTTTCCAGAATGACCGAAATTTCTTTGGTGAATTCCAAATTTTCGCGGCGCACATCATTCTTGTCGAAGAATGGCAACAGCTCTACAAGAAACGCCAGCGAATATTTCGAAGCGTCGAGCTGGGAAAATCGCTGCGGAATTTCCAGTTTGTCGTAAATGTAATAAGCTTCGCCGTCGAAGAGCCCGCGGTCCAGGAAGACCGGACCTTCCACGTCGTCCAGCTCTTTTTCTGCAGCGCACTGGCGTCTCAGGACTTCGTCTTGAAACGAGCAGCGGTCTATCCAGGGCAGAAAGACGCCCTCTTTGATGATTTCTGTGGCAAATTCATGCACGATTGGAAAGCCACGTTCGGCAACGCCTGAAACGATGGTCGTTTTGCCCACCGAAGGTCCGCCGGTTATGACTATTCGCATGCAGTCCAATTGCCTCGAGTCGGTCTTATGTCAAGAAGTCCTCGCTCAACAATAAATAATTGAAAAGTCTTCTGCAAGCTAAATAAAACCAAGGTTGGGCGGTTTTCCCCAACCTCGGCGCCGGTTTTAACCTCAGCTGGGCTAAGGCACTTTGCGAAGTTGATAGACCCAATAAATGAGAAGTGCTTGCAGCGGCAATCTCGCCCAGAGCACGACTGTCGGCACCTTCCCGAAGTCGATGTGATTGACCGCCATGTTGATATTGGCGGGAAAAACAGCAATCAGCAAAACAATCAAGAAATATGACGCAAAGCGCCGAGTTTTCCGGAAATACATGAGCACTCCACCCAGTATCTCCATCACTCCGCTGATGTATACGGCCCAGTCGGGATACGGGATGAAGTCAGGCACGATGCGAGTAAATGTGGATGTGTTCGTAAAATGCAGGATGCCGATGCCGACAAATAAAATGCAACAAATAATCAGGGAAATGCGCTCAGAACCCCTGGATTGTGACTTGTCTGCCGTCATTGGCTACTCCGCGTCTTTCGCTTCTCCGGCGATTTTTGTGGCGGCTACTTTGTTCAAGCGCTCCTTAATTGAAGGTATAGCCGCATTCGCTGCTGTTTCTCCCGCTTCGATAGCGCAGCGTGCGTCTTTCGATTTAGTGCTCAGGAGGCTGATGTTGTTTACGACCGGATGAATGAGAATGTCGGCGGCGGCAATCTGGTCCTCGTCCACTTTTGCCAAAACCATATTGATGACGCGCTTGCCGACGCTGCCAATACGGCGAAACTCTTTGGGGTCGAGATTAGTGAATGTTTCATCAACGTCGACTGCAATTACGATATCGGCGCCCAATTCGCGAGCTTGTTTGGCAGGAAGATTAGCCTGCAGCCCACCGTCTATGAGCAACAAACCATTCATTTCTACCGGGCGCCGCAAGATCGGGATGGCGGAAGAAGCTTGAATTGCCATTCCTAGATTGCCCTTACTGATTGAATATGGCTTTGCATCAAGCAAGTTGGATGCGACAGCAACAAAGGGAATCGGCAAGGCTTCAAGTTCGCGCTCACACTCAGGTACGCAATTATTCAAATATTTCCGGAATTTGCCGCCTTTGTAGAGCCCTTCATACGGGTGGTAGCCAAAAATATGAGGAACGAAAAACACAGGCACAAGCGCCACTCTGAGCGGAATCGGCACTGTCTGATAGGCTTTCAAAAGCGATCGGTCCAGCATATGCCGCTCGATATCATCAACCTTTACTCCGGCTGCGTATAAGCCCCCGACAATCGCGCCGATGCTGGTACCGACGATGCCGTCGATGGGGATGCCTTCGCGCTCCAGCACTCGCAATACGCCGATGTGCGCACAACCGCGGGTGCCGCCGCCGCCCAGAGCAAGAATGACGCGAGCGCGTTTGGTGTTTTTCTCACCTTTTAGCACCGTATTTAGTGGCGCATCTGAGGTCGGATGAGCTAAAACTGGCTGCGCAGAAAGCAAGCCGGCCGCAAGCAGAGTCGTGAGAAAAGCTTTCATATTGCTTGCCTTGTAAAGTTGCCTTTCAAAAATGCTCGATCGTGGCATGAGCGGCTGCCAGTCCAATTCTGTCAAACGCTTGTCAGTATACCTCCCGGGCTGCAGTCGGCTGGCAAACGATGCAGTTTGTTGCAGCATAAGATATTATTCAGATGTGGGCCTGTTGCCCATTCCGAAGCCCTTCGCCGGAAACGCCCAGGATGCGCGCGCGCGTCTTGAGAACTACGTGTTATAACTGTGCGAATCAAGCTTTAAATAGCAGCTTAGGCACTAATTTTGGCAAGACGAGGAAATCATTTTGGGCATCTTTAACGACCCGGTCGTTTCGACTAGTTTGGTGATCGCCGCTTGGGCGGTATTTTGGCATCACTGGCACGGAGTGGGCATTACGCTGGGCTACCACCGTTTGCTGACCCACAAGGCGCTGGTCGTGCCTAAATGGCTCGAATATTACATTTGCTCCGGCGCTTATTTTGCGCTCATGGGTGCGCCAATTGTTTGGGTCGGTGTGCACCGCCAGCACCATCAAAAATCCGATACGCCGATGGATCCGCATTCGCCCCGAGATGGCGTCCGTCATGCCCTCTACAGATGGATGTTCTACACCAATCGCGTGCAGACCAACGAAGAGCTGCAAAAGCAAGCGAGCGATCTGATGCAAGATCCTTTGTACAGAAAGCTCGGCTACGATCACGGCGCCTATCATGCCCAGCTCAACCTGGCACTGTGCGTCGCTTTCCGTGTTGTTCTGTTTTTCGTCTTTGGCTGGCAATGTGTGGTCGGCAACTTAATTGCGACTTTCACCATTTTCTGGAGCACGCAATTCGTCAACGCTTTCTGCCATCTGCCCGCTCTCGGTTATCGCACCTACAAGACCACCGAAGACTCGAGAAACGTCTGGTGGGTCGGTCTTCTTGCCGTCGGCGAAGGCTGGCACAACAATCACCATGCCATTCCGCGCAGTGCACGTCATGGTCTTGAATGGTGGGAATTCGATTTCACCTGGTGCTGCATCTGGGTGCTCGAAAAACTCGGACTGGCAACCAAAGTACATTTGCCGTCGAAAGAATTGCTCGAGAAGAAGCGCGAAACCGCCGTCGGCAAGGCACAAGGAAAGATGACCGCCGCTGTTACTCACGCCGCCGAAGCTGCTCAGAAAGCTGCTGAAGCTGCCAGCCAAGCTGCTCATGAAGCTGCCGAAGCTGCGTATCTTGCGGCTGTAGCTGCAGGCAAATCAGCCCGCGAGGCCGCTGATTCGGCTACCAATGCTGCAAGAGAAGCAGCAGAGTTGGCCGGTTCGACTGCGCGCGAAGCTGCATTGGCTGCCGGTAAGACGGCCAATGAAGCTGCTGAAGCTGCCACTCATGCCGCAAGAGAAGCACTTGAAACAGCAGAAATTGCCATCGCTCAGATTGTTCCTGCAAAGGAAAAAGTCGCTATCTAGGCGATTGTTTCGGCTTGAATCTCTGAGACCAGAAAAATACAGAAAGGGCGACGTTGTAAGCGTCGCCCTTCTTCTTAATGATGTGTCGTGACTAGCTCTTGGCCTTCCAGATCGGGTCGTGGAATTTATTGCTGGAGCCTGATGGTGCGATCCATCTGGTCATGGTCATCTTCTGCTGCGTGTAGAACTGAACGCTTTCTTTGCCCTGAATATGCAGGTCGCCGAAGAATGAGTTATTCCAGCCGGTGAATGGGAACCATGCCATAGGAGCAGGCACACCGACGTTGATGCCAATCATTCCGGCGTTGAAGCGGTGCTTGAATTCACGCGCTGCTCTGCCGCTGCTGGTGTAGATGACGGCGCCGTTTCCATATTCGCAGTTTTCACCGAGCTTGATCGCATCTTCGATGGTTTCCACTCTCACGCATGAGAGCACCGGTCCGAAGATTTCTTCCCTGACGACGGTGTTGTCTGCATTCGCTTTGTCCAAAATTGTCGGTCCAAGGAAATAACCTTCCGGTGCGTCTTTGACTTTTAACTTGCGTCCGTCCAGAACCGGGTCTGCACCCTCTTTTACACCTTTGTCGATCAGTGCTGTAACTTTGGCGAGGTGCTCTCTGGAAACAACCGGACCCATGTCGATGCTGTCGTCTACATCTGTGCGACCTACTTTCATTTTGCCCGCTGATTCGACGAGTTGTGGTATCAGAATGTCGCCTGCATCGCCGACCGGAATCGCCAGACTGCCTGCCATACAGCGCTCGCCTGCGCAGCCGAATGCTGAAGCTTGCAGTGCTTGGACTGTTTGATCCATGTCGGCATCCGGCATGATGATGATGTGGTTTTTGGCACCGCCTGCTGATTGAACGCGCTTGCCGTGCTTGGTGCCGACTTCATAAACCAGCTTGGCGATTGCGGTGGAACCGACAAACGAAATCGCTTTGATTTGCGGATGGGTGAGAATTGCATTTACGCAATCTTTGCCACCGTGCACTATGTTGAAGACGCCGTCCGGCAGCCCGGATTCTTTCAAGAACTCGGCGATCATCATGCTGGTCAGAGGAACCTTTTCCGACGGTTTGAGAACGAAAGCGTTACCGCAGGTGATCGCCACCGGGTACATCCAGAGTGGCACCATGGCCGGAAAGTTGAATGGTGTGATACCGGCGCAAACACCCAGAGGATGCCGGACGGTTTCTATGTCTACATTGCGCGCGATGTTTTCCATCGACTCGCCCATAATCAGTGAAGGCACACCGCAAGCGAATTCCACGACTTCAATGCCACGCATTACCGAAGCTCTGGCTTCGGCGATGGTCTTTCCGTGCTCGCGTACGACGGACTTAGCGATGTCTTCGTAATTGGCATCGAGCAGGTTTTTAAAGCGGAACATGACACGGGCGCGCTCTACGATTGGCACTTCGCGCCACTCTAAAAACGCTTTGTGTGCGGCTTGAACAGCTTTGTCGACATCGTCGTTGCCGCCCATCGGAACTTTGGCAATCAGCTCACCGGTGGAAGGATTGTTGACCTCGCCGAATTCAGTTGCCTTCGAGTCTACCCAGGCACCGTTGATCAAAAGTTTGCAGGTCTCGACTTTGCCTTTCGTGACAACCATCGCTTTTCCTCCGCCGGAGTGTCAGTTCGTGCCGCCGCCCATGCGCTGCAGAGTAAAACTGCGCGTATGCAAACATTGGCGTAACAAGTATAAAAGAATAGCTTTTCTATATGCCAATGACAACCGGCGCCGCTCTTTTTCAGCAATTGCGAGAAATTTCTAATGCGCTCAAGCAGTTTCGCTTGCCCTATTTCCTGTCTTGAGCCTCAGTCCTTGATGCTGTGCGGCAGGGCCAGACTATCTTCTAATGCGGTAAGTTGGCTGTCCAAGCTTTGCACTGAGCCATTACCGAGCGCAGTGTCTATTTTCGTAAGTTGTTCAAGGTGATTGGTGATGTTTTTCTTCTGCGCATAGCAGCGCTGCAGTTCTTCCCAAATTCTCTTGCGCCGATTGTACTGATAGCCGGAATGTGGCTGGTAATTGCGCATCATAAGTGCTACTTGTTCGTCCTTATGCTTCTTCGCGAGCTCCAAACTCTTTGCGGTTTTCTCATTAGCTTGAGCATTTTCAGCAGCCAAGCGCGAATTTTCAGCGGCAATTTTCTTATTGGCTGCGTCAAAGACTTCTTTGATAAAAGCATTGCAATCGTTCGCATAGGCGTTGTCTTTCCCGTTTGCTCGACGTTCGAGCGCATCGAATTTCGCCCACAGTGCATCAACATTCTGATTTTGACGAGTCAAATCCTTCAGCTTCTCGCAAACTTCTTTCCTTTGAGCCTCAAATCGTCCTGGCTGAACTTTGTAGGCCAGAAGCTTTTCATGGTAGGCGCGTAATTGCTGATTGTAAGTTCCACTGGTGGCATCGTAAGCGTTTGCGCTGGTCAATGTGGAAAAAATTGCCACAAGCAAAACAATTCTATTTTTCATTTGCATCGGCACCATATGTGGTGAGCTCTCAGTTGTTTCTGTCGTGATAACTATTTGCGTTCGATCTTGCTCTGTCTGCAGATGCCTGGGCGCGATCGGCGGCGTTGCGAGCGGAGGCTGCGGCATCATTGGCATTGAGGGCCCCGCCGGAAGCCGCGGCTGTGGCGCTGTTTGCCGCACCACGCGCGGCTTGGGCAGCGTAATATGCTTCATCGGCGGCTGACATGCGCGAACTCTTGTTGCCGTAGCGCGTGCGTTCTTCTGCGCCCAAAGCACGCATGGCTGCGTCCTCGGCAGTTTGCCTGTATGAGGCCGCCGAATTGTATTTGCGCTGATTGTTTTGTTGTTTTTGATAAGCCGCTTGCTGCGAGTTCGAGGATGATGATGACGAACTGCCATCTCCTCCTTCCAGGAACATGCGCAGAAGGTCGCGCTTTGTCATAGGAGCGCGCACCGGCGGTGCCGCTGCTTGTTGCCCACCAAACAGACCGCCGAAGGGGCTGCGCTGTGCTTGCTGCTGCGGGCGCAAAGGCGATTGACTGAATATGCTGCCAGGCTGTTGCTGCGGATATGAAAAGCCGTTGCTACCGCGGTAGTTGTTTTGATATCCGCCCGGATAGCCCACTGCCTGCTGCCGTGCTGCCTGCTGTTGCATTTGTTCTTGGCTGAGCATGTTTTGCTGCGCCCGAATGCCTTGTTGCATGCCGCGCGAATTTTCCACTTTATTGAGCAGGTTTTCCATCTGCACTTCGCTGTCCTGCGCATGAGCCTGCCGGCAGCAAAGCGCAGCCGAGGCAACAATCAGGAAAGCAAACAATTTCCTCAAAACAACCCCTCTATATATGGATTACTCAGGCCCGAACCTGCAACTGACGCAGGCGCCGCACTTCGTCGTCGAGAGTTACATCCGGCACCTCGCCGCCTTTAAGGCTGGTCCCGACTTTGCGGCTCCAGATACCCATGTGTTTCATGAGCCAGCTGTCCAACCGGTCTTTCATCAGGGTTTCTTTGAGGTGGCGTATTCCTTCCATGACGCGCCCATCTTCGAAGCTGCGGATGGTTTCTGCTCCACCGCCGAGGCGGCGTCCGTGCATGCAGTGCAACACATCAACGATGCTGCCGCAGGGCACCGGACCCAAAACAGCCATACACAGACCGGTGCTCTCGTCGTCCTTCTGGGCTTCATCCTGAATGAAATCTACCTGTATCCAGGTGCGGGCGTTGAAGCGAACTTTGAGTACAACCGGCTCACAAATCAGCGAATTGAACGAATTGGGCCCCATATCGCGCATACTGGCGGCGCGAGCGTATCTGAACGCGTCTTGCGGGCGCGTTGAGAAAAAGCTGTAGCTGTTGCGGCCTGGCTCAATAGCGCCTGATTTATTGATTTCCCAGCGCCGATAGCAGTTCGTTCCGTGGTAAAGAAAGATCTCGTTGTTTTCTTCGACGTAGTCGATACCGCCGGTGTCAGCAGCAAACTCCGCGAGTGGAGGCGGGGGCTCGTAGTTGAAACTGTTCAGTTCCCTTTCCTCGAACTTAATGAATTCGGCGGGCTCGGCAGACTCTTCAAATGAGCCTATGATGACCCTTGTGTCACTATTCCCGGAAAAGATCAGTTCTTAACCCGCGCGCGAGGATCTTATAATCTTGCCGAAAACGGCAAAATTAAACTGGCCTTCTTACTATCGACTGTATTTATTCCATGTATTTTTCGCGAGCAGCCTGAATGGCCGCCAGCGCTTCCTGGATGGCGTCGCGCATCGAAGCCAATCCATTGTCTGAAGCCTGACGTGCGCCTTGCGAATACTGGGTGCGCAGGTTTGTCAGATCTTGTTGTGCTTGCTGGCTGATTTGATCGAGACGATCGCAGCCGCTGTCCAGGGTTGTGATCAGCCCGGAGGTCGCCTGTTGCTTGATTTGCAGAACTTTGGTGTGGGCGGTGTTGCGCACTTCTGTGAGCTGCGGATCGGCGTCCACGCTTGATGTTTCGGCGAGTTTTTTGGAAAAGGTCTCCGTCTCCTGAATCTGCTTTTCAGTGCTGGTCAAAGTGGCGGTCACTTCATTGGTGCACTTCTCGATGTAGGCGCTCGCATCTTTGAAGATCTCTTCCAATCCCGCTTGTTGGTTGCGCCCCACCGAATCAATGTTGGAGAGGCATTCGGTGACGAGATTGTGCAACTGTCCTTTGGCAGCATTAAGACTGGCTTCCAAACCGGTCATCTGCGCATTGACTTGCATCGTGGACTCTTCTGCAAAACGGTTGCTCATCTCTGTCGACATCGCGCGCAGTATTTGTTTGCGCTCGTTGAGTTTGGGCAACAAAGTCAAAGTCAGATGCTGCCTGGTTTTGCGCGAGAGCGTCAGCTCTGCTGTGCGAACTTGATAGTTGATCGTTTGTTCGAAATCGTTCTTCGCCGATTTCAGCTTGTCCATGGACTTGTCGTTGGTGCCCTCCAACTCGTCCATCATCGAATTGACACTGCGATCCAGCAAGGCTGTGACCGTATTAGTCTCTTCGCCCATGCGATCTTTGAAGCGCTCGAAGCGCATCTCGACCATGGCGACGAAAGCATCGCCCGCCTCTTTGAGCTTGCCGATCACGGCATCGACCATCTGAGCTACTTCGGTAGTGCGCTTATTGACCGTATCTTGCATCTCTTTTTCGAGACTTCTGGCCAGTGCTTCGGTATCGATGCGGAATTGCTTCGAGGCTTCGCGAAGCGCTTCATACCTGAGGTTGCGCTCTTCCTCGATCTGGCTCTGGCTGGTGGTCAGCAATTGCTTGATCGTGTATCTGCCGTTGGCAGAGGCATCGGAAATTTTGAGGCGAACGTCTTCAGTGACATTTTCCAGTTGTTTGGTGAAACGCGTGCCCACGTCGGCCAGTGAAGCTTCCGATTGTTTGTCGGATTCCTCGCTCTGGCTTGCCAGTCGTTCCATCTCGGCTGTAAGTTGCGCTTTGATGTCCTCGACGCGAGAATTGAGTTTTTTCGCGGCTTTTGCCAGCTGTTGCTCGAGCTTCTTCTGAAAGCTTGCCATTTCGGCGGCTACTGCTGCCTGTTCTTCGGCCGTCGGCTTTCTTGGTGCGCGCGGCGCAGGCGGCGGTTCTGGGGCTGCAGGCGGCTCTTCGACTGCCGGTGTTTCGACTGCAGCGGCTACTTCTTCTACTGCGGCGGCTTCTTGAGGCACTTCTGCCGCAGGCGCTTCTACCACTTCGGCTGTCGCAGCGATTTCCGCCGCGACTTCCCCAATCGGCTCTTCGGCCGGCGGCGGCGCTATCTCTTGTACAGGCGGCGGCGGTAATGGCGGCGGTGTTAAGAACGGATTGCTGGCGCTGATGGCCGGGGGAGGCGCTAGCACCGGCGCTGGCGGGGCAGGCGGCGCGGGAACTGCGACTGCAGGGGCTTCTGGTGCTGCTGGCGGAAGTTCGCCAACAGCGGCAATTTCTGCTGCCGGTACTTCTTGGACCGCCTCTACCGCTTGTGCAGGCAATTCCGGAATTTCAGGCTCAACCCAGCCGCCATCTTCGGCCGGTAATGAAGCAACCTCGGGGACGGCCGGTTGTGCAGAAGGTGCAGCTGTGTCCTGGAATGATTCTTGAAACTCTGCCCAACCCGGAGGAGTGTCGGCAGGCGTTCCAAACTGGCTGTCGCTCTCGTAGCTAGGCGTTGGCGCCGGAGCCTGCGAAGCAAAATCTTCAGGGGTGTAACTGGAAGCGTATGCTGCGGCAGGCTCTTCATAACTTGCCTGGTTGCCCATCAGTCCGCTCAAGGCATCGGCAAGAGCTGCTTCTTGCGGCGGTGCGACCGGCTCAGCAGCTGCCACCGGCTCGTCCCAGCTCTGCCACTCGTCCACTTGTTGCGCCGGCGACTGGAATGCAGGCTCAGCAGGCGACGGGATGTCTTCGGGCGTTTCCCATCCGAAAAGTTCGGCCGGTTCGCTCGGCTGATTCATGGATTGGGACGGCACAGGAGGCGCAGTCACAGGTGCCTGAGGAGTGCCCTCTGTTTTGACTTTCGAAAGTTTCAAATTCAATCTTTCGAATAGCGAAAGATTGGATTCATCTACAGCCGGTGCTTCAGGCTCAGCCGGCACTTCTGATTGCGCCGGATGTACGGCTGCAGGCTCGGGTATCGGTGCCGTCTGCGGCTCCGGAGCAGCGAATGCCTCTGCCTGTGGTGCCTCGGCAAATTCGGGTGCAATGGCTGCCGGTACTTCGGCTGCCGGTTCTACGGCTGCTGCAGGAACCGCTTCAGCCGCTTGAGCAGGCTCGGCCGGCTTGATCGGCGGCGCGCCGAATTGTTGGTAGATGCCTGTTTCGACCTGGAAAGAAACGGGATCTTGACCGGTCTGAGGACGTATGGCTTGGGGGCGGATCTGTTGCGGTGCGCCTGCTTTGGCCGGCGGCGGCAGGAAAGGTTGTGCCTGAGGGGTGCCCACAGGCATCCAGGGCTGCGCATCTTGTGCTGGTGGCTCGGTCGCGGGTGCGGGAGCTGCGGCAGTTTCGTTGTCGGCAGCAGCCGCAGCAAAAGCAGCAGCCGCTGCTTGGTGCATGTCGGCTTGCGGGGCCGCTTGATTGCTTCCTGAAGGAGCGTTGTCGAATTTTCTGAAGGTGCCGGTATCTTCCAGAGCCTTGAAGCCGGTCATCGACTGGCGGGGAGATCCAAGCGGTGCCGGTCTCGGCATGCCTGTCTCGCTGCTGTCGGTGATGGACGAATCGGGCACTTGCACCGGTGCATCGGGATTGAGAAAGCTGGCCGCGGCTTGATCCATACCGCCTGGCTGAGTCCACTGTGCCGGCTGGTTGGGAAAGGGAATTTCCTGGGACGGAGCCTGCCATGCTTCAGGAAGTTCATCGGTCGGCACTTGCGGCTCGACCCATTGAGTGGGGTCGGTCCAGCCGCTGCCGGAATCTCCTGCCTGTGGTGGTGCCGCCGGTGCAGCTTGCGGCTGCGTAACGTCCTCATACTGCATCTGCGCTGGAGCTTCTGCGCTCTGTCCTTCATTGACGGTCAGGGTAGGATCGCCTGCGATTGGGTTGAAGCAGCTTTTCATCAAGACTCTATTCTTATCTTCCTGCCGCCCTTCCGGTCCGAAGAGCATATGGCAAACATTGCCGATGTCCAAGACATGTTTGCCGGGGGCGCCGGAGGTAATGGGGGCACCGAGTGCACCAAGCAATGCTTGAGCAGGTTCTTGCGAACCGGCTTCTCCGCTGGCCAGCGTGCGGCGCGAGCCGCCTTGCGTGTACTGGCTGGTAGCCAGAGTTTCCAGAACTTGTGATTGCTGCAAATCGAGAGGCGCAGGAGTCGAAGCCGCTACATATAGAAAGTCTCTGCCGTCGAGGATTGCTTTGCGAGCTTTTTCCATCATCAGCTGATCGAGAAACCGCATGTCGAATGCACTGGCTGTAATATTGACTGCCAGCGGTTTTCCATCGGTCATGCTGACGACGACCGACATGTCTTTTACTCTGTAGGTTTCACCATCGGTGGCGGCATCTTTTTTGCTGAACTGTGCCAAGCCGGGTGGTGCTGCGATTGAATCAAGACAAAAAATAAGCATGCCGGGCGTAAACAGCTTACTCTCATTTGCCGCCCACTCTTCAGGCGTCTGCGGCTTATTCGTACCATAACCGCGCAGGAAACTTCTCAGGTCCTGCAGGCGAATATGATGTTGTTTGAGCATCTGATTCATGTGGTTTCGGCTTTCCTATTGAGTATCGCGTTTTACGCGGCGGACGCGCGCCGATTCTTGATTCGGATCTGAACCTGGAGAACCGGGTGGAGTAGCTTGTGCTTGCGGAGATTTGCCGGCAGCGACCTCGATCTCGTCAAGGGCGCTTTTCTTCTGTGCGGCCAGCTCGGTGAGAAAGTTTGCAATCGAGCGTTGCAAATCGTCGGCGACTGCCTGAGCATCCGCTGTCATCTTCGTTTTCAGTGTTTCACACATGGTGACGATGTCTCTTTCCGTTTCCGCCACAACGGTCTGGACGCGGGTGAGAGAATCATCTTTAAGAGTGGTGAGTTTGCCTTCGAAAGTGTCTCTTATCGTATTGAGTTCACTTTGAATAGTGGCAAATATGGTGTCTTTTTCCGACTCCAGCTGCTGCCTCGATGTCAGTGTTTGCTTCATCTTTTCGTCGAGGCGCTGCGTAAATTGTTGCATCTGAGTGTCTGTCTGCGTGCGGATATCCTCGCACTTAGCCTTGAGCGCTTCTTGTGCTTCGCCGGATGCGACTACCAGCGCAGTAGACAGCTCGCGAGTTTCTTCATTCAGTCTTTGAGTGTTGGTTTCGTGAGTGCGTCCCAATCCTTCTGTGACTGTAATCAGCGATTGTCTGAGCGTTTCGGCATGCTCGGCCGATGTTCTTTCGAACTCGCTTTTGAGCGTTTGTTCAGTCTCTTTGCCGCGTGCATCTATCTCGCCGAGGACCCTGGTCATATCGCCGTCAAGCGCTTGCTCTGCCGCTTGCGATGCAGCATCGAGAGATTTGAAATGCACCTGACTTTCCGAAGTCAGTTTTTGCATGTGTCCGGAAAATCCGGTATCGATGCCGGAAGCACGCTGCATGTATGTTTTGAAAAGGGCACCGCTGAATTGTTTTTCGTCGCCTCTCGATTCCCAGAGGCAATGATCCAGCTTTTGTTGCAATGAATTGAGAACGAATGTTCCATGCGCTTTCAAATGCTTCGATGCGGCATTGTCTTGCTTTTCAATCTCCAACTGTGACTCTTCGACCGATGCTTCGAATTCGTCAGTGGCCGTTTCGGAGATGAAGTTGACGCTTGCTTCGTGCGCGCGCTTCAGCTCGACGATGGTGCCGCGCAGTTTGTCCGCCACCAGTTTTAGCTCGCCGTTCAGATACTCGACGTGTTTTTCAGTTTCATTGATTTCTTCTTGCATGGAATCTTTGATGCGTTGCACCGTGGCTTCCATGACTTTGCGCAAATCGGCTTCGAATTCGGAGAAGCGCTCTTCTACCTTGCCTACCGCCTTTTCTTCATCGCTGCGGCGACCTTCAGCATGCGAATCGACAAGATTTTTCAGTTTGGCCTTCAGCTCCGCCTCCAGCTCCGTCATCGACTTGGAGCCGCCGTCGTAAACTTCTTGCAGATTCTTGCCGCCGAATGTCATCTATCACTCCTTAACTACTTACTTGCGCAACTGGTGCAATCTTGCAATTTTGTCAGTCGTCACCTTCCAGAGACAACATTGCGCTTCGGTACGCTTTCACCGCCAGTGCAGCCGCTTTTCCGCGTTCGGCAATTTGAGGCAATTCGATATTCAGGTCCGACAAACCATTGTTGAAGTTGCGTGTGACGCGATCCATCTCTTGGGTCATCGATTTGACTTGTTTTTCCATCGATTCAACCGCGCTGCTTTTGATGTTCTCGATGCGCTCTTGGTAGCCTGCGCTCGAGCGAGAATATTCGCTTTCGATTTGCTCGACGTGACGCTGGAAGGACTTAATAACTTCGTCGCCTCTGGCTTGCAGTCTCGAGGCAAGCAGTGTGCGCAATTCACTGGTCGCTTGCGGCTTGGAGCTGGAAGTCAGATTGCCTTCCTGCGCCAGTGCCGATTCGAGCCGGGAAAAAAGTCTGTCCATTCGGTCGAAATACTTCTTTTCCAGACGTTTGAGCGAGCTGTAGAAAAGCTTGTGGCTGGCTGAAATTTTGGTGGATGCATCAGTGGAAATATGCTCGATTTCTTCGCGCACTTCTTGGGCTTTGCGATCGAGCTTGGTTTTGTGCACTCCCTCGTGGACTTCTCTGTCAGTATTTAACTGTTCGGCAAAACCGCTTTGAATTTCTTCAAGAGCTTTGCTGTAGTCTTTCAAATTGGCAAAGAGCCTGTCACGGCCACGTTCGGCAGCGGCATCAATTTTCTGGCGTCCATCATGCGCTTTGTCTTTCAATTCATCACCGGCCGCGGTGACTGCGTCAGTCAGTCCGTTCATTACTGATTGGATTTTTTCTTCGAACTGACGGGCATGCTCATCCAGCTTGTCTTCGACAACCCGTTTGGAATCTTCGACAACAGTAACGATGCCGCGATCGAATTCTTCAGCGCGCTCTGAAATTACCTTTTCGAGACCGGATTCCGACTCTTCTACCTTGTCTTTGCTGGCGCGCCCGATTTCTTTGACGACTTCCAGTCGGGCATCGACGATTTCATGCAAAATCGGTTTCGGCTCGTTCATATAGGACTTCAGCTCGGCGACCTGTTCTTCAACCAGCCGGTTAATAGAATCGGTAGCCTGCTGGGCCTTGGCATTTACTTGCTGGCGGATTTCTTTGGCTGTGGCGGTGAGGGTCTCGAGCTCAGTTCGCTCGAATTCCATGAGCCGCTCGATAAATTCTTCTTTCTTGTTGGCAAGGTCATCTACATGACCGTCCAGCAGATTTCCGGACTGCTCGAAAAACTTCTTCAGTCTTCCTGCCAGAGCCTTTTCGACGCCGTCTGAGTGTTCGCGCACTTGAGAAAGGCAGGAATCGACCGTGCCCTCCAGCTCCTTGCTGGCTTTGTCCAGCGCTTCGATCATCAAATTTGCCGCAGAGCCAAAGTTTTCGGACTTGCCAGCATCTTCGCTAGACATGCGTGCTCCTTCCCGAGAGGATTCCAAGGGTTTATCCGCCCAAACGCCTAGAAGGTTATGCCCCCTTTGAAAAATGACTAAGCATTCCTATAAAGAAAGCTATGGCTGATAATTTCAGCCTTTTTAGGGCAGGAACCTAACTCCTAAATATAACCGCTTGACCTATGCTGCGGGTGCTCTGCGGCGCTGGCAAAACACGTATTTTCACATGGCTGCGCCACAGTTCCACCACGGTTCTTCGAGAAACTCGCAGAGTGGTCCAGTCGCAGTCACTTGAAAACAGGAATTCGAGATATGCCATTAGAACGACCGATTATTCAAGGCCTAGCCGCCGCGCGCGCCGCTTTACCAGAAACGATTGCTCAGTCGACGAAAGTCGCCGAGGCTGCGCTGGGTGAGGTTCTTCATTCATTCGCGCATCAACGAAAATTGCTGCTGCAAGGCGCTGACGAAGCAGCCAAAGCAGCACAAAAGCTCGATAAACAGTACGAGCTGGTCAGTTTATTGGACAATGTGGGAATTCGTGCGGAGAATCCGTTCAAAATTCGCGCATCCCAAAGGTGGGCGGATATGCCGACTGAATTTGCCGGCACGCGCTTTCGATTTCATGACCTTCCCGATGTAAATTTCCACAGATTCAGCCTTCACAAGCCTAATGACACTCTCGTTGCCATGCAGCGGTTGCCGGAAGACTTTGCGTCCGTACTTTCGAATAATTCCAGAGTCACCATGCAGTATCTGTACTCTCGCCCAGGAGCGATATCTCCGCACATTCACGACAAGGGTCCGGTCATGCCGGTCTCATCGCAACAAATGAAAATTCTTTTGGAGAAAGGCGATAATCCGGAGGCTGTAACTCGTGCCCTGTTTGCCGATCGAACCGCACCGGCGGCATTGAATTTGCACGTTTCAAACCCGGCCGAGTTCACGACCTATCATTTCGATCGTGCGCTCTCAATGTCGCGCAGTGCAAAGCCGACAGTGATTGACGATCAGCTGCAGAGGAGTCGAGTCTTAGTTGAAGATATTCAGGCGCGCAATCGCGACCACTACGAGCGCCTTGCCGACTCCGGAAGAAATGTCGCAATTCAATTTGAATCAGACTTTCGCCGACCGCCGTGGGGAGGTCCCAAGCCCAAAGTCCAACCTGTGCTCGAAAATCCGATTGCGCCATATGATCGCACCGGATATAGCGAAGTTACGCGCAATCCGATGAAAGCTGAATTTCTTTAGTCTACTTGCCGGCCTTTTCCATGTCGCGCGCCGCTTTGCGCTCGATGCGGCTGACAGCTGCCATTGAGGCTTCCATGACCGTTTCCGACAAGGTCGGGTGCGGGTGGATGGCAACAACGAGGTCTTCTAAAACGGCGCCCATTTCGATGGCGACGACCGCTTCGGCGATCAATTCGCCGGCGCGAGGTCCGACCATGCCGACGCCCAATACTGCGGTCGTATCGGGATCGTAAATGACCTTGGTTTGACCGATCGGCTCGGCCAGTGTCATAGCTCTGCCGGAGGCGGACCAGGGGAATTTGGCGGCGCCGACTTCTTTACCCTGTGCTTTCGCTTCGGTTTCGGTGATGCCGGCCCAGGCGATTTCCGGCTCGGTGAAAACCACAGCAGGAATGGCGCGATTGTCGAAAGATGATTTGCGACCGGCCAAAACTTCAGCCGCGACCATACCCTGACGCATGGCTCTGTGAGCCAGCATCGGCTGCCCGGAGACATCGCCGATTGCCAGGATTTTCTTATCGGACGTGCGGCATTGCTCGTCGACAGTGACAAAGCCCTGGGCGTCGATGGTCACTTGAGTGTTTTCCAGTCCGATATTGTCGGAATTCGGACGTCTTCCGACAGCAATAAGCACTTTCTCGAAAGTCATTTTTTCGGGAACGTCTTTGCCTTTGAGCGTGACTTCAACGCCGTTTTTGACTTCTTCCAAACTGACTACAGTGGTCGAAAGCCAGATGTTTTTGAAACTGGCGGTGAGGTGAGTTGCCAGCGGCTTGACCAGGTCGCGATCGACGCCGGGTAAGAGCCCGTCGGTCATTTCCACTACCGTCACTTCGCTGCCAAGAGCGTTGTATACGGTGCCCATTTCCAATCCTATATAGCCGCCTCCAACAACGAGAAGCGATTTCGGAACGTTCTCTAGATTTAACGCGCCGGTTGAATCGACTATGCGGCTGGAATTCTGGTCTTTCTCACTCTTGAAGAGTTTCGGGATGACGGTAGGTCTCGAGCCTGTAGCCAAAATGCAATGCTTGAATTTGATGCGCATGGCACTTTCGCCCGGGCAATCGACACGAAGACTTTTCGAGTCGTTGAATTTTGCTTGCCCGTGAATGATGTCTACACCGCCCGATTTGCACATGCCGACAATGCCTTGAGCAAGTTTGTCGGTAACGGATGTCTTCCATGTGCGCAATTCGTCGACATTCAATTTCGGTTCTGCAAAGTGAAGACCGAATTTGCTGGCGCCTTTTGCCGTGTTGATCACTTCTGCTGCGTGCAGAAGTGCTTTCGATGGGATGCAGCCCATATGGAGGCAAACGCCACCCGGCTTGGGCATGGCATCGACCAGAACAGTCTTAATTCCCAGCTCGGCAGCTCTCAATGCAGCAGTATAACCGCCCGGTCCCGCGCCTAAAACGACGAGGTCGACTTCTTGCACCAT
>PNKB01000119.1 GCA_013997645.1 Cyanobacteria bacterium PR.3.49
ATCCAACTGCATACGGACGCTACAACGACAGATGGAATTAATTCCACGCCCTAGCTTGGTGGAAACAGCAGGCTCCCTTCGATGAAGGGAGCCTGTGATTTTAGATTGTTTTGAAGGCGTTTACCTAAAACCGCCACCGGCAAACAAATGCTCTCCGGTCAACCAGCCGGAATCTTCGCTGGCGAGAAATACAGCAATGGAGGCAATGTCAGGCGGCTGACCAACGCGACCAAGCGGTGTCTGTGCGATTGTAATCTTCTCGAATTCAGATCCGGCAATGCCTACGCTTTTGGTTCCTTCAGTTTCCACCATGCCTGGATTCAATGAATTGACGCGAATTTTGCGCGCGCCCAACTCGCGGGAAAGCACTCCGGTTATTGCATCGACTGCACCTTTTGTGCCTGAGTAAACGCTGCTGTCGGCCGGAAAAATTCGATTGACCAGAGAGCCAATATTGATGATGCTGCCGCCTTCTTTCATGTGTTTGACGGCAGCTTGTGTCGTAAGCAGCAAACCAAGCACATTGATGTTGAACATGTGGTGAAAGTTCTCTTCTGTCACTTGTTCGATCGGTTTAAATTCATAAACACCTGAATTATTGACGAGAATATCCAGGCGTCCGAAATTCTTCACAGCGCTATCGATAATGCCGTGAGCTTCAGCGGTTTTTGAAACATCGCCCTTGACTGCAACAGCCTTGCCGCCAGCGGATGTAATTTCATTCACAACTTTGTCGGCGCCCTCTTTGCTCGACGAATAATTAACGACAACCGAAGCACCCTCAGCAGCCAGTGATTTAGCGATCGCTGCTCCAATGCCCTTCGACGCGCCGGTCACTACTGCTACCTTGCCAGCCAGCTTACTCATATGGTGTTCCCTCAGAATTAAAACGCTGACAATAATAGACCAGTCTCCTAGTTTCCGCAATAACAGGTAAACAAACATTTTTGGTAACATCACAGTCGCATGAAGTTTTTCGCTAAAAGGTTATTTCGCTGGACGCTAACGCCGGTCGCCGCGTTTGCCGGATTTGCCATCGGATATATAGCCTGGGCCGCCATCGAAGGCGCCATACACTTTTTCAAATTCATTCCTTATGTAAGTTACACCGATTGGCTGCACGGCGCCGTCTCCACTTACTTAAGCGCAAAGTGGGCGGCGTTGCTGGCGCTTCGAGCGGCTCCGTCGCACCATGCAAACGTTTTAAAAATTGTCCTCTCCACAATTTTTCTGTATCAGGTTTTGCAATTATGCACAGTTCCAACCTACAGCAGAAGCCAACAAACTATAGTCAGCGTGGCGGCATTGGAAGGCTTAGTTGTTTCGGGCTGGATGCTGTATAAAGCGTGGAAGAGCCGCACTCTTGTTTAGAAGGGTCAGCGCTCTTTTCTTTTGAATGGAACGACGTTTTCGACAGGCTGCGATTCGGACCGTTCTGAGTTCTCTTTTCTGCCTGCAGAGTCAAACCTAAATATGCCCGGATGTATGTGCTCGGAAAGCTCATCTATATGTGAGCGCACACCAAACAACCGATGAAAAGTTCTTTCCTTCGACATGCGCATGCATAAGGTCCATTCTGGCTTTGAGCGAGCGTCGAATATCTGCACAGTCAATTCAAATTGCAGCGGTGGAATTTCCCATTCCATTGAAGCCATACCAGTTTTACTCTGCCGGCCTTTGAGCAGGAGAAGTTGCAGGTCTTCAATGCCCGGATTTTCGTAATTGAGCAGTCCTTTGCTCATCACCTGACGCAGCGTTGATTTGAAAGCGGATGTTCCTTCCGTCTGAGCATCTGTCCCAATTGTCGTCAGCGCTTTTTTGAGTTTTCTCTCCAGCATGCGTTCTTCAACTCCCAGCGATGCTGAAAGCTCTTTCAATGTCGGCACACGGCCGTTTTGCCGCTCGAATTCTGCGAACTTGCGCCTTACAAGATCGTCAAATTCAGACTGTTTCATTCATTATCATCGTCGTCTGACTCAGGATAGCTGTGTGCTTCCCGCAAGTTTTTAGCTGCCTCGCTGGCATCCATTTCACCAGACCTGACGTCATCCAAAAGATTGAGCGCCATCTCCAACGCATCGACTGTCAGATATGCGTTGCTAACCAGGACCTGACCGACTTTTCGCCGGGTCAGCAAGCCATCTTCCACCGCGTTCATGACGTCAGTTTCGGAAACCAGACCGGAGCGCACCAGGAATTCACCAACTCGCATCGGTCTACCTTTGCGAGAGAAAAATGATTTCAGCTGCGACTTGTCCGCATCTTTGCTCTTTCCATCAGCTTCTGCTTTCATCATGCCGAGCACTTCCAAAGCATCACCTTCGGTGAACATGGCATTGTCGCGCAGGTGTATCAATACTTCCAGGGTTTGATCTAAAGTCTTCTCTTCGATATCGTTGCTAAGAACAAGAATACGGCCCAGCGTAACACCGGACGCCATTGCTCTTTCATGGGCCTTTTCAATCTGTTCGTCAGTGAGAAAACCTGATTCAACAAGAAGCAACCCGAGTTGATTCGTTACTTTTGGCATTGGACAACCGATCCTCAGAAGCGACTAAATAGAAGCGATTAAACAACGTCCTGGTATAGCACCACAGGCGATACCGTCTTCACTGCTTGCGCTTTGGCTGCTTCGGCAGCAGATAAAAGTACAGCCAGATCGACACAATCGTCAGGCACAGTGGCTATGCCCATAACGATGGAAAGCCGGTTGTTGTCTATGCCCGGTAGTGGCGAGCTGGTCAGTGTCTTCAAAATTCTGCGGGCGAAAATGTTGGCGCCGGCAGTGCGCGTGTTCGGCAATATCAATCCATAATCATAAGTATCGTAGTGGCAGACCGTATCGACATGCCGTTTGATTTTGCTTATACGTCTGAATGCTTCGGCGACTGCTCCGACATCCAGTGCATCACGTCCGAAATTAGGCGGCGCGCCGACAACTCGCATCTCCAGAAGAATGATCGAAAGCGGGCTGCTCGAGCGATAAGCGCGGAAGTACTCTTGTTCCAAAAAATAGAGGAAAGCAGGATAGGTGAACATTCCTGTTTCCGGTCTGCGCAGTGTCATCATGACGCTGTGAATGAGCGATGTATCAATTTGCTTGCCTTGCAAGTTAGAACGCTCGCTCTTCGATTTCACATGCTCGTTGGAGAAAGTGACAAAATCCTTTTCGATCAGGTGACAGAGTGCCGGCACCCACTGGCTCTTGCGCAGTTCTGCCAGACGCGTCACTTGCTTGAGCATGGAGCGATCATCAATAGCGATATACAGTTGAAGCATGGCTTCCGGATCGATGGCAGGATTTCCAGCCAAACTGGAAGACAAATCGTACTCGCTGAGATCTTTGCGCGCCTTGAGCAAAACAGACTCAGGGGCGACACCGGCGTGACGCAGATAGGTCATGCTATCTGTCAGCTGAACACCGCGGACAATCAATGTTTCCAAATCTGTAACTACGTTTTGTTTTTCGGTTCTGGCTCGCAACTCGAAATTGTATTTGCCGTCCCGCATGGACATCAGTTCGAGCAAACACTCATCGCCTGCCTGTCCGAGTCCGTCTGCATGAACGGCGCGACCTTCAACGAAGTAAATTTCCACATGCTCGTTTTGATTGTTGATAATCAGCTTGCCTGTTGTCTTGGACAACAAAATAGATTGCAGCAAAGTCGAGGTGGGAACGAGATTGAGCTCTCCGGTCATCTCCTGAGTGCCTTTGGACCAGGAATTATCCTGCAGACCAATTGCGGAAAGCTTGGTCAAATCGGTCTCAGTGGTCGAACGGCTGGCTTGCATGAAATAGGTGTCGCGCTTTCTGGACGCGTCTCTGAACGATTCGGAAACTGTGATTGCTCCTTCGGCCTGAACGCTCTGATGCACTTCGCCGCAGGAAGAAACGATGAGGTTGTAGACGAGCAGGACGTCGCAACTGCGGTAGTCCCAGAGGAGCTCACTTTTCGCGCCTGTGCCCAGAAATAACTTCCAATTGGTGTCACCGCCTTTTATCGGGCAGTGGATGTTGAGCGAGAAATCCATCAATTTATCGGGCGTTGCCCAGGTGATTTCCACCTGTCTGCCACGCTGCTCCATAGCCACGGAAAGAAAGTGGTGAATCTCCGAAAGCCCCGGCGCAGCAGGCAGTTTCTGCAACGTCTTGGCTGCTAAACTCGTCTTTTTAAGCATAAATGAACGCCCATGAATAATGGCCTGACGGACCTTTTATGCCCGCTCAAACCAGCCGTCAACCGTCAAAGACAGCCAGACTCCTGACAACCACTATCGTCTTTTCCCGGCCAAATCGTCGACGAGCGCATCATTCATAGCCTTCAGCTCTTCACGCATTTTCTGCGCGCGCTTTTTTTCACCGCGCCCATCCAAAAATTTGATGTATTGCTCGAGGATTTCGGCAATATCGCGGTCCATTGTCTTTTTGCTCCTTTTCAGTATCGTCAGTGATTGCTCAAAACATTGCTGAGCGCCCCGGTGGTTTCCCCTAATTTTCAGCACTTCTGCCAGTTGGCACAATGTGACACCGACTTTCCTGCTGGACTTGCCGTAGCCATCTTCCTCGAGCTTCAACTTGCGTCGCGCCATGCTCTCAGCTTTATCTAGCTGCCCGTCCTTTTTGTAGATATCGATGAGAGCATCCATCAAATCCCGCGAACGGTGCACCTTTCTCTCAAATTTATACTCATCCTCAAAAATCAATTCCAGCGCTTCTTCATCGAGCGCTGCCGCTTTTTTCCATTGAGATGTATTGGCATAGACACTGGCCAGCCGCTTCAAATATTCTTTCAAACGATGGTCGTGTTTCTTCAGACGTTGACGCGCGATTATCAAAGCGCGCTCGAGCGTCGTGCGGGCACCGTCATATCTTTTGCGCGACAGGTATAAGTCGCCTAAATGGAGCGACGCTTCTGCCACTTCCAGAGAATCGGCACCGCTATGTTTCGCCTGCCGAAGAGCCTGCCCGAACAGTGCCTCGGCGGCCTCGAAGTTTCCTCCCTGATATGCACTCTTCCCTTCGCTTAGCGCTTCCATGTAACTCAACCCAGCTATGGAAGCCGGATCACGCTGTGGCATGGAGGACTCGGAATACTTGATGTCGTCGAGCAATCTGCGGGCTTCCTTCTTCCTTCCGGTGGCCTTGAGCGCAACTCGCATAGCATCCATCAACTCATGATTGAATTTCAAAGGCACCACCAGGTTTTTCTGAAGTGCGTGGGCGTGCTCCAAGAGCGGCAGTGCCTCATCGTAATGTTTGAGTGAATTAAGCGACCGAGCCGCCAGCAATGTTGAATTCAGAAAATTCATACCGCTTTCATCAAGTGATGATGCTGGTTTAAGTGGATCCCACTTGCTCTCGAAGTAAAACATCGCCTCCTTCGATCGCTTAAGGGCACCGTGCAAATCGCGCTGGTCGTATAAGACCTGTGCCAGTGCCAAACAGGATTTGGCGCGCTTCTCATTGGCCTCGCCGTTGCCGAGCACGGTAATCGAATCGCTAAAACTTTTTTCGGCGCCAGACAAGTTGCCTACCGCCACAGCAGACATACCGGCATCGTAAGCCGCTTTCCACTGGGTGTGAGAATTAGGTTTGGGATCCGACGAACAAGATGCGCAGGTGGCAAGAAAAATTATCGGCCCGAGTCGAGCGATTCTGCGCTGCCAAGAAATCATCTGAAAAGTCCGGAAAAGTCCGCCCAGTTCATGAAACTCTCACCGGCAAGAAGCACGCAGCTGCAGAGGTTGGCAATCACCACTGCGCTGACCACCTTCTTCCAGGGGTGCCGCTCGAGCAGCATTAAAGTTACCGTTTCGACCATGAGGCTGTAGGTGCAGAAAAGCATCAATCCGAAAGGACCAGCTCCCCTGATAAGCGGCGCCAGTCCCAGAGTCAGCCCTAGAATGGAGGCAAAATTCATCATCAGAGCATCGACCAGCGAGTGCCGGTAGTTGCCCCATTTGAGTCGCCACATCACAATCGATTCGACCAGAACAATCTGCACGAAGTGAAATACGAAAAATGTGGCGATACTCATGTCGGATTTACTTTTGGCACTCAGGCCCGATTAGGTTTTCACCATCAAGACGGGCCTTCCATATGATTAGCATAAATAGAAATAGGCTAGCAAATTCTGGATTTAGTAAGAATGAGCAAGAGAAAACCACCAGAACACTACTTTTTGGGGTAGAACAGAGAAGGGGGGCAGGTACGCGTCGCGTATCTGAGGAGATTAATCGAGCCAGGTGCCAGATAACCTCGATGATAAAATTCGCCGGAGCGAACCGCTGAAGGGCGGGCGTCCCTTTGACGCGCCCGAAAGTCAAGAAGAGAAGGCGCCCACGGCGATTGTGCCCAAAGGGCCCGGTGGGTCGAATCCGTCAAGGGATTTGAATCCGGGCACTATGTTCGGCAACAAGTATCAAATAGTGGCTCTGGTCGGACGAGGCGGCATGAGCGCCGTTTATAAAGCTTACGACCAAAACCTGAAGCGCAATGTAGCGGTCAAAGTGCTGTGCTACAAGCGCAAAATGGACAAGAAAGCGCGAGCGCGTTTTGTGCAAGAAGGCGTGGCGCTGAGCAAGCTGGACCATCCCAATCTGATCAAAGTCTATGAATTCGGCGACGCGGACAGCGCCGAGCCGTTTCTAGTCATGGATTTCCTGGAAGGCATTGCCCTTTCAGATGTGATGGCGGCCAAGAAGGCTCTCAGGGAATTGCGCGCAGTTTCAATCATCAAGCAATGCGTGGAAGCTCTCAGGCATGCACATAACAAAGGGGTCGTGCACCGGGATTTGAAGCCCAGCAACGTCATGCTTCTTAGAGGCGACGACCGTCGCAGCGAAATCGTCAAAATTATCGATTTCGGCATCGCCAAAGTAGACGAAGCAGACAGTGCAAGATTGACGGAAACCGGTGAAGTCTTCGGCAGCCCACTGTACATGAGCCCGGAGCAATGCCGGGGTGAGCGCCTTGACGAGCGTTCCGACATGTATTCACTTGGCTGCATGTTCTACGAACTTTTGACCGGACGACCGCCGTTTGTCGGCGTCGACTTTGCCGACACGGTGGGCATGCACTTCAACGAAGATCCCAAACCGCTCGCTCAAGTGCGTCCGGACTTGGCGATGTCACGAAACCTGGACGGCATTATCGGCAAACTGATGGCGAAAGCTAGAAAAGATCGCTATCAAACAATGGACGACGTGCTGGAAGACCTCAATCCAATTCTCGAGAAATTGCGCAGCATTCCGCGCGAGGAGGAGACCCAACCCAACAAGATAGCACCGAATCCGGTAGCAGCCACCATGCAAGAGCGCGCCATTGTCGATGAGAAAAAACCGGCTGCTGGAAAAGCCTCCGGCGCGCAGAAGAAAGCAGATCAAAAGAAAAAGAAAGGCGACAAAAAAGGCGAGAGAAACGGAGAACTTGCCGATACTCTGCAAGAGCCAGCCGTAAAAGACGGCAAGCAGAAAGCCGGGAAATCCGCCAGTCAACCCCCCTGGAAACTGCTGAGCGGCGTGGCGGTTGTTGTTTTGCTAGCCTTCGGCGCCAAGGAAGGTTATGACCTCTATTCCGGCAAGAAGAAAGCGCCCTGGCAGACGACCGAGCCGGTTTCAATCTCGGTTCTGTCGCAATCTTCAAAAGAGCTCAGCTGGTGGCAAGAGGACATGGACAAGGCTGAGAAATTTTTCGATCGCGGCAGGTATTTGCAGTCTTTCGAGCACTTCCGAAAGGCTCTGAAAACAGCAGAGTCGATGAAAGACGAAAACAAAAATCAACTCATGGGCACCACCCTCGAACACATGATTGACTTGTGCTACGTGATTATGAATCTCAATCACGGCAGAATCACTGCAACAGAAATGTTTGAGGACAACAGCCAGGAATATAAAGACGCACTGAGAATCTTGCAGCCCAAGCCGACGCGCGAGCAAATGCGCCTGGAATTGGAAACACTGGTTAAGTCCGAACGTCCGGATATTCTTACTGCCGATAATTTGTCGGATGACGAAAAAGCTTCCCTAGTAAAGATTGCCGCCGTCACTACAGAACTGGCTCTAACAGCCGGGGATGAGCCGGAAGCGGTGGAGTTTTTCAAGCAAGCGAATTTGCACATAAAAGCGATGATGCGAAACAATATTCCTGATTTTGCAGAACTGCTCATCAAGCAATCGCAATATTTGGCTGGTGCGGGAAATTCGCAAGAAGCGGCTAAATTGCTTTTTGAAACCAGCAACGCAGTGGAGACAGCACCGCCTGTTTTGAAGCGAGATCTGGCGATGCTCAAATACGCTCAGGCTTGTTTGTTCTGGCAGATGAATGATGCAGAAAAGGCTCGCGCTGCGGCTGAGGAAGCTACTGAGGTCGCAGATCAAACCGGGCCGCAAATGCTGCAAATGTTATCCAGCGCGACCCTGGATCTTATCAATCAGAGACAAAAAGAGAGCGATAGAAAAATCAATGCGTTGCTGCCGATTTTACGCAACCAACTGCCACCGCAGTATTGGGCTGTGGCACAGTCTCTTAGGCTTTCCGGCGAAGTCGACTTGACGGATATACGCGCCATCATCAAATTCAATCAAGGTTTTAATGACGGCGGACCACTGGCTCCCGGCGCAGCCGAAGAATTGAAAGTGCTGAGCGACACCAGCGAAGCAAAATTGAAGCGTTCGATTGCAATTCTCATGCGCAGCCGCCCATACGATAAGCGAGAAATTCTCAAGTCATATCAGGATTTGGCGGAAACATTCCTGGCTGCAAAACAATTCGACGATCTCGAAGAACTGTTGCCGACCGTCATTTCATATGGCGAACAAATTTCTGATTTCAATCCCATTGAAAGAGCCGCTCTAACACACAATTTAGGCTTTCTGAAGCAGCGCAAAAAGGATTTCAAAAGCGCAGAAGCGCTCTATCAAAAAGCTATCGAAATAGTCGGCAAGTCAGGTGTTTCTGAATCTCCAATCAATCAGGAAATTCTCAGCGACTACAATTCGCTCATGAAGGCAATGGGTAAGCCAAGCGAAAAGTTGACTACTATTCCAGTTATTCGAAAGTAGATGTTCTTGACAGTGTGAGTCGAACATCAGATTACTTCATCTGATAATCTTACTTATGTAATTTCCAGAGCTGGAATCAAAGCCAAGATGTT
This sequence comes from Cyanobacteria bacterium PR.3.49, assembly GCA_013997645.1. Lineage (GTDB taxonomy): Bacteria > Cyanobacteriota > Vampirovibrionia > Obscuribacterales > Obscuribacteraceae > QKMZ01. Next base: position 9,156 of record PNKB01000119.1, read on the forward strand.
AATCGGAATCGCCTGCCTCGCCGTCTTTGTCGTTATGGCGATGCTGATGTATAGCCGTCGCATATCCGCTTTACTGGCCTTACCTGTAATGGCAATCGTGATGTCCATTTTGGCCGGCATTCCGGAAAAGGAAATTCTTTCGGACGTTATCAATCAGGGCGCCACAAAAATGCACGGCGCTTACACGACAACCATGTTCGGTGCAGTTTTGGCTGATTTGATGAACAAGCAAGGCATTGCCAAAGCACTGATCCGCTGGGTTGCGGAATTCTCAGGTGACAACCAATTTGTCCTGGGATTGGTGATGACACTGGTAACAGCATTGCTCTTCTCCACTCTGGGTGGTCTCGGTGCCGTCATTATGGTCGGCACCATCGTGCTTCCTGCACTGCTGTCTTTGAGTATATCCAGTATCACTGCCGGTGCCCTCTTTCTTTTCGGCATCAGCCTGGGTGGCATGTTCAACATTGCCGGCTGGCAGATGTACATAGATGTCCTTCATCTGGACCCGGCGGCAATCATCAATTTTGTCCTTCCTTTCTCGGCAATCATCGCGCTTATCGTCGTCACTTTTCTTGTCGTCGAGCTGAAAAACTGGGGCAATCTCAAATATCTTGTCGTGGCAGCCTTGTTGGAAGTTGCCGTCTTCCCTGTTCTTTCACAAAGAAGCACACCTCAAGCCGGAGCCGCACCGGCAGCTATCGACCCGAATTCCACAGTGATTGCAGCGGTCGTTCTCATGGCACTTATAACTCTCGCCGTAATAAGACATGTTCGCAAAACGGAAAGCATCTCGGCTCTCTCCCTTTTCACCCCGATTATCCCTCTGATACTGGTTCTCTTCTGCCATTGGGATTTTATTCCGGCTTTTCTTGCTGGTATTATATACGGTGTACTGACCACCTGGAAGAGAGATTCGGTAACCGTACTTACCCGCTCGATCATTGACGGCATCGCTTCTGTAATCCCTGCAGTCGTTCTGATGATCGGCATCGGCATGCTGATTACGGCAGTGTGCAATCCGCACATCGCTGAAGCGATTTCTCCAATAGTGCAAAAGGTAATTCCAACGACTGCCGTTCCTTATGTGATTGTCTTCACTCTGGCCGCGCCATTGGCTCTCTATCGAGGTCCGCTCAGTCTCTGGGGCATGGGCAGCGGTCTGGTCGCGCTGATTCAAAAATCTACGACTCTTGCTTCCAGCGCAATCATGGGCATGCTCATGTCGGTCGGACAGATACAAGGCATTTGCGACCCGACCAACACGCACAACATTTGGATAGCGACATATCTGGGCACGGACACCCAGACCCTGCTCAAGAAGACTGCACCTTATGCCTGGTTGGCGACAATTGCCGGATTATGCTTGGCAGTCTTCTTCAAATTCGTTCCTCTCAGTTAACAGCAGATACGGCAATGACAAAAGAGTCCAAAACTAAAGCAAAAGCGGCCGCCGAAAAAAACAAAGTGCGGGTGGGCATCGATGTCGGGGGCACTTTCACGCATGCAGTCGCGCTTGATGCCGAATCGCTGGAGATGATCGAAAAGGTTAAAGTTCACACCACTCATACCGCCAAAGAGGGCGTCGCCAAAGGCATTATTGATGCCCTGCAGATGCTGCTGGAGAAAGCGTCGATTGAGCCCGAAAGAGTCGCTTTCATTGCTCACTCCACCACCCAGGCAACCAACGCGCTTTTGGAAGGTGACGTTGCCACTGTCGGCATCATCGGCATGGGCGGCGGCATCAATTCGTTCATGGCCAATCTTTCAACGCAAGTCGGAAAAATTGAACTGGCGCCCGGCAAGTTTTTGAAGACCATACACAAATTCGTCGACACTACGCACGCACCTAAAGATGAACTGTTAAATTCTGTCTTAGACGAATTAGTCAAAGCAGGCGCAGGTGCAATCGCTGCCAGTGAAGCATTCTCCGTGGACAACGGGGACAACGAAAAGAGAGTGGTGGCATTGGCGAAAGAGAAAGGCATTTTGGCTACTTGCGGTTCGGAAGTCAGCCAATTGTACGGACTCAAGGTACGCACACGCACTGCCGTCATCAATGCGTCCATGCTGCCGCGCATGCTGGACAGCGCCAACATGACTGAGAAGAGTGTGCGGGAAGCCGGCATTCATGCGCCTCTTATGATTATGCGCTCGGACGGCGGCGTCATGGATATCGCGGCAATGCGCGAGCGCCCGATTTTGACGATGCTTTCAGGCCCGGCTGCCGGAGTGGCTGCAGCCATGATGTACTTGCATATTTCTGACGGAATATTCTTGGAAGTGGGTGGGACAAGCACGGATATTTCTGCCATCGTGAACGGCAAAGCGCGGATCAAACCGGGTGAGATCGGCGGTCACAGAATTTATACGAATACTCTGGATGTAAGAACCGTGGGCGTCGCCGGAGGTTCTATGCCCCGCATAAAGTCAGGCTCTGCCGGCGAAGTCGTCGACGTCGGTCCGCGCAGCGCCCATATCGCCGGATTGAAATATGTGGCTTTTATGAAACAGCCGGGTCAACTTAAAGCTGAGACTATTCAACCATTCGAGGGCGATCCAAAGGACTACTTGGCACTTGAGGACACCGCCAGCCAAACGAAAGAGCGCTATACATTGACTCCGACATGCGCTTCCAACTTTCTCAATCTGGTTGGCGATGATGACTGCGCCAAAGGCAATCATGAAGCTATAAGCGCAGCATTTGACGTGCTGTCGAAAGAGCTTAACCGCGAACCCAAAGAAATCGCCAACGACATGCTCACTCTGGCTTCGGTGAAAAACGAAAATGTCGTCAACGCATTGATCAAAGACAATAAACTCGATCCTTCTATGGTCACTCTGGTCGGAGGAGGCGGCGGCGCCGCAGCAATCGTTCCATATCTGGCCGGAAAAATGAAGCTCAGCCACAAGCTCTCCCGTCACTCAGATGTTGTTTCCGCCATCGGCGTCGCACTTGCATTGATAAGGGAAACAGTCGAGCGCCAGGTGGTCAATCCTACCAACGACGACATCTTGAGACTGCGCGATGAAGCGCAAACAGCAGTGCTTAAAATGGGTGCAGACCCGGCATCGGTAGAGATACATGTAGAGATAGACAGCCGCGCTAATATAATCCGTGCCACAGCCAGTGGTGCAACAAGCGTCACCGACACGGACAAGTTAAAAGAAGATCTGAACGACGAGGAAAAGCTCAAACTGGCGGCCGAATCAATGCATGCACATGCGAATGATGTTGCACTGAAGGCTGGCACGGAGCACTTCTGCGTGTATGGTGGCAAAGTGAAAGCCGGGAAATTTTTTGGCTTGCTGCAGAGCGAAATTCATCCCATTCGAGTCATCGATCGCTCCGGCAATATCCGCCTGCAGGTACGACATGGAGACTGCCTGGTGAGCACCCCTTCCGAATCAGGACGGGCTATAAACCAGCTCGTGGAAGCACATTCGCAGTGGGGCGATGCAGGAAAAGTGATACCCTCGATTTTCTTGCTGGCCGGACCCAAGCTGGTAGATTTGTCCGGTCTGATGGACGCATCGCAAGTGACGACGCTGTCGGCACCTGAAGTAGAGAAGCTGCCCGCTGACGCACGAGTGGTAGCCATCGCCAGCATTGATAGTTGAAACGTTATGTCGAACTATTCGCAACATTCGCATAATCCTCTGCTGATCAAAGGCCTTGAAGAGTTCAACAAGCGCGAGTTTTACGATGCGCACGAGACCTTGGAGGACTACTGGCGAATGCTGCATGACGACGAGAAAGAACTCGTTCAATCAATAATTCAAGCGGCAGTCGGTTACTATCATTTCGGTCGAGGCAATAGAGTCGGCGCACGCAAGCTGCTCGTCAGAGCCGTCGCGCGCGCTGAATCAGTCGCTGAAAACACGCTGGGCATCAAGACTGCACCCTATCTGGACTGCATAAGACGATCGCTGCAAGCTGTCGAAAACGATGTTTGCGAAACTATCGAAATGCCCACCATCTGTTTTCTTTGAAAGATACTGCACCTCATCTGGTGTCATCGAGTAGATAGGCAAAATGGAAAACTGATTGGACCGGCCGATAATCAGGCGACTGCAAAAGCAAGTAGTCAAAGGCTGTGGGAAAATGCTTCACAGCGGGTATCATCAGGTTTAGGTGTTATTTGGCGGTAGAAGAGAGACAGTGAAGGAAAGCCCAAACATACTTGTGGTAGACGACGAGCAGGCGCATACCATTGCTCTGAGCGACCTTTTGAAGAAGGCAGGTTACCAGGTAGCTTCTGCCAATGATGGTTTCAAAGCGATTGCTGCTTGCAAAGTCAAAGTACCAGACATCATCATTCTCGACCTGCACATGCCGCTGATCGGGGGCGTCGAGGTGTTCAACCGCCTGCGCGCCGACGACCGCACCCAAAATATTCCGATAATCTTTCTGGGCTCCAGAGACCAGACTCTGCAAGATCTCAAAACGCCAACCGAGATGGAAGACGTCCTTTTCAAGCCGTTCGAGCCGCAAGAATTACTGAGCCGCGTCAAGTCGGTATTGAGGGAAAAGGCGCTCAGAGACGAGTTGAGAATTAAAGAACAGCAACTGAGAGAGCTGTCTTTGACCGACCCACTGACCGAACTGAAGACTGCGCGCTATCTCAATGAGTTTCTCAAAACCGGCATTCGCCAGGCTAAGCGCTATAAAGTGCCGCTCAGCATCGTCATCATCGAAGTCGACCAGTATAAAGAGCTGAACCGCGCCATCAGCCGCGAAGAATGCGATGCGGTCATCGGCAAATTAGGCAAGATGATCAATCAGCAGATGCGCGACTCCGACATCGTCGTGCGCACGGCAGAGTATGAATTTACCGTCGTTCTGACTTGCACGAATTCGGCCGGAGCCATCGAGGTTGCCGAGCGCTTGCGTACGAAAATCGCCGACACGCCTTTTGATGCCAATAGCATGGAATTGAACATCACTGTCAGCGTCGGCATTTGCCAGTGGGGCGACAAAATGGATGAGGATGGCAAGGTCCTTATGGCACACGCCCGCGCCGCGCTGCAACAAGGTCACAATGGCGGCGGCAACGTTACATTAATGGCGCAGTAACGGCGCTAAAGACCTTACCCATGGGCTCTTGAGCACATTAACGGGAAACCGTTAAACTGGTTAAAATGGCGACCTGGCCGCAGGGTCGTATGCTAGAATCAAACCCATATCGGGGCGTAGCGCAGCTTGGTAGCGTGTCCGTTTCGGGTGCGGAAGGCCGGAGGTTCAAATCCTCTCGCCCCGATTTTATCCTTACCCAAATCGCTCTATAACGTCAGACAAAGGCAATTCAAGTCACATGCTTGCCTACCTTAAGGGCGAAATTCGGGAAAAAGAACTGACCAGCGGGCAGGCTGACAGGATGGTCCTGGATGTCGGCGGCATCGGCTTTGAGGTGATTGTCTCCAAAAGGACCCTGCTCACCCAGGGCGCCGTGGGCGAAAAAACGCTCATGCCGGTAAGTTTGATAATCAGAGAGACTGAATGGACTCTTTTCGGCTTCGGCAGCCAGGATGAGCGCGAGCTTTTTGCCATTCTACAAACCGTGACCGGCATCGGACCAAAGCTGGCACTGGCTGTAGTGGGCACTCTCGGGGTGCAACAGCTGGTCGACGCCGTGCTTTCCGAAAATCAAAAGCTAATCAGCCAGGCGCCCGGAGTGGGCGCAAAAGTGGCGCAACGGATTATATTGGAGCTTAAATCCAAAATCGAAGAGTGGGTGAATCGCAAAGGAATTGGTGCCAGCAGCGACGACAAGGCTTCATCTGGAGTGGAAGAAGAAGTCGAGGCCATCCTGGAAGGACTGGGATACACACCCACCGAGATCAATATGACATTGAAGAAAGCCCGTGAAGAAGCGACAATTAGTGACGTCGAAGAATTGGTTCGCTACAGTCTCAAAGTCTTGGGTTCGCATCAACTGACCTGAGCTGCTAGCCTGTATTTAGTTTGCAACTCGGATTTGACCATTGAAGTTAGTATTTTTCGATGATGCAAAATACTGGCGAAGCATCCTTGGTGGGCTCGTCTGTGCCGCAATTACAGTGGCTCTGCCAATCATGACTATGACCAGAGGTGCTTTGCACAACATCAATGTACTAAGCTGGGACGAGCGTATATTGATCAATCTGGCAATTGTGTTTGGAGCAATTACGGCAGGTGCAGCGCACAAAACTGCATCACACTTTCCCACCGGAATTAAGGAGAAGGTAACCAAGGTCGGCAGTCTGCGCGAACTTCTGGGTTTTCTAAGGACGACTATCTTCCATCATCGTGCCTTTCTGCTTTTACAGGCTGCGGTATTTCTGAACACTGCTGCTGCTGTTCTCTGTAAGCGCATTTCCATTACGAAAGTCGGAACAACGAGCGAAACAGAACTAATTGTTTCCACGCTCGGATTGCTTATTTTCGCATGTGGAGGGGTGCTGCTTGGATTGAGCGTCATTTACAAGCCCTTAAATGCAAATGAGAAAGTTGTGGAGGCTACCCAGTCGCACAACACTAATGGTTCGGGCAATGGCAATGGGAACGGCAATGGAAAAGTACATCACGAAGACACACCTCTTCAAGAAAACAAACCTGCTCACAGCAAGGCACTGCCTCTGGTGCAATACCCGGACCTATCCGCGTGGCTGGTCATCATCAGCGGCATATCCCTGGTAGAAAATGCATGGATGCCACTTTTGAGTTTGCCGGGGATTGTCGTGGCGATGAAATGGTACCTGAACGGAAAGGCGACAGCCACTCAATTCGCGGGCGATGGCGAACAGTTGGACATTTCCAAAACACGCTGGAAGGTTGTTCCTTTTATCTATTAGCTGCTGAAAGAGGAGTCTAGACCCATCCAGCCGCATTACTTCCCGTTTCAGGGCTTACCAACATTAACTCAGTCGGGGTTTCGACACTGTTTCGTTAGCGGAAACTCAGAAACCCGAACAGTCCACGACGAAAATTCGAAAAATACCACCCGCGAAGAAGCGCATGAATAAAGGGTTTTCGCATAGGCGCTTTGCGGATGAGCTGATTATAAGCCGAAAGACAAAATGTCAAGTATTGCTAACCACTTGGAAGCCCTTAGAATGCAAATATGGACATCTGGTGGCGCCGCAATCGTCAGTCTTGATGAAGGTTGTCTGCCGCTGGAGTACTTGGATTCGATAGGCTTGCCAAATTGTCCGGCAACGTTTTATCGCCTGCGGAAATTTAAAAACACGCACGGTTGCCAAGAGAATCACTTCCTAGTCTCGGAAGAAGATTCCTGTTGATGTGAGGCCGATTAAGGAGATTCCTATATGTTCGAAAACGACATAGATCTGTCAAAAGAAGAAAGAGAATGCCTTCGCATGTGGTTTAGACAAGCTATAGCCCAGGTAGAAGTTGAAGAAGCCACCGCTGCGATCATTCGCGACAGAGCATTCTTCGAAGGCAATGAAAGCCACAGAGCTACTGCCGTTCCACGCCGACGTTCGGCCCGAACTCGCACCGGCACACATGGAAATGGTGTACTGGTCTAAGCTCAGCAAATCATTCCCACCCCAACCAAGAGAGAAAGTCAAAAAGAGGGAGCGGCAACGCTCCCTCTTACTTCGTATATGCAAAAGATATGCAAGCATTGAACTTTTTGCCGAGCCACTACGTCCTTATATCTAGAACACATAAAAGGCGATATGTAAGCGGCCAGGCTTCAATGAAAGTAGAATAAATAGAATCCGGTCACCCTGTGGTCGGGTTCTTCACACCTGCCCGGGTAAATAAAGGGCGGGGGGTTTGGCAGCACCGCAAGTGCAGCAGACCGCCACTGCTGCACAACGACCGAAGAGAAAGACCGAATCAGGCAAGGAGACAGCGAAGATGAGTCCGCGTCCATACGTTCCTCTTCATCTTCATACCGAATACAGCCTTCTTGATGGCGCCACGATGATCAAAGATCTCGTCAAGAAAGCCAAGGCTGAAAACATGCCTGCTGTCGCCATTACCGATCATGGTGTC
>PNKB01000120.1 GCA_013997645.1 Cyanobacteria bacterium PR.3.49
GCGGCGGTGGATCTGCCGGCGGTGGCGGCACAGGGACCCTGCCGGGCGGCTCTGGCTTCGGCTGGTAATTCTCAAGGCACCAATTCACAATTACTTGACTCTGATCGGTCCGTGCTTACAAAAGCTCGGACCGATTGTTTTATGGAAGTTTTAAGCCAGCACCTTGAGCTGCGGCGCTGATTGTGACGCTCATTGAGTCCTGTAATTGGTTGACACCGCTGATTTTGCTCGACGAAACCACTTGCACTGCCGACGGCAGCTGCTTACATTTTGAAAAGTCGTTTCCGACTTCCGGTCCGACAGTCATCAGCTTTTTGAAAACACTGTTTGATGTTAGTCTCACTGGAGCAATGGACTTCTTTGAAGGGGAGGCCAGTGAGCAGATTTGGAAATTCAAGTCGTCATCAGGAGCAGGAAGTTTTGCATTTATATTTGATAGATAGACGAAGCTTTTTGGTGTGATGTACTTCTCTTGCAAATCATAGTCTCGAAGCTCTGGTAAACCATCCGCTGAAGTCAGATTGCTTAAGACACCGTCTATATAACCCGCATCGACAGTTTTCAATTGGGTCGCATCAGCACTGACTCCTGGTAGTTTCATGCCGGTTTGGTTTTCCTTCTGATTTTCCGCATCACTGGTCATTTTTTGCAGATCTTTGAGAAGCAGGACGGTAAGGTCTTTTCTTTCTGATTCCACAAGCAATGCAGACTGTCTAGCTTCTTCTAATAGCAAAGTAGCAAGCGGCTTCATTCGTGTGTAACGTTCATTTGTCGCATTGAACACGGTTCTCGATGTGTGAACAAGTTCGCGAGAGAACTCGGTCATATTGTTCATTTCGCCCACCCAATCATCTTTATTGATTGCTGTTGCCATTGCAAGAGAAAGAGTTTCAATCTTGCTTTGAGTTCTTTTTTGAGACATCATCATCATCGATACAACAATGCCGATGCCGAGGACTGCAGCAATAACCAATCCGACCAGGGCAACCATTGCCAACATGTTTCCATGTTTTCTGGCATTCGCAGATGCGCTCATTTTGCCTGTTTTACGCATATTTTCAGAGTCCATAGCTCAAATACTGCTGTCTTCCCGACGGTTCCGATCTGATGTTCAACACCGCCAGTGCTGGCACCATTTGACCCGGTACGACAACAAAAGTGCGGAAGCCGTAACGCTGCATCTCTTGCAAAAATTGATCGAATATTTCCCCTTGCACAACTATTGAACGCAGGGGCATTTTATTCATGTAGAGATCGAGATACAGACGAACGGTGGCACTTGCTGCAGCATTTGCCTCTTCTTGCGCAAGATTCGATCGGCTGGTGCTCACTCTAATAACGCCTGTGCTGCCGGGTTTGATGATCAGCTCTTTGAAGCGTCGCATGCCGACAGTGCGAAAGTGGCTTGAATAGTGATATTCGTATAGCGTTTGGGGAATATCGATATCCGGTTCTCCGCCCTTTTTTGCCAGCTCCTTGTCGACTGTTGTCTGCTCAAGCAAGCCCTGCTCGAACGAAACAGCAGTCCGAATTAGAGGATGCAATTTCGAGTTGGGATAGTTGAGGGCTTTCTCTACGACATTCGTTTTTATCGTAACGACCCAATCTGCACTGCGTCCCAGGCTGGGCGGAGGAAAGCATGACGAGAGAAACAGCACAGCGCTGAGCGCACTCATGAATAATGCTCGAGGTAGCAAAGGCCGAATTCTCTTCCTTTGATCTCTTATAGACGATCACGCAGATTGGGTGACAACGATGTCAGCTTACCACCAACCGCAGAATAATAGAGCACCTAGAGCTCTTTCGTAGTTGGGAATCCTGTTTCCTTGAGAAGTCTTGTCCGCGGTGCCGTAAACTATGGCATCGAGCTTGACGGCGTCGTTCCAGGGCATGAAGCTTTGCAGGAATGATATGGTCCCAGCCCAATACGGACTCGAAAGGGACGTTCCGGAAACCACATAAATGGTGGGCGGGGTGCCTGTGACAGTGGTTATATTCACTCCAGGGGCGCCTGCCTTGAAAGGACCGGTATTGGAGAAAGATGCGACATTATTGTCTTCGTCGAAAGCCATAACTCGTCGTAAATTCTTTTCAGGACTTGGGTCCACCAGAGCTTCGTTGCCTGCGCAGTTGACGAACAAGTCGCCCTGTCTGCGAGCAGCCTTTGCAATCTCTTGAACAACGGACGATCCATTGTATGTAGGAAGAATCGGTGACTGAATGCTGAGGTTGATTGCGCCAGGACCGCCTCTCAACCTTTGATTATCAACACACCAGGTCATGGCTCTCAGAACATCCATAGTATCGATGGTGGCCCCATCATTGGAAATTCTGCACGATACGATTTTGCCAGGAAGATTATGCGACGCAGAGCCGGCAATAAATCTGTCGTTATCCGTGAGGGCACAAGCTACGGCAGCAACCGACGTGCCGTGAAGTCCTGAGTCGAAGGGCCTTTCACGGACACCTAGAGCTCCACTGGTGAAGTTGTATTGTGTGACTTCTTCCATTTCATCTTTGCGGGTAATCTTGTTGATTCCGGAATCAATAACTGTCATTCGAGGATAACTGCGTTGTTTGACGCCAAGCAACTTGAGAGCGCAGCGAGCATCATTCCACTGCATAGCAGGTAACGCATATTGGGAAGGATACTCCGGATCGTCCGGTGCGCATCTTCTGCGGGATGAATGGCTGGCGACCGTTTGGAATGTTTCTTCCGCAGAAAGAATATTGGCGTCTATACTGCCGTTGAATTGAGAAACCGCCGCCGTCACGTTGCCGCCGTTCGGGCGAACCTGGAGGATTGTGAATCTGCCGACTTCACAAGGGATTTCAGCAAGTATGGTGCAGCCGCTGTCTCGCAGCGTCTGTTTGGCGGTTTCGACACTGCCACCCGGCTGTGTGCAGACGAGAATCGTCCCACCAGCGGCTGAAGCGCTCGGAGCAAATGGCACTGCACTCAACATCATGAGGGCGGTGAAACTGAGGGCGATTCTTCCAAACTTTCTAAACGACACTGCATTCAACATAGTCTGCTACTCCGCTTGGGCTTTGCGAAATCGCTAAGCTTGTATCCCACGGCATTGGGATTGGGTCCCAAAAACACTGAATGTGTTTTCTGTGACTGAGCTGGGGTCAGTCTGCTTATCGGTATGCCAAATCTAGTAACTGAGGAGGACTAGCGTTTCAAATCGCCAGTGTGGATTTTTGATCTGCAAGCACTCCACATGAAACGATTTTATCCCCTGGGAGTGTTTGTTTTCAAGATGGCTATTAGTTTCGGCACAGCGGCAGGTATTTTGGATACCTACACCGTCTATGCCCATGCAAAATGAGGCGGTATCGCTTTAGCATATAAATGATTGAAGCGATTTTTCGATTTAATATCAGATCCGGACGGATCGGAATTAACCCATTATTCGCTGAATTAATGTGGGAATAACGACAATAACTACAAGTGCGTGCCGATTATGCAAAAACCAGGTCACAAAGTAGATCTCGCCAAGACTGAGGGAGAAATCAGGCTGACGACCGGGCTGGGCGAAAATTCACAGATTGAGATCAGAGCCAAGTCGCGGGGAGAGGATACGACGCAGCAAGAATTTCGTGTTTCGACCCAGACTGATATGAATGCCGGTAGGACCGACGATTTTCATGCTGATCGCATGTTGGAGACAAGCACCGATACCCACACCGGTACCAGCACCGGCACATCGACACGTTCCGACACTCAGTCGGACACACGTCAAAAGACTGCCTCAGGTGAATTGTCCTCGCTTGAAAAACACCATGATCCTGACGGAACAATGGGTTGCAATACCTGTCAAGAGGATCTGGTCGATGCCATTCAAGAGCATTGCCGCATCAATGTCGGCGACGTAATTGCCTCGCGCTACGAGATCAAGACCTATCTCGGCGAAGGTGGAATGAGCGCTGTTTATGCGGCATTCGACAGAGTTATCAAACGAGAAGTGGCCTTGAAGATCTTGCACCGCGACTTACTGGTTCGCGGAAAGGGCTCGCTGCTTAGATTTCAACGTGAAGCCCAAGCATTGGGCAATCTCGATCACAAGAATATCGTTAAAATTCACCACTTTGATGCTGATGAAAATGCACAGCCCTACATAGTTATGGATATTGTCAGAGGCGAGCCCCTGGCGCGCAGACTGGTCAAGGATCAGGAGTCTTTTCGCTTCACCGACATCATCGATATCTTTGTCCAGGTGTGCGATGCACTTTCGCACGCTCATGCCCGTGGCGTCGTGCACAGAGATTTGAAGCCAAGCAACATCATGGTGGTTGGCAATGATGTCAAAGTGTTGGACTTCGGCATAGCCAAATTGATGAGCGAAGACAGTGATCAAGAGTTGCAATTGACCAGGACCGGCGAGGTTTTCGGCAGTCCACTCTATATGAGCCCTGAGCAGTGTCGCGGGTTGAGACTGGATTTTCGCTCTGACATTTACTCAATCGGTTGCGTCATGTATGAGGCGTTCACCGGTAATCCGCCGTTCTCAGGAAACTCCCATATAGACACCATGCTCAAACACGTCAACGATCTGCCAGCATCGGTTGCATCGTCGATGTGCGACGCACGTTATGTCGAAAAGGTTGATGCCATCTTGCTTCGCTGTATGGCGAAAAATCCCAACGCTCGTTTTCAATCGATGGACGAAGTGAAAGCAGCGCTTTTAGAATTGGAAAGAGAAACTAAGGGACCGGTAGAAAAGCTGAAGCAAAAGCTTGAGCTTATAAGGCTGAAACTTGGTGCTCAAGGGAAGCTAACCAAGAAGATGATCGCTGCCTATTGTGCGGCCGGTCTCATATTTGCAGGACTGGGCACGACGGCTGTCTTGCAGTCCAATAAGTCCACATACAGCGTTGAAAGTAAGAACGCCAGTATTGAGCGCTGGGAAGAGTTGAGCGAACAAGGACAGGATGATTTCAATTCCGGCAACTACAGTAAGGCTGCCGCTATTATCGGCGCCGAACTCGACATGGCTAAAGTTTTGAAAAACAAGCAATTGGTGATGTCCAGCAACAATCAAATGCTGGACTTATTGAATGCTCAAGCGATACTAAAACCGGAGCTTTTAAAGGATAGCGGGTTCAAGAGCAAAATTGAAAAGGTCAAAATTGATATTGCCAATCAGCAAAAGGAAGAAGACCTTCTCAATGCATCTCTCCAGAAGGATTTGGACAGCGCGAAGAGTCTCAGCCCGGCTGAGCAAGAGGCAATTTACAATCGCGCCATCGATGTCGGCATCTCTTTGAGTGATCGAGGAAGAAACGATCAAGGCATACGCATTCTGAAACAAGTGTGCGATCTTGCTGCACAAGCGAAAAGTCCGGTATTAATGGGCAAAGCATACCTGTCTCTGGGCAGGGCTTATGAGATTGACCGCGATTTGAAGAACGCGAGAGCTTCATTTCAGAAGTCGCTGGACATTCGAGAGAAGGTTTTAGCAAAGGACGACGTGGATCTGGCGCGCTCTCTTTGTTGTCTCGCCCAAGTAACTCCGTCCGATGAAATGTTGCCTGTTGCGGAGCGGGCGCGCGAAATCTGGTCGAGAGCAGTCAGCCCGAACAGCTTTCAAGTTGGTTGGGCTGAAACAATAATTGCCCAACATTTGGCCGACAGCAAGCAATATAAATTGGCGAAGCAAAAAGCCGAAGCCGCTGTCTACAAATGCAAAATGGCATTAGAAACCCAACTTTCCGTCGAGGAAAGAATAAGGGCAAAGCTCTTTCTGGTTCGCGCACTTACCTTGCGTGCTTGGTGCAACCAAGAGATACTGGCCTCTGAACGCAAGAAAGGTCACGTTGCCGATGGGCAAGAGCGTGAGGCAGCAATCAATCAGGACTATCACGATGCGCTTATGTATGCAGAAGAGTTGAATCCGAGGCAAAACGCGCGCGAAGTCGATTCACTTCTAGCTTGGTTGTTGGTTAAGGATGCAAAAGGTCTGCATCAAAACTATGAAGTACAAATGTCCAAAGGTGGCACCGCGGCGCTCGATGAGTCTGGGCATCCGGCGCTGTTGAATGAAGCTCTGAACAAATTGGCGCGCGCCACTGCCATATTAAGTCGCCTGTCGCCAACTGAGTTTGCCAGACAAGCGCAAGAGAGTTATTGGGAAATGGGAAGAATAAGCAGAGCCATGCTGGATTTTCCGTTCGCAGAAAAAATGTACGGTCAGGCAAAAGAACTGAGCGACCGCGCTTTCGGAGCGAAAAGCTCAAACAGCCTCGATATTCAGAACGAGCTCAACGCCGTCATTCGCGATTCGGGCAAGAAAGCAAAGTAGAGAGCGTCTCGGCTTCGAAACCTGCTGCATGGAATACTGCCGCTCTTTGTATGGCGGCGAAGTCCGGATGATCAGTAGGTACGTCGTTGAACCAGAATAGAGGAACCCCTCTGTCGATCAGCAATTCCTGCAATTGCCGCAAATGATCTTTGCTTGAGCGAATATCTGCCGGCTTCATCTCGGTTTTCAATGAAACGATGGCAAGCGCCCCCTGCGCTTCTCCGATGGACCACTCGATTGGGTGAAGACGATAAGAACCGTTGGTCACATGTGTGGTGCCGATGTTCTTGCAGGCAGGCAAGAGATTAATTGCATCGCCTGGAATCAGCGCTCCAAGCGGAATTTGAAAATGGCGCGTGCGCTGTGCCGCACCAGGCACATCTTGCTCCCCGTGAATGTCGACCGGATAGTGCCCGATGCCAACCGTGTCGTCAAACAAATGCGCGCGTGCGCCTGGATTCGACGAGACTACAATTTCGCTCTCGACTATAGTGTGAAGAGCGATTATGCGCCTCGATTCGCGAATGTATGGATATTTTGAAAGTCCGTCTTGCGTACCAAGGATATCAGTGCGAAGTTGAAACTCCGGGTAGCCGACGCCGCCATCGTCTCGCGGTGCTTCAGTCTGCAGCCAGTAGAGAAAGCCCAGGCTGAGAGCTTTTGCCAGTGCTAATCTCTGAGCCTGCGTAATGTCATCTACATCGATGATGTTCTGTAAACGCAAGTCGTTGGAATTCCAATTGATCATGGACAAATCGTTCGGATATTCGCCAGCCTCGAAAAGTTTCGCAGAAATGAGTCGCCTGTATTCCCAGAAAGGCAGCTTCTCAATCCGCATTTCATCACCTTCTCCTTTGAGTTTGGTGATGAACATCGGGTAGCCTTCCAGGGAAAATTTACCTTGTGAGTTGAACTCATCATAATGAGGCGGCTTTTTGATCACGTGTTTTTCGCCCGGCTTGAGTTCAATCACAAACGGATAGGTGAAGTCTTGAACGTTGTCCGGGCGCGCTTCTTCCGGTGCGTGTGCCTCGCCCGTCTCCTGTCTGGATTCTGCCCCACTTCTGTAATGGATACCGCCCATCGGCAAGAGATCGCCAAGTTCTGTTGCGTCGATTACGATTGCTGAATGCACCTCAATGCACTTCTTTGTTTCCAAATCCCAAAAGCCGACTGCCGTAAATCTTGTGCCGGCGGAATCATCTGTTTCTTCCCACTCGGACCGCGCGTAGATAGCCTTCCAGCGCATCTTGACGGAAAGTTTGTTTTGCTCTTCGAAGGGTTCGAATAGTTTGGAAATTTCATCGAGCGCATATTTCGGCTCGAATGCCAACCAGCTCACCCAGCAATCACCGGGATTCAACCAGGGCTCATCTTGAGCGTGAGGGACAAGTTTGCATTTACTCTTGTATTGAGCACGAATGTCGTTTCTAAACTTCTGGTAGCTTCTCGATGCGCCGCTTATTTCGACAAGATGATTTTCGTCGAGCGCCGACACTCCCTGCGCCGTCATCTGTCCGCCCAACCAATCTGTTTCTTCCGTTAGCACCACCAGTGGTGTATTGTTGCACCGGTAATTCAATTCATCGGCTGCTCTCAGCGCAGACAATGCCGCGGATACTCCACCTATTCCGCCGCCCACTACTAGTACATCGCAGACTATTTCCTCGACAACTTCGTGGACATCGATGGAAAATACTGCATCTTGCGGGTTTTCAATGTTGACCTTGAGGGGGTCAACTACGGAAAAGATGTTTTCAATGATGTCCGAATTGTTTAACAAGGCTGCTCGCTAGGCCTTTCGCACGTATAATCTGAAGGATTCTCGGAAACTAACAGGCAAATTAGAATTATACTGTCGGTCGGTTCTCAAGCAGTCGGGGTGCTCGGCTGGCAAAAACCTCGTGGGGCAAGAAAATGAGTGGCAAAAGCGTGGATGTGAATTTCGACCTTCTAAGCGTAGACACAATCAAGCGTGCAGAGAAGATAGCGCTGATTCTGATGGATGTGGATGGCGTGCTCACTGATGGAACGCTTTTTTACTTGCCGGGTGCCAATGGAGAGGCGGTCGAATTCAAAGGATTCAATTCTCACGACGGTTTAGGGCTGCACTTCTGCCATGCAGTGGGAATCAAAACCGGCGTCATCAGTGGACGTGATTCGTTTGCCACTACTGAACGCGCGCGCATGCTCAAGATGACCTATGTCTACCAAGGTCATTTGAAGAAGGTTCCGTCATTCGAAGAAATCTTGGCGGATGCTCAATTGCCTAATGAAGCAGTTGCTTTCATCGGTGATGATTTTACTGATGTACCGCTGTTCAACCGCGTCGGGCTTGCTTGTGCCGTTGCCAATGCCCGCCCGGAAGTGAAAGAGCATGCGCATTATGTGACTGCGCAGACAGGCGGCAATGGCGCTGTTCGTGAGGTCGTGGAAATCGTGCTGAAAGCACGCGGTTTCTGGTCGCCGATTCTCACTCAATATGAATTGATCGAAGGGGCAAAAGTGAAATAGCTGTTCGAAACGGCCCTATTTTCATTTTATATATTGATCGCAATCTGGCTTTCCGAAGCTCAATGCCTGGAAGTGCCGGCCCGTTTGGGTTTCAAAAAAGTTTCCAGAGTTTAGGAAAAACTCAGCCAAAAAATTGAACTATTTTTCTCTTGATTTCGTCTTTAAAGAGGAGACGAGTTTTACGGAGAGAATTTATGAATAAGGTGACTTTGATGAGCCTATCGCTCGCTCTTGTGGCTGGCTCTATAGTCCTGGACTTGCAACCAGCCCAAGCACGCAATTGGGGTAATGGCGTCAACGGACGACAGGCAAGACAGCATTCTCGCATCCACAACGGTGTTTATAACGGCTCTTTGACAGGCCGTGAATCTGCACGTTTGCACAGACAGCAAGCAGCGCTTAACAGGCAAGAGCGTTTTTATCGCTCTACAGGCAATGGACTGAGCACTCGCGAGCGTGCCCGGCTTCAGCACGAGCAAAATCAGCTCAGCCAAAATATCTACCGTCAAAAGCATGACGGACAAGACAGAAATCCCGGGCCTGGTAATGGCTGGGGCAATCCTCCCGGACACGGACCAGGCAATCCGCCCGGCACTGGCTGGGGCAATCCCCCCGGTCAAGGTCCAGGCAACCCACCCGGTAACAATTGGAATTATCGCGGCGTAAATGCGCGTCAGGACAACCAGCAAGATCGCATTTACAACGGTATTCAGTCAGGTGAGTTGACTCAACGCGAGTACAATCGCCTGCAAAATCAGCAAGAATCGCTTGCGGCCAGAGAAGCCCGCTTGCGTGCTTCCGGTGGCGGACTCAGCCTTGCCGAGCGTGCAAGACTGGATGCTCAGCAAGATGCTCTCAGCCGGAATATTTCTCGGCAAAAGCATGACGGTCAGGATAACAACTGATCACATTACGCGCAGACTATTTAACTCCTCAACTTTGCTACCCTGACAAACGCTGTGGCGTTGAAGGTTTGCGCGCGGCAATAGAAGGGTGAAACTTAGCAACAGGGGTTTCACCTTTACTATTGCATTAGAAACAACGCCATCTTCTGTGGTGGCATTGTCTTCGGCTTTGCTTTCGATAGAGAGTGACTTAAGCAGCTGATCTATCAATCTTAAAACGGTATTGCATTTTCAATTCTGGGTTGTATCCAGAAGCAAGAGCTATGGATTCTGGTTTTACTTTATTGCTTGCAAGAGCTGCATCGCGAGTGGCGCGAAGTGCAGTATTCGACTGGAAGCTGTCTACAGCATCATTGCGGGCTGCTTGCAGCGATGCCATCACCATACCGAGTCTGGCTCTTATCGCATCGTTGCCGGCGAACATTTGCATAAGGGCTGCCACTTGAGAGATGCTGCCATCGAGCTGGGCGATCATGCTGTAGTCAATTAAGCCACTGGCTGCCTTTGCCTTGGCTGTTTCAGCAACCGCTTCTGCATTGCGCAGAACAGTGGCCGCTTGCTTGATTTGCTGTTCTTGGATGTCTGCAGCCAATCTGACATTGCTTGCCAGCGTTACTTCACCCGTGCTGTGAAAAATTGTGCCGTCTGCGAACTTCACATCACCTTCTTTTGTCCAGTGAGTACCGTCAGCAAGTTTTACCTCGAGGTCGTGCCCTATCCAATCACCCGAGCTCTTGATTGTCGTGCCGAACTTATCGGTTTTAACCCAGGGAGTTTCTACGGTGTCGCAGGCCAGATCGATGGTGGTTTGATCTGCGCCTTGTCCGAGTGTGAATTTTTTAGTAAGGGTGTTGAATGTTGAGGTCGGGCTGTCTGGGGTGTTCAGAACTAATGCCGTCGTCCCCGCTTGGAGTGACGTCTTACCGTCGTCCATCTCGACGTCTATTCTTCCGCCTACGTTGGTGAATTTGACGCCATCGCGCGTGAAAGTGTTTTGATTCGCCCAGTTTTTCAAGTGTCCGAGATATTCTCTGGCTTGGTCTTCGACAGCCTTGCCGGAGGAGCCATCTAGAATAGCTTGTGGCTCTTTGCCGTCTTCGATGATGAAATACTTGTCGTTGACGTTCTTCCAAATTTTTACTCCGCCGTTGAGCTCGAAGAAAGCATTGCCATCTGTTTGCAAAACAACGGTGGTACCGTCCGTATCACGCAAGAAGATACCGTCTGATGCGGCGCCGATTTCGCGTCCTGACGGCGGAGCCGTTCTTTGCTCGTTGAGTTGATTGAGCTCTTCTCTGATTTTTCCGGTTGCATATCTATAGATGCGGTCGCGACCTCTGATGTCGACAATTTTCTCTTTGGTCAGTTCTTGAACCAGATTGTGCGAACGGTCATAAATGCGATATACGCCGTCCGGACCAAGCTCGACGGTTTTCCCATCGTTAACGTCCCAGATCTTCTTGTCGCCCTCGACGCGATAACCTTTGCCGTTATCCAGAGCTTGCACTTCGCGAGTGGCGCGGTTGACGTCCACCGTAACACCGGCTTCACTACGCGAAACCAGGTGTTGAGCTTTTGCGTTGAACTCGACTTTGCCGTCTTTGGTGGCGCGAACCAGCTTGTCCTGTCCGACTTTGACTTCCGCCTCTGATGTTTCCGTTGCGGCTTCAGAAGCACCAAATGTGATGCTGTCTTTGCTTACGGTTGCATCAGGAACGACACTGGCACAGTTGGAATCACTGAGAATACGTTTCCATTGATCGCGGTCTACGTGCTGTGTCGACTCACTTCTGCGGCAGGCGCGAAAGGAGCCGTTGTCTTGCTGTGCGGCGGGCAGCGTATCAATAAGTTTGGCAGTATCGATCGAAGGATTTGCTTCGGCTGTCTCTTTGCCGTCGCCGCTCTTGTTAATCGCGGACTGCCAGGCGCTATCTTTAAGGACAGACGTAATACTGGTGTTGTTGGCCAGGATCTTTATCTGATCGCCGTTTTCTTTATTTTGATAGGTATTATTGCCCAGGTTGACCAGCTTCGATGCTGCAGTCAAAGCGGCGCCGCCGGGCGTGAGCATGGCGGCATAGCTACCCAGAGTGGATGTCAGCTCGGTGGTCTTCTTCCAGCCGTAAGCGACTTTATCTGCCAATGAAGAATTGACGCCTTGCACCGTAGTCGCCAGGCTGGCCGGCTTCGGTGCTTCGGTTGTAGCTGCCTTTGCCGGAGCGATGACGGACTCAGCAGTTTTAACGACTGTGTCAGTGGCAGAGCTAATTGCCTCTCCGACCATTTTGGCGCCGGCTTCAGCGGTATCCGACGCCCATTTGACGGCGTCAGAAAAGCCCATGCGAATACTATCGCCTAAACCCACTGTTCAAATTCCCGTATGCCATTCCAAACCGTATATATGCGCTGGGGCGGCAGATTGGACATTTTTGAAAAAGATTTGGCGAATCTTGGGAGGGCGGGGTGAGGGTGCAATCCCTACTGAAGACGAAGCAGCCTTTGTCCGGCAAGGCTTTTACGCTGCGCGTCCGGTGCAGTTGTCGCTCGTTATACTAAAGTTAGAGGAAATTATGGTTCCTCAGCCCTGATGATCAATGGCAAGCAATGGCAGAAACCGACAAACAAATTGCCAATCCGGACGAGCTGATAGGAAATTATCCCGGTCGGTACTGGCATGTTTTGGAAGGGGAGGACAAGATCTTTTGCGACCTCTGCCCGCGCGCCTGCGTGCTTAAGGAAGGAGATCGCGGCTTTTGCTTTGTTAGGCAGAATGTCGAGGGAAAAATGGTTTTAACTACTTACGGCAAGAGCACCGGGTTTTGCATTGACCCGATAGAAAAAAAGCCGCTCAATCATTTTTTGCCGGGCTCCAGCGTTTTGTCGTTTGGCACGGCCGGATGCAACCTGGGCTGCCAGTTTTGCCAAAATTGGTCGATAAGCAAATCGAGAGAAATCGAACAATTGAGCGAGACGGCGACACCGGAAGATATCGCTCAAGCGGCTCTGCGTATGGGTTGCAAGAGCGTCGCTTTTACTTATAACGATCCGGTAATCTGGGCCGAGTATGCAATCGATACTGCCAAAGCCTGTCACGAAGTGGGTTTGAAGGCGGTCGCAGTCACGGCCGGTTACATTACTCCTCAAGCTCGCCCTGAATTCTATTCGGTTATGGACGCTGCCAATGTCGACTTAAAGGCATTCACGGGGCAGTTTTACAAACGTCTGTGCCTGGCCGAATTAGAGCCAATCTTGGATACGCTCATATGGTTGAAAAAAGAGAGCAATGTCTGGTTTGAGATTACAAATTTGATGATTCCTGAGGAAAACGACAGCGATGATGAAATTGCGCGGATGTGTGATTGGATTTTGAGCAATGTTGGAGATGACGTGCCCGTTCACTTTACGGCTTTCCATCCTGATTTCCGATTGAACAATCGCCCTGGCACTCCAGAGCAAACATTGCAGCGTGCACACGAGCAGGCGCTGAAAGCCGGTATCAAGTTCGCATATACCGGCAATGTCAATGATGTAAAAAGGCAGAGCACGTATTGCCCTAATTGCAAAGAACTACTGATCAAGCGCGATTGGTACGAGCTTGGCACTTATCGCATGAAGGAAAACCGCTGCGGCAAATGCAATCAGGTCATTCCCGGCCTGTTCGATGGATCGAAGGGCGACTGGGGAAGGAAGAGATTGCCCATTGCCATCGAAAGACATGGCAAGTGAGAATGAGGTTTTAGAATTAAGTCTTACAATGGTGGAGTCGGCGACGGTCGGCTGAGACTTTGGGGGGCGGCAGAAAAATGGCTAATAGCTTCGGTAGCAGGCGGACTGATTGCCAATTGAAAGCCGTTCTTTCAGCCCTCGCCGTGATCCTTTTCACGGGACTGTCTTCGTCTGCAATTGCTCAGGTGAGTCCTGCCGGACCTGACACTCCCGTTTCTTCGGATTCGACCAACACTCAGACCGCTGCCCCCGATGCCGGCTCAACTCCTTTCACCGGGATCGCACCGGAGCCTGGACCTGCCGCAGGCGCGACAGATGGCTCTGTAGCGCCGGGGTCTTCCGGTGCTGAAAAAGGTTCTCAAGCAAAGACCACCATAGCAAGCAACGAGCAAGAAGCGAAAGACAGGCTATTTGTAGACGCTATATTCATCGCCGTGGCAGTGATTTTGTGCGTGCTTGCTGTTTTCCTCTTCATGAGCTTGCCAAAGCAGTCGAAAAGCGCTGGTAGTGACAACCAATAGGAATGTAAACGCCGATGACGTCTTCCAATTTCGATTTTGCAAGCCGAATCATGTGTTTTGTCCTGGGTCTGACCTTTCTCGGCGGCGGACTCATTTTCGTGAAGCAATCTTTGGACGCAAAGAATCTGATAGAATCCGTCCTGTTTTCCCTGATGGGCGTAATGGCAGGGCTGTTTCTGATCGTGACAGCGATTATGGGTCCGCCGGATATTTAGACCGCATCAGGAAAATCGTGACACACGCCTCAGGAGGCTTTTCATGCGTCGCTCAATGTTGACCGCCCTTTTTACGTGCGGAATTATGATGGTTGGTCTCTCTTCAGTTTCAGCTTCAGCTGCCGAGAAGAAAGGCGAAGACGGACGCGCCGGAAATTGGACAAAGGGAGCACAGGGTGCACCGTCCATAGAGGCAGCTCAAAAAGCAGTAGAGAAAGATCCTAAAAGTGCAATCGCGCACAACGATCTGGGCTGGGCTTTCAGACAAAACAACCGACACAAGGAAGCGGAAGCGGAATTGCGCGAAGCATTGAAACTTGATCCGGCACTTTCATTTGCACATTCGAATCTGTCTGTTGTGTTGCTCGATCAGGGCAAAACCGGAGAAGCTGTTGAGGAGGCCAAAACTTCAACCCAGCTGAATGCCAAACAGCCTATCTTCCGTGTTGTTTACGGCAATGCACTTTGCGCTCTTAATGATAACAAGGGTGCGATCGAACAGTACAAAGCCGCGATTTCCCTTCAACCAGATTATGAAAACGCATTCTACAATTTAGGAAAAGCGTATCTGGCCGATGGCCAAACTACTGAAGCGAAAGTGGCATTCAGTCAGGCTCTCGAATTAGACAAAGACGATGAGCGAGTTCTCAAAGCACTCGATCAATTGTTGGATAAGTAAGGAGAGAGATTCATGCAATTTGTTTTGATCGGTCGCGACGGCGATGACGGCGAGGCTTTGGCAAGGCGCATGGCGGCTCGCGAAGCCCATCTGGCCGGTTGCGCAGCGATGCGTGAGAGCGGTAAATTATTGTATGCCGCCGCTCTTTTGAGCGATGATGCAGAGCAGAAAATGGTCGGCTCGATGCTGGTCATGGAATGGCCATCGCGCGCAGAGCTGGATGCCTGGCTCAAGGACGAACCGTACGTCAAAGGAGAGGTCTGGAAGAAGATTGAGATCAATCCTTGCAAGCTGGCGCCTGGATTCGCCGGTCTGGTTCCGGCGACGACAAAAGAGCACGTTGTTCACTAAGAAAGGGGAGGCATATGCCTCCCCTTCTTTGCCCTCAATTAGAACGTCGTTTATTTCACTTCGGTCACCCGTTTGACGAATTTCAGCTTCGCAAGCGCTTTCAGTTTGTCAGGCGAGATTGTTCCGGCTATCGTATTTTTCTCCAGGCGAACCTGGGTGAAGCCAAGTTTTTTCAATTCTTTGAGAATTTCGGGCGTCACCTTGGACAGTTCGATCTCGATTTTGATCGTTCCATCTCTCTCGAGTTGAGCCAGTCCGCCGCCCGGTTTTTTATTGTTGGCGATCAATTGTTTCAACGCTGGAGATAATTTGGCGTCGTCTGCAGGAGCCTTGGTTTGCTCAGGTCCGCTTGCCGGTAGCTTGGACGGCTCATTGACGGACGATGCTTTTTCTTCGTCTTGTCCTCTGGTTCGCAGCGTTCCGGCCACGCGCCCGGAATTCTCGCGCTTGTCGTACGCTACTTTGCCGGCTTCCTCAGGTCTGGGCATTGGTTGTGGCACCACAGAAGCTTCGGCGTAGCTCATTGCCGGCGCGCCGGCCATGGGTGAAGGACCCATTTGAGCTTGGCGATAGCCAATCGATTTTCGTTTGGCTATTCTGGAATAAGCACCGGCTCCGCCACCGCCTCCCAGCGCCATTGGTGCTGCTGGTGGAGGTGGAGCCATTCCGTTGCTGCTGGAGATTGTTTCTTCATAAGAAACACCATCAGGAAGCTCAACCGGCACAGTCACCGTGCGTGGTGCGCCACCTTTGTTGACGACTTTTTCTTCAACTGCGACGAAGGAAGTATATTGAGTCATGATGTGATGATCGAGCGCAACTTTGACAATCTCGTCCTTCAGTTCTTTGTTTACAGAACCGTTTTGCGCACCCATCCAGTCTTCGCTCATCAAACGATCGACTTTTGCCCGCGCCCAAACAGAAGCGATTGATTCGCTGCCGGATGGATTTTCAGGGAAGTTGACTTTGATTTTTTCAACATATGGCTTGCCACCTGAGAAACCGGAGATTGAGATTGTGCCGGCCCCCGGCTTGATGTAGCGACCTTTTATGTAAAGTGGTTTTTCTGCCCATACATCGGACAGTTCGTGCGGGAAAACTTCTTTGACTGCCAGTCCGTCGAATTCGAGTTTGATATCAGTGAGGACTGGTGAAGAAATTCGGTCGTAGAATTTTTTGCCGACCGTGTTTCCCGAGCTGTTGAGTAGAACATATTCTGCTTCTCCGCCACCTTCTTTTGCCATAGCATCAATGAGAAATCTGTTGACACCATTGCCGGTGCCAAATGAGAACCATCTTGATTTGCCGCGCAGTTTCTTAATCATGCCGAGGATCTCCATGTCGTTGCCGACATAGCCGTCCGTCATGAAAGTGACGATACGCAGGCGGTTTGCATCAGCCGGAGTTTTGCACGCTGCCTCCACCGCTGGAGCCATCCAGGTGCCGCCGTTTGCAGTCAAGCTGTTGATGTAGTTAAGCGCTTGCTGTTTCATCTCCGCTGAAACTTTCTGCGGTTTTGCAAACATTGCTCTGGCGTCACCGCTGAAAGCAATGATGTTAAAAGTGTCTTCCTTATTCATGTGCTCGATGATATAGCGCATCGTTTCTTTTGCTTTTTCGAGCGGTGGTCCGCTTTGCGATCCGGAGCAGTCGATGACGAAGATCATTTCTTTGGGTTGAATCTGTTGCGGCGTCGCGCGCTTGGGCGGCATTACCATGACAGTGAAATAGCCGTCTTGTGTTTTGCTCGGCTTGTAGGTCAGATAGCCGCTTTTGATCTGCTCACCGGCAACGTCCCAGGAAAGCACAAAGTCTTTGTTTGGAATGGTGTTTTTGTTGTTTAGACTAATTCGCGCGTTTTGCGTGTTCGGCTGATTGATTGTTACTTCATGCAACTGAGAT
>PNKB01000121.1 GCA_013997645.1 Cyanobacteria bacterium PR.3.49
CATTCGCATCCGAAGTAACACGGGTGGCAAGAGAAGTAGGTACGGAAGGAAAACTCGGAGGACAAGCTGACGTTAAAGGCGTCAGCGGAACATGGAAAGACTTGACCGACAACGTCAACTTCATGGCGTCGAACCTCACCGGTCAGGTAAGAAACATCGCCGACGTTACGACATCCGTAGCAAAAGGCGATTTGTCCAAGAAGATTACCGCCGATGCTAAAGGCGAAATCTTGGAGCTGAAAAACACAATCAACACAATGGTTGACCAGCTATCATCATTCGCAGCAGAAGTAACACGGGTAGCAAGAGAAGTAGGTACGGAAGGAAAGCTTGGAGGACAAGCGGACGTACAAGGGGTTGGTGGTATCTGGAAGGATCTCACCGACAACGTAAACTTCATGGCAGGCAATCTGACCGAGCAGGTACGGGGTATCGCCGGCGTTGTAACAGCGGTTGCGCAAGGCAACTTGAAACGCAAACTAGCGTTGCAAGCTAAAGGTGAAATCGCTGCACTGTCAGACACAATCAATGAAATGATTGACACACTGGCGACATTCGCAGACCAGGTAACGACAGTTGCCCGGGAAGTAGGTGTGGAAGGAAAACTCGGTGGTCAAGCCAGGGTGCCTGGTGCAGCCGGTACATGGAGAGATTTGACAGATAACGTTAACCAGCTCGCCGCGAACCTTACCGGTCAGGTACGGGCGATCGCGGAAGTAGCAACCGCCGTGACGAAGGGTGACTTGACCCGGTCAATCACCGTAGAAGCGCAAGGCGAAGTTGCGGCGTTGAAAGACAACATCAACGAAATGATCTGGAACCTCAAGGACACGACCCAGAAAAACACCGAGCAAGACTGGCTCAAGACCAACTTGGCGAAGTTCACTCGAATGCTGCAAGGACAAAGAGACTTGCTCACCGTGTCCAACTTGATCCTCTCCGAACTGGCACCACTAGTCAGCGCTCAACACGGCGTGTTCTATCTCAACGAAATGGATGAGGAAGACGAAGAGCAAGTGCTGAAGTTGATCGGTAGCTACGCATACAGAGAAAGAAAGAATCTGTCCGACAGATTCAGAATGCGCGAAGGATTGGTCGGTCAGTGCGCAATCGAGAAACAGAGAATTCTCGTTCATGATGCACCGAATGACTATGTAAGAATCAACTCAGGATTGGGCGAAGGTACGCCGTTAAACATCGTCGTACTGCCGGTTCTGTTCGAAGGTGAGGTGCGAGCTGTAATCGAGCTGGCATCGTTCCAGAAATTCAGCGACATTCACCTTGCATTCTTGGATCAGCTCACCGAGTCAATCGGTATCGTGTTGAACACGATCGAAGCTAACTCCAGAACAGAAAACCTTCTGGCTCAGTCTCAGTCACTGGCGCAAGAACTGCAAGCTCAGCAACAAGAGCTTACAGAAACCAACCAGCGACTGGAGCAACAAGCGAAGAACCTGAAGGAATCGGAAAATCTGCTTACAGAGCAACAAGAAGAACTGCAACAAACAAACGAAGAATTGCAAGAAAAAGCTCGCTTGCTGCAAATGCAGAACAAGGAAGTTGAACGCAAGAACAGAGAAATCGAGCAAGCTCGATTGTCGCTGGAAGAAAAGGCAAAACAGCTTGCTCTTACTTCCAAGTACAAGTCCGAGTTTCTCGCCAACATGTCGCACGAATTGCGCACTCCGCTCAATTCACTCCTGATTCTCTCCAAGCTGCTTTCCGAAAACGTTGAAGGCAACTTGACCGAGAAACAAATTGATTTCGCCAACACAATATATTCGTCAGGAACTGATTTGTTGGGCTTGATCAGCGACATCCTCGATCTGTCCAAGATTGAATCTGGAACCATGACAGTCGAGCTGTCCGACATCTTCGTGTCAGACATTCGCAACGACATGGACAGAGGTTTCCGCCAGATCGCAGAGGACAAAAAACTCGAGTTCAAAGTCAGCGTGGAAGAAACGGCTCCCAAACTCGTCTACACGGATTGGAAGCGTCTGCACCAGGTACTGAAGAACTTGCAATCCAATGCCATCAAGTTCACGGAAAAAGGAAGTGTCTCACTGAAAATCAGCACCGCAGACAGTGGCTGGTCACCGGACATGGAAGTGCTGAATATGGCCGAGTCGGTCATAGCCTTTACGGTTTCCGACACCGGTATCGGCATTCCTTCCGACAAGCAAGGCATTATCTTCGAGGCATTCCACCAGGCGGACGGCACCACCAGCCGCAAGTTCGGCGGAACCGGTCTGGGTCTTGCCATCAGCCGCGAAATCGCCACATTGCTCGGCGGTGAAATTCGCGTCGTCAGCACCCCGGACGAAGGCAGCACCTTCACTCTATATATTCCGAAGTCCTACCTGCCGCAAGCAGCCAAAGTGTACGCGGCAAAGACTCAAAGCGGAAACACCATAAAAGATCGCGAACCGGAAGTTCTCTTCGAAGCGATGACGCAGCAAATGCCACGTCATGAGCTGACGGTGAACGACGACCGTGACCTTATCGAAGCCGGCGACAGGACGGTTCTCATCGTCGAGGACGATCCGAATTTTGCCAGCCTCATGGTGGATCTCGTTCACGAGAAAGAGTTCAAAGGCATCGTCGCTCAAGACGGTGAAACTGCACTTGCCCTGGCTAAGAAATACAAGCCGGAGGCGATAACACTCGATCTCAATCTGCCCGATATGGACGGTTGGACGGTACTGGATAGAATCAAGCACGATCCTAATACCAGACACATTCCGGTGCATGTAATTTCTGTTGATTCACAACGCTGGCGCGGACTGAGACAGGGCGCGATCGGTTATCTAGAAAAACCGGTCAGCAAAGACAGCATTGTCGATGCGCTCAGCAACATCAAAGGATTCATCGATCGCGAACGCAAGAAATTGCTTATAGTCGACGGCAGCCAAGATCACAGATCTAGTCTTGTCGAGCTGATATCCGGAGACGACGTGGAGATTTCTACGGCTGATACTGGAGAAGAAGCAATCCAAATGCTGCAGGACGGTGACTTCCATTGTGTCGTGCTCGGACTCGAACTTGCCGATATGCCGGGAATTGAATTTATCCGCAGGGTTCAAAAAGAAATTCAATTGCCTGATATGCCGATGGTTATCTACACCGGACAAGACCTCAGCGCCAAGCAAGAAATGGAGATCAAGAAGATAGTCAACACGGTGGTCGTCAAGGAAGTTCAATCTCCCGAAAGACTGCTTGATGAGACTTCTCTATTCCTGCACCGCGTTGAGGCTAATTTGCCTGAGTACAAGCGCAAAATGCTAGAGGAGGTACATCAAACAGATCCGGTCCTGCGTGGACGAAAAGTGCTGATAGTGGACGACGATGTGCGCAACATTTTTGCACTGACCAGCATTCTTGAAAGACAGGAAATGAACGTGCTCTATGCCGAAAGCGGCAAAGAAGCGCTGGACATTTTAGAAGGCACTTCCGATGTGTCGGTTGTTCTTATGGACATCATGCTTCCAGGCATGGATGGCTACGAGACCACTATGGCCATTCGCGAGATGCCTAGGTTCAAAACACTGCCGATCATCGCTTTGACAGCAAAAGCAATGAAAGGAGACCGCGAAAAATGTCTCGACGCCGGAGCGTCGGACTACATCGCCAAGCCCGTCGACACGGACAGACTTCTGTCACTGCTCAGAGTCTGGCTGTATCGCTAAATAAATGACTTGCAGGGGTGTGATGCTGCACCCCTGCAAGTGCAATGAAGACAGGTACATTACAATGGATTCCGATTCTTCAACTCATATACTCTTAGTCGACGACAAGGAAGAAAACTTGCTGGCCTTAGAGGCCATGCTGCAAGGCCCGGGCATTCGTTTTACCAAAGCGCACTCAGGTCGTGAAGCATTGAGATGCATGCTCAGGCAAGAATTCTCACTGATTTTGCTTGACGTGCAGATGCCCGACGTGGATGGGTTTGAAACGGCAAGATTGATCCAGCAGCGCGATCGATCGCGCAATACGCCAATCATTTTCTTGACCGGAACGGAATCTGCACCGACGCAAGCGCAGATAGGCTATTCCTACGGCGCTGTCGACTACATGCTCAAGCCGATATCTCCAGAGATATTGCGCTCGAAAGTTGCGGTGTTTGTCGAGCTCTATCGTAAATCGAGAATATTGGAGCGGCAGAGTCAAGAACTCATGCAGGCCAACCGCCTAAAAGGCGAATTCTTGGCCAATATGAGCCACGAGATTCGCACACCGATGAGCGGCGTAATCGGGCTTGCTGAATTGCTGCTCAAAACTAAGCTTGATTCCGAACAGCAAGACCTGGCGACTTTGATCAGGGACTCTGGTCTGGCGCTCCTCACCATCATCAACGACATTCTCGACTTCTCAAAAATTGAAGCAGGCAAACTCAATCTTGATGTTCACGATTTCGAATTGAGCACAATAATCGAAGGCACCATAGAGTTGCTTCACACCGCGGCGTCGGAAAAAGGCATCTATTTAAAAACAGAAATCGACCGGGCCATTCCCAATGTTTTGCGAGGCGACTCGATAAGAATTCGCCAGGTTTTGATCAATCTATTATCAAACGCCATCAAGTTCACATCCAAGGGTGGAATTTCACTCAAGGTCACTCTGGTAGAACAGAATCAGAAATCAATCACAGTAGGCATCGCCGTCACCGATACCGGTATCGGACTTTCCGAGCGAGACAAGCGTTTGCTCTTCCGGCCGTTCACTCAAGTGGATGGAGCAACCACCCGCAGGTACGGCGGTACCGGATTGGGACTGTCCATCTCCAAGCGCCTGGTCGACATGATGCAGGGCAGCATTGAGGTCGACAGCACCATGGGTAAAGGCTCCACATTTACGTTTACCGTTACTCTCGAGCGCTCACCACTTGCCACAGGCGATCAGTCGGAAGTGGTAACTCGAAGCAGCGAGGAAAAAATTACAGCTTCTAAAAGCTATCAGAATTTAAAGCCGGCATCGCCGCTGACCACATCAGATGACGCCAAAGTCCCGGATACGGTCAGGTTGATTCTGGTTGCCGACGACAATAAGACCAGCCAATTGGTTACGGTTCTCCAGCTCAAACAGCTGGGATATGTGGGTCATGTCGTCAACAATGGCAAAGAAGCAGTTGATGCGGCATTCAGAACCCCTTATTCGCTCATTCTCATGGATTGCCAGATGCCTGAAATGGATGGCTTCGAGGCCACACATCTGATCCGTCGATCTGAAATAGAAATTGGGCGGCATACACCTATCATCGGCCTAACCGCACAAGCAATGGAAGGCGACAGAGAGCGCTGTTTGCAGTCAGGCATGGACGATTATCTCAGCAAACCGGCTACGCTTGAGCGACTAAAAAACCTCATGGATAGCTGGGTGATTAAGACCAGAATGCGATCGAATGAAAGAGATTTTCGACGCAGAAGGAGTGAAGAAGGTGAAAACGGACAAAGTTAAGATCTTGCTGGTTGACGATAATCAACTAAATTTGTCCGCGCTTACTGCTGCTCTGGGCGACACGCGCCTGGAGCTTGTTTCTGCCAAATCCGGAGCCGAAGCACTTAAATGTCTGCTGGGTGATGACTTTGCTCTCGTTCTTTTGGACGTGCAGATGCCTGATATAGACGGGTTTGAAACAGCCCGTTTAATTCGATTGAGAGAAAAAACAAAAAATATTCCGATTATTTTCATCACTGCCATGTACCGCGAAGAAGCGGAAGCATTCAAAGGATACTCGCTTGGTGCCGTAGACTACATCATCAAGCCATATTCAAAAGATGTTTTGAAATCCAAAGTATCGGTTTTCGTCAATTTGTATTTGATGCGCGAAGAAGTAAAACGTCAGGCGGAAGTGATTCTCGCTCATGAGAAGCGCGAACACGAAGCAAGACTTATCGAAACAAAGCGTCAACTCGAAGGCGAAGCATTCAAGGCGAAAGAAGAGCACCGCATTGCTCAAAAGATTTTGGAGCATGCTCCGGTCGGAATCGTCCACATCGGCAATGATTATTTGATCAAAGAAGTCAATACCACAATCGCCAGTCTGGCCGGCTCCGATTCAACCAAACTGCTCAACACTAATGTATTTGAGGCATTTCCCTGGCTGCCCCATCAACCGTTCAAAGACGCACTGGAAAATGGAAAGCAGTTTTTCGCCCGAGAATTTGCAGTTTATACGGCTCGCCAAAACTATGAATCAACAACTGAAGAAAAAGCTAATGGAAATTCAGGCGCTCTCAATGGAACTTCTGAAGAACTCGAGAGTCAAGATTACTTTGACCTGGCCATATGGCCAGTCGAAAGCGATGATCAACGCGTCATTGGCGCCGTTCTGATTGCAGTAGATGTATCTGAGCGCGTTGAGCATGCCCGCTATCGAGAAGACTTCGTTGCCACTCTAACGCACGATCTACAAACACCCGTGATAGCTACAGACCGAGCAATCGAATTACTGTTGAATTCAGCTTCTCACAAGCTGGATGATTCACTGATCATGCTTGTCACCAAGCTTCGTCAAAACAATGGAAATTTACTGAAAATGATCCAGCAATTGCTGGATGTTTATCGCTATGAAGCCAATGCACAGCAGCATTTCTTCGACACTATAAATCTTGGCATAACGGTTGAATCTTGCCTCGATCACATGTCCGCAATCGTGAAAGACCACGATCTGTCAGTGCAATTGGAAATTCCGTCCAATCTGAAAAAAGTTTGGGCTGACCACACTGCCATACGACGCGTTTTCACAAATCTGTTGGAAAATGCAATCAAATATTCGCCGAAGGGCAGCACCATCAAAGTTTGTGCGCGCAATCTTCCTGGTCATGTTTTGTTCAGCATCAATAATACTGGTGCAGGCATCGAACCTGACGATCTGCCAAAACTATTCAAGCGCTATTGGCACAAATCACCTGAAAAAACATACAAAAGCAGTTGGGGATTGGGTCTTTATCTTTGCAAAAAGATCGTTGAGGCACACAATGGAGAAATCTGGTGCGAAAGCGATCCGGGTCAACTGACCACTTTTCACGTAAAACTGCCGGTGCAAAAACCGGAACCCAAACCAGAAAAGCAACACAAGAACGATTTGCAAGCAACAACACACTGAGCTACATAATGAGCTACACATAGATAAGGTAAGGAAAATGCAAAATATATCTGAGTCCACCATTCGCATAGTC
Organism: Cyanobacteria bacterium PR.3.49; assembly: GCA_013997645.1. Classification (GTDB taxonomy): domain Bacteria; phylum Cyanobacteriota; class Vampirovibrionia; order Obscuribacterales; family Obscuribacteraceae; genus QKMZ01. The sequence continues at coordinate 7,182 of PNKB01000121.1, forward strand.
ATCGTCGAAGACCACGAGTTTACTCGCATCGGTCTCAAGATGGGGCTCGAGCAGGTGCAGGGGTTGAGTGTTATCGCCGAATCTGAAGATGGTAGAGATGGTCTGAAGACGGTCATGGACATGAAACCGGATGTAGTGCTCATGGACATCGAGTTGCCACACATGGACGGCATTGAAGCAACTCGACGTATTCGCAAAGAGTTGCCTGACACAAGAGTAATCATGCTGACGTCGCACTCCAGCGATCAAGAGATTTTCGCCGCTCTGAGTGCCGGTGCCAACGGGTATTGCTTGAAAAACATTTCCAGCGCACAATTAGGCACAGTAGTGAGAAGCGTGGCTGAAGGAGCCGTTTGGCTCGATCCCGGCATCGCCAACCGTGTCCTATGTGCTTACGCTTCTGACAAACCGAATGGCGCCGCTCCGACCAATGGTGGCTCGAATTCCACCGGCACAAGAACCCGTACAAGAGAGCGCAGCAACACTCGCCTGTCTCCTCGCGAAATCGAAGTTCTCCGCTTGGTTGCCCAAGGACTCAGCAATCAAAAGATTGCCGACCAGTTGGAACTCGGTCTGGAAACAGTGAAAACTCACATGCGCCACATTATGGAAAAACTGACGGTTTCCGACAGAACGGAAGCGGCAGTCAAAGCCATGCGCGAAGGTTTGTTCTAATCAACAAAGGGTCGAATTGATCAACAACTACAGGAGCCGTTCGCGGCTCCTTATTTTTTGACCGACATCAAGCAGAATATCTCTTTGCCTTTTCTAGACTCGACCGAATCGGGCGGTTCGAATACGATGTCGAAAGAGAAGATGTCTTTGAATACGGCAAAGATGTCATCGTTGGTTGTCGAAAATGGTGCCCCACCGCCGCGACGCTCTACCAGCCAGAAAAGCGAAATCATTTTGCCTGTCGGCTTCAAAAGATCACGCACAACGTACGCATATTGCCTGCGTCTCGATGGGTGAATCGAGCAGAAGAAAGTGTGGTCTAAAACGTAGTCGAAGTGGTTGTCGTAGTCGTGCATGTCGAAGACGTCTTTGTCGAGCACGAAGCCTTTCGAATTCAGAATGCCCGCCTGGATAAACTTCTCTGTCGTCGCTTGCAGAGCGGACGGAGCGAAATCAATTGCCGTCACTTCAAAACCACGACTGGCAAAAAGCATGCAATCGTGACCTGTACCGCAGCCCGGCACGGCGACTCTGCCCGGCGGGACTTTATATGGGGAGTCCAGAAAAGTCTTTAGTGGAGGGGAGATCTGACCAAGCTCCCAAGGCGTGCGCTTGACCCGGTAGAGGGTCTCCCAGTAATCGCTTTCGTCTACGGTGGGTCGCTTATTTAAGTCTGCCGACATCGGTCGTCAACGCCTTTCCAGCCAAATTATATGGATCAACTTTCAAGAATAAACTTTGCTGACCCTTACGGCTAGCCACTTTCTTTTAAGTAATACCACAATCCGGCAGGCATTTTCGTCCGCAGGCGCAAACTGGCACCTGCTGGAGCTTGCAAGATTACGGCAACTTAATCTTTTGCTTGACTGTCAAGTTTCCTATCGAACATTTATATATTGCATTTACCCCTGACTAATGGAAATCTCGAGTCGGCAATATGGGATTTCCTGGGAGAACGGGAAGTCGCTCGAATTTTTCGGCAAGTATGTTGGCTACACCGTCCTCAAGCTGCAATTTTCCTTTTACAGACATAAAAGAAGTACGCAAAATGACATGCCGAAACTCAGCAAATACCTGAGGGTTGACGATGATATTTGCGACACCGGTTTCATCTTCCAAAGTAATAAATACAAATCCTTTGGCGGTTTCCGGCTTTTGCCTGCAGATTACTCCGCCGGCAACTGACATTACTTTGCCGTGATCCGATACTGTCAGTTCATGACAAGACTTGATTCCGGCATTCGAAGCCCATTCACGATAGAAAATCATCGGATGTGGTCCCGTTGACAAACCCAGAGTTCTGAAATCCGCCACTATTTCCTCCAGATCGCTCATGGGTGGAACGGTCTTTTCTGGTGGCTTTGCCAGAAGATCGAGCAAGGGAGTTGGGGGCGGATTGCTAAGTTTGGCAAGCACCTCCCACAAAGCCTTCCTTCGTCCCGGAAAAAGACTTTCAAAAGCACCAGCACGAGCGAGCATTTTCAATTCGCTTGGTGCCAAACCGCTTCTGCCAAGCACATCGTCTAAAGACGTAAACTTACCTCCTTCTGCAAAGACTGCTTTTAACTTATTCATGGCTTTATTTCCTAAGCCATGCACAAATCTGAGCCCCACTCTCAATGCCAATTTCTGCTGTTTAATTTCTTTTTCTGCATCAGTACTTTTTGGTTTGTTCGCATTAGCAAAACCAAAAGCACCAAAGCCTTCTTTCTGCTCAATTACTTCAATTGTGCAATCCCAATCGCTTCTTGCCAGATCAACGCTAAGCACTTCTACACCATGATTAATGGCATCTCGAATGAGAGTAGCGGGACTGTAAAATCCCATGGGCTGCGCATTTAAAATGGCACAATAAAATTCCGTCGGGAAATAGCGTTTTAAATAAGCAGAGGCATACACCAAAAGAGAAAAAGATGCCGCATGGCTTTCCGGAAAACCATAATTTGCAAAAGCTCTCAATTGATGGGTTATGGTCTCGATTGCTTCTTGAGAAAAATCGTTTTTCTTCATTCCGGCAGCAAGATCTTCACAAAGTGCCGCCATGCGTTCTAACGATCTTTTGTGGCTCATTACGCGTCTTAATTGATCGGCTTGAGCAGGAGTAAATCCAGCAGCGACGACGGCTAGCTTCATCCCTTGCTCTTGAAAGAGAGGCACTCCCAGAGTGCGTTTCAAAATCGGCTCCAGGGTAGGATGGAGATAAGTAACCTGCTCATCACCGCGGCGGCGACGCAAATAAGGGTGGACGATATTTCCTTGAATAGGACCGGGTCTTACTATCGCAATCGAAACAATGATGTCGTAAAAACAATTAGGCTTGATACGCGGCAGAATATTCATTTGAGCACGCGACTCAACTTGAAAAACTCCAACTGTATCTGCTTTAGTCAGCATTTCGTAAATGGCAGGATCGGACATATCAAGCCTGCCGATATCAATATCCAGACCTCGATGTTTATGGACATGTTTTAATCCTTCTTGAATCAAAGTAAGCATGCCCAGTCCAAGCAAATCGATTTTGATCAAGCCCATCAAATCGATGTCGTCTTTGTCCCATTGAATAACAGTACGCGCATCCATTGCAGCAGGTTCGATAGGGACAACTTCACCCAGGGCGGTACCACATAGAACAAAACCACCCACATGAATTGAGCGATGTCGGGGCAGTTGATGCAAACCGGCAACCACTCTTATCAACTGCTGCACACGCTTGTCTTTTGGATCTAACCCTGCTTTTTCCGCACCACCCCCTCTTAGATTTATCGCCGCTTGATGGGCTTCCATGTGACGAGATTCACATGACAGAGAATCTGCTTGCTCTTGAGAAAATCCAAGGACACGAGCCGCATCTCTAACTGCTGAGCGTCCACGATAAGTAATTACTTCACATACCATCGCTGCATGCTCTCGCCCATACTTCTCATAGACATACTGCAAAACTTTCTCTCTTTCCTGGTGAGCAATATCAAGATCGATATCGGGAGGCTCATTGCGCCCGGAAGAAAGAAAACGCTCAAAGAGCAAATCCATGCCGATAGGATCGACTGCAGTAATCATCAAGCAATAGCAGACTGCTGAGTTGGCAGCAGAGCCGCGACCTTGAACAGCAATACCACTGCGTCTGGCAAAATCTACTATGTCCCACATAATCAAAAAATAGGGTGCCAGACCCAAGTTAGTGATCATGCTCAATTCGTAATTGATCTGCTTAAGATGCTTTTCTGTCAGATCAGGATAACGAATTTTGGCTCCTTGCCAAACAAGTTTTTCCAGAATGCCATTATGAGTGGTGCCTGGCTCCAGTTGATAATAAGGCAAGGGCGGCTTAAACGCGCCCAGTCTAAACTGGCACCTGTCGGCAACCTTGATTGTATTCTTGATGCCGGTCAGATCATGGCGCCAGAGTTGCACCATCTCCTCAGGCGACTTCATATAAAAGCTGCCGTTCGCCCTTAATCTTCGTCCGGCATTTGCCAGAGTAACATCGTGCTTCAGACAGGTGAGAACATCATGCACCATCCGTCCTTCAGGACATGCATAATGAACATTGTTTGTCACTACCCACGGTATTGCCAATGAATCAGATAATTCAAGTAACCTGCGAGAAATGACTGCTTCCTGATTCAAAAAATGATTCCACACCTCGATATAAAAACGCTGCGGGAATATCTCCTTTAGCCGACCGGCAATTTCTCTTGCCTCATATTCATGTTCTAAAAACAGTGAAGAGGGAATACGTCCATGGGGACAACCGGAAAGTGCAACCAACCCGTCGGAACGTTCTTCCAGCTGCTGGTATGAAACGCGAGGGTTGCCGCGTGTTTTTTGCATGCGGGACTGCGTGAGCATATAGCTGAGATTCCTGTATCCTTGCTCGTTTTCGACCAAAAGAATAAGGTGGGAATCGTCTTCAATTGTGACTTCGCAGCCAATGATCGCAGGAAATTCTAATTCTCTTGCAGAATAAGCGAATCTGACGATGCCTCCAAAATCATCGTGATCGGTTATTGCAAGCGCAGACAAACCAATTTCTTTCGCCCTGATTACCAGCTCTTCCGGATTGGAAGCTCCATCCAAAAAAGAAAAGGACGAATGACAATGCAGCTCGGCATATCTTTGATATCCAGCACTCACGGCAAATATAACTATATTTTTTAGGTATCCAGATCTTCAAAGATACCATACTTTTGTATGGCTGGCAATAGCATATGCATTCGCTAAGCCTATTTGCTAGCAGGTTCGTCTGTGGTGGTCGTGGTCGTAGTCGTAGTCTCGTCCGTTGTCGTTGAAGTGGTAGTTGAAGAATTCGCATCTGCATCTTTGGCTGCTTCTTTGGACTTCTTCATTTGTTTAGCCTGTACACGCAGCTTTCCAGGTCGACCGAACATCAAATGCAATAATGGATTTCTTTTATTGAGAATTTGATTGACTTGTAGAGTGACTGTGTTGATGTTGTCCAATGCCTGGTGCGTCTTTGACAGAGTATCTTTAAGGTTGCCACCAAACTCAGGACTGCTGACGATACTATCCACCTTATCCAGAGTGTGTTTGGCATCCACCATAATCGCTTTTAAATCAGTGCGAACTTCCTTATCCTGAGCCAGTTTTTCAAAAGTTTCGATGCCGTGCTGCACATGGATCGTCGCATCATTCAATCTTGTCAGCGCTTCTTTCACATCATTGCGCAATTCTCTGTCAGACAATACACCATCGATTTGATTCATCGTTTTCTGAATCGAAATTGCCACATCGCGAGCACGTGAAGCGGTTTCCTTCAAATCGGCACTAAATTTCGGATTGTCGATAATCTTGTTGATTCTTTTGGACGTGATTTTCACTTCATCGGCTAGCCCGCTTACTTTGTCTTCCATTGAAATAGTTTTGTCAGCCACCGGTCCGAACTTGGCGGAAGCCTTTGAAATATTTGAAGTGGCGGTGGAAATATCGTCGAGATTCTGGGCAATCTTTTTCTCGAGTTTCTCAAAGCTAACTTTGTTGAGACTTGAGGTAAGACTGTCAATCACGAGTTCAGGTCGACCGGGATCGATACCAACAACCAGGGTGTTTTCTGTCAGCGGTTTTGGTGCCGGCTCTCCCTCTTTTGGAATCGGTAAGGTGATATCGACATATTTAACGCCTACAACGTTGTTGCTCAAAATCCTGAAAGCTGCCCCTTCAGGAATAACAATCTTCGACATATTGATCTGCAGCTTGACGTGGACAGCTTCTTTTCCTTTCAGATGAATGCTTTCCACTGAGCCGACGCGTACTCCGTTGACCAGAACCGGCGCATTGTCATTCAGCGCTGCAACTTCGTGCCATTGAACTTCAAATCTTTGTTGAGGATTCCATGGATTTATGGCTTTGAACCACAGGTAGGAGCCCATCAAAAAGACGATGGCGATCAAAACGAAGACGCCCATGCGTCCATCACGTGCTGCAGAATCGGAGTCTGTAGTAATTGACATTGGGAAGCCGGTTTTCCTTTCTGCTAAACGGGATACATGAAGTAAGTGAAAACAAAATTGGCGATTACAGCGTAGATCAACATTTTGGACACCGCGTGGGATGCAGTAGTTCCTGCGTCATCATTTGAATAAAGTCCGCAAGCACTGCCTACAATTACGGCAATAATCGGATTGAGAAGAATCAATTTTACAAAATAGACAGTTATATCTTTCTCGTGAATCGAAACACGCGCGATCTCGAGAAATTCTTGGTAAGAGCTAACCCCGATTGTCGGTGCATAAATCGCCGCTGTGGCAAAACCAAATACCAGTCCATAAGCGGCAAGAGGAATTGACATTAACAAACCGGCCAGGAATCGAGGAAAGACGAATACTTCAATGAAGTCGCCGCGACCGTTGTTATCCACGTACAACTTTGCGTTGTAAGCGAGCAGCACTGTCACGCGCGCGGCCCAAAACAAACTTACAGTCAAAGGTCCAAGTTCGCGCAAAAGGCCGATTGAAATAGCAGCGCCGGAAACATCCTGAGCTCCATATCTGGTTGTCTCCAGAATTGTTTCGACAGTCAGGGCAAGAGATATGAAAATCGCGGTGGTGAGAATCAACGGCAGAGATTTCGGACCCAGATAATGGCAGATCCGTTTGAACTCTTGGATATCAATCCCGGAATAGCAGTGAGGCTTAATCAGGCAAGGAAGTATGCGAGCCAGGATTCCCAGCGGCGCAAAGAGGCTGAGAATTTGGCGATCGGTTGGCAGTGCATCCACTAGCCTGGACATTTTTAGCTCTGCAGTCGGTTAGAGTCTAAACGTACCAGACTTGGCAACCGCAAAGCAAGCAATAGACAGACAGAAGCCCCCTAAGAGGTGAAAACTTTAAACATTCAGTCATACACCCCCTCAATCTGCCAGGTGTCCTGAAGATGCTCTTTTGCCAGAAGCACAACCAGGCTTTCACTAATTTCTGATCTCATTGATGGCTGAATCATCGCTACGTAATAGGAGTTTCTTATCATTTTGTCCCACCAAAAGCCCGACAAACATTCAGGAGTCGTGATCAATGAAATTCTGTACCAGTTGCCACCATATGCCAGTGAAACCGGTTGCTCATCTTTTAGCTCAACCATCACTTTGACCGGCTCTTGCGGCTTTTTGAGAACCAAGTTAGAGACAAGCCCGCTCGCTCCTGCGCGTTTTAGAATATAGTCCACATCAACCGGAGTCGCGGTCTGCTTGTAAGTGTGCGAAACCGTTCGTTTCACCGTTCGTGCTCCTGCATCGATGATAGGCACCCAGCATCCATTGCCAGTCAATCCATAACCATCGCTAGCCTGAGGCTGAGCTACTTTGCCTTCACCTAGCCTGGTCGATAATCTTTGCAAAAGCAGGATTGAAGGCTCATTGAGAATGAGCTGCTCGTCTTCAGAATGCTCGGAGATGGAAAGATGAGATTGATGCCAGGTTTCGTCGCAAAAACGCTGAACAGCTATTCGGATGCCAGTAAATTCTCTCTGCAACTTTGTAGATTCAAGCGAAAGCTTGATCACCTCTATCAGAAATTTTGCGCTATTTGTAGGAGCGATTAGTTTGATCGGCCGCTCATCAAACAGATCTTCTTCATTGAAAAAGCTGACCAAAAGTTCTTCTGCGCATAATCCATCTCTTTTCAAATCAGACGCCAATCTGTCAATCAAAGACTTGAGAATAAAAAGCGTTTGATTCAATGATTCGATTGGCGCTCCTATTTCCATCGAGCATTGTCGGTCTTTAAATACCTGAGGCAATGTTGGACGCCTGTGATCGAGTCCAAGGGCGAGTTCATGCGCTTTCTTTCCTTCCTCACCAAAACGCTCTGAGACAGAAGAAATTGATAAGCCGGCAAAATCTCCAATGGTTTTGATGCCCAAATCCCTCAATATTTCAATTGATTCGATACTGAGTGGCAGATAGTTAACAGGCATGGGTGAAATGAATTTTTTGTCTTTGCCGGAAGGCACCATATGCCAACGGCGACCTTTTATTCGTGTAGCTATAGATGCGGCAAAAGCACTATCAGCAATGCCGACTTTGGCGTCCACATATTTGAGCTTACTCAAGATTTTCAAAGCATTAGTGGCAAAACGACTTTCTCCGCCTAAGTGAGAAAGTCCTGATGCATCCAGAAGAAAAAAACCAGGCTCAAATCCTGAAACGCGTGGTGACAGATTGATCAGTTGTCGGGCGATTTCAGTTTGGGCTTCCTCATATAATTTGGCATCGAAAGGCAAAGAATGAAGATCGCTGCAAATTGCTCGCGCTTCGGAAAGCCGCATGCCAGGCTGAATATACTCTTTACTTGCCTGAATCGAACAAACCACTACTTTTTGATTGAGTGCTTTTTTTCCTTCACCACCAGTAACTAGCACAAGTGGTTTGTTCTTCAAGGAAGGATCATACTTTAGCTGCGCGGCGATCGGGAATCGGGGAATGCGTAAACAGGCTATTCGTGACATATGATTTCCCCCGCACCTCTAGAGCTTGAGAGAGACCATCTCTCAAAACATTTCCTTTGATTGCCGGCATAAATGCAGCACATCCTGCCAAACCAGCTTGAGAATCAATAGGAAGGTCCCAAGAAAAATTCAGTTGTGTGTGGAAACCCCAACCGAAAGAAGCATTGTTACCGCGTTTTTCATCACGAAGAACTATCAGAGCCGATTTAGATCGATCGAGCGCACGCTTTAATCTGGCATGCATACGACTTGTAATACGCAAATTTTCGCTGTCCAAAATAACCACATCAAAAACTTGGGAGAGGAGCAATTGCTCAGCAGCCCACATGGAATTCAACTCAGGACTTCCACTTTCAATCAAATTTCGCACCACCCAAAATTTTCCTTTGGGTGTAACAAGGCTAGGAGTTGATGCAGAAGAAAAATTGCCCTCACCCACAAAAGCCCAATCATCAGCGGAAAGCCGTCCGGATGGATCTACATATGCAACATGCAAACCTGAGGAGCACCAGTTTGCCACTGCTTTTCTAAGCAGCGTAGTTTTGCCGGAAGAAATGCTCCCTGCCCATTCCGTAATACGCCTGCGCAATAGTCCATTGACTAGACGAGCATCGACCTCCGGCACTCCAGTCAAAAGAGCTTTGTGTCTCTTTTCGGCAGAAAACCATTTGCCGGGAAAGAGTTGTTCTAACTGTTGCTTTAAAGCCAAAACACTTACTTGTGTGGACATCTTGATGGCGCTTTCTATTGATGAGTTGTGCTTCGCTACTAGATACTTATGAGTTGTCGCATGGGCATCCTCTCCTTTCCGACTCAGAAAGGAGATTCCGACAAAGCGGTGGTTATCCTGCAGAATTCCCAGAATTACTTCTGGTTGTCCTGCAGCTCTTAGGGCTTGCCCAGCCCTGAGGTATTTTTCAGTACCATACGCATGTATAGCACAGAATCAACTCTTGCGCAACACAGAATAAAAAACAATCCTACGAACCCTGAGCTACACCCTCAGTTTTCGCCGACTCACCTTCCAGAGCATTCTTCAATTCAGAATCTTTCAATGCACTGTAACTTCCTGATGGAGAGCCATCTGCTTCTAAAGGCAAAAGACTTGCCTCTCCGGAAGCAACCGCCTGATCTAATTTATTCTGCACAAGCAAATTATTGAAAA
>PNKB01000122.1 GCA_013997645.1 Cyanobacteria bacterium PR.3.49
TTGTGCCCATCACCTAGATCAAGCGCATTTATCACTTGTACCAGTCTTTGAATAGGCCAATCACCAAGTTGTGTGCCAACCTTTTCATATATTTGCGCCAAAAAGCTCTCTATTCCAACTAAGTAAGCAGCATAGCTTCTCGCACGCTAGTCCAAAACAGACTCGCGCTTTTGCTTCCTTCGTGCTTCCGCTCTTGCTCTAAGTAACTCGAGCTGTTTGATCCGAAAGTCGTTGAAGTCATGAATTGATTTGTTGAACGCATCCAACTCAGGCTTCGGCACGGTGTACTCAACTTCGCCGTCGGTGCCGACTTTCCATTTTCCAAAATGATTTTTGAGAAACACGAGCTGCACGCGCGATTGCTTTTGCATTCCTTGCAAGTTGGCAAAAACTTCTCCGTCTTGCGCGTTGCCACCATTTTCGCGAATCATCTTAGCTTGCTCGTTAGTCACCTTGATCAGCTGATCCAGCAATGCGATTCTGGCGTCAACATCTTCTTTGGTTTTGAGAGACGAGGGTTTGGCAGCACCATCTTCTTCGAACTTCTTCTGTATCTCCCCCAACTCCTTCGACTTCGCAATCATTTTCTGCATTTGCGCCGGGTCGACTTGCCCGCCTGGCGCTGCCGACAGCGAAGGAGTTGCAAAAGTAACAGGCGCAGCGATTGCCGAAACCGCGCAGCTGACGAACAATACTGTTTGAGCGGTCATAATCGCAACCAGCTGCACTTTCTTGGAAGACTTCATGGGCTCTATCAATCTCTCTGTTTGTGGCGTGTCATTGTGGACAGTATACCCGGCGACGAGCCAAGAGTCATGACAAGCGATTCCCATGAATGGCGCCGAGTATTACCTCTCATGAATAATCCCCACCCACAAAGTAAAATTTTGCGATGTCACATCCTAAACAGTGCATTTTATGAAGCGAATTATCTTTTCGGCGCTGGCTGCCGCCCTTATAGTCTCATCGACCTTTTCGACATCGCTGACGGCAGCAGCGTCAATAGAGGAAGGCGACAAGTTTGTCACTGAACTGATGAACAAAATGACGCTGGAAGAAAAGATTGGGCAGATGAATTTACTGTCGATCGGCTCTGATGTGACTGGACCAATCGTCAGTCAGGGCGTTGACGAAAAGATTCGCAAGGGATTGGTCGGGGGTGTGTTCAACACTCTCACACCGCAGGCGATTCGCAAGCTACAACAAATGGCAGTCAACGAAACGCGCTTGAAAATTCCACTGCTCTTTGGATACGACGTCATTCACGGGCACCGCACAATTTTTCCAATCAATCTGGGCATGTCCTGCTCATGGGATTTGGATTTGATAGAACGGACAGCAAGCGCAGCGGCAGCAGAAGCGAGCGCGGAGGGACTGAACTGGGTCTTCTCTCCCATGGTGGACATTGCGCGAGATCCACGCTGGGGGCGTGTGATGGAAGGCTCTGGTGAAGATCCATATCTAGGCAGTGAAATTGCAAAAGCGATGGTGCGTGGATATCAGGGAAATCAGAGTGAAGAATCGGGAGGGCAGAGCCAGAAACCTGCAGATCAGAGTAAGAAAACTGGAGACTTGACTCGGAACTACAAAGCCCTGGATAAAGTTCTTGCGTGCGTAAAACACTACGCGCTCTATGGAGCGGCTGAAGGCGGGCGCGACTACAACACGGTCGACATGAGCCAGGTGCGCATGTTCAATGAATACATGCCACCATACAAGGCAGCAGTCGATGCCGGTGTCGCATCGGCAATGACCTCTTTCAATGAGATAAATGGTGTTCCTGCCACAGCCAACAAATGGCTTGTCGATGACATTCTCCGTAAGAAGTGGGGCTTCAAGGGCTTTGTTTGCACGGACTATACCGCGGTCAATGAAATGATCAACCACGGTGTGGGTGATGAGCCGAAGGTTGCAGAACTAGCTATCAACGCTGGCATCGATCAGGACATGGTTGGCGAATTGTTCATCAAATACGGTGCCGAGCTGGTCAAATCAGGGAAGGTTTCGCAAGCCACTATTGACTCTGCATGCCGCCGTGTCCTGGAAGCGAAGTACAAACTCGGATTATTCGAAAACCCTTATCGCTTCATCGATGAAGAACGCTGGAAAAAGCAAACTTTCAACGCGGAAAAACTGGCTTTAAGTAAAGAAGCGGCGATCAAGAGCATGGTCCTTTTGAAGAACGACAAACAAACATTGCCGCTCAGCCCACAAAAGAAAGTTGCATTTATCGGGCCGTTTGTGAAAGATCAAAGAAACCTTCTAGGTTCGTGGTGTGCGGCAGGCGAATGGCAAAAGGCGACTAGCGTGTTGCGAGCCTTAGCAGAAAAGTACGGACATCCAGAGTTTTCCAATGCAGCGATTGCCAAGGTAAAATCGACGCACCGAAATTATCTCTACGCCAAGGGCTGCAACATTATCGAAGATGACACGTTAATTGAAAAGCTCAACAAAGATGGAGCAATGTTGAGCAAGGACGAGAGAAGTCCGCAAGCATTGATAGACGAAGCAGTGCTAGTCGCCAATCAAGCAGATACCATTGTTGCGGTTCTCGGCGAACCATTCGGTATGTCCGGCGAAGCTTCATGCCGCAGTGAGATAGCCTTGTTCGAGAATCAATTAGACCTGCTCAAAGCTCTTAAGAAAACCGGCAAACCAATTGTCTTAGTACTGATGAACGGACGACCGCTCACGCTCAAATGGGAAAGCGCCAACATTGATTCAATCCTCGAAGCATGGTTTGGTGGCACCAAATGTGGTGACGCAATCGTCGATGTTTTATATGGCGAAGCCAATCCATCCGGCAAACTAACAATGAGTTTCCCCATCAACACCGGACAAATTCCGATTTACTACAACGCGAAAAACACCGGGCGCCCATACGACGATAAAGAGAAATATCGTAGCAAGTATCTTGATGCACCAAACGCTCCGCTCTATGCCTTCGGTCATGGATTGAGTTACACGACGTTCGAGTATGGTGAAGTCAACTTGAGTTCGAATGTATTGAAGCCCGGTGAAACTTTGACAGTGAGCACTACAGTTAGCAACACCGGAGCTGTCCCGGGCGAAGAAACTGTTCAGCTTTACGTCCGGGACCTGGTCGGTTCTATCACGCGCCCAGTCAAAGAACTCAAAGGTTTCCAAAAGATCGCGCTGCGCCCTGGCGAAACAAAGACAGTGACCTTTCAGCTAACACCAGCCGACCTGAAGTTCTACAACTCCGACATCAAGCTGGTCAACGAAGCCGGCGATTACCAGGTCTGTGTGGGCGGAAGCAGCGACAAAGTCAAAGACGCAAAATTCACCTTGCACCTGGACTAAGCTCGCTCGGACCATACTCGCTCGAATCAAGCTCGCTCGGACTATACTCACTCGAATTAAGCTCGCTCGGATTAACTCGCCAGCCCAACCCTCCGGCTCCATTTAGTCTCGGCTCTTTGCTGTCATAATAGTTACTCGCTTCCCTCAGACCTTTCAGCGCCGCGAAATGACAGTGAAATCCCGTACCGCACACCTGCCAAGAATCATTTTGCTGGTGTTCGTGTTCGTCATCACCAGCCAGTGTCACAGCGCAAACGCTCAAGAAGAAAATCCCAATCGCAACATCCCGAGTTTTGGCGAGCCGCGTGATGGCTACATTCACATGACATTTAAGCGGTTCGAGAATTCGTTTAACACCCATGCCGCGAGCAGAGGTCTGCCGATCAGGTTGATTGAAAAGCCGCAGGCTGGGTTGGGTCATGTTTGGGATGTCAGCACTGCGCTCCTAATTTCCACTAGCGAAGACATCACCCGAAAAAATTTGGCAGACATCACCCTCATTGGCTTTGTGCGAACAAAAAAACACAAACGCAGGGACAATCCCCCGTTTGACTGGCAGACTTTCCTTCAGTACATCGATGTTCTTGTACAAACAGTCGAGCCACAATTGACCACGCAAGAACGAGCGGCCGTGATGGCTCGCACTGGATTTCTCAGATTTCCCGATCCGCTTCAGTTTCCGCCTTACTTCCTGAGGTTCGAGCACAATTCAATCGAGTACACCGCAATGTGCAAGAGAGATAAAAGCGAGTGGACAGAAGGAGAATACTTCTTGATGGTGAAAGGGGCCTATGACGATCCTCAGATACCTCCTCAACCCCCTCAAAAGCCAGAAGACATACAGGTCGTTCCCGGAGCGACCACGAATGAATGAGCGCCCCTAGCCCTGGTAATCACACAAATGAAAGTCAAACCTCTTACAGCAATTCTTTCAGCATTCGTTCTTGTGGTCCTTGCATGGGTGCTCTTCAGCTACATCCCAAACGCCAAGTCCCAGGCAGAGCGTGTACCAATTCGCATTGGCTGGCAGCTGGCAACCGCAACGCAAGGTCAGCTCGTTGAGGTTCTAAAGCGCACCAACCTCCTGGACAGGCAGGGTCTGGACCCGACATTCGTTCCTTTCAGCTATGGCGAACCTGAAGTCGCAGCCGCTCTCAAAGGCGATCTCGATGTCATGTTCTCGAGCGGGCAGTCTGTCAATAATTTGCTCGCCCGAGGAGGGAAGTGGAAAGTTCTGGCGCGCCTGCATTTTATCCGGGCGGCACTCATAGTCCCTCCGGACTCGCCAATCAAAGAAATCAAAGACCTCCGCGGCAAAACCGTGGCGTGCACCTTCGGCTCCTTCGGACATCGTGAAGCAACGACCAAAGAGCGAGCTGCAGGGCTTGATCCACAGAAGGACGTCAACCACGTCAATATGGACATCATTGAGATTCAGAAATTGGTCGGTGCTGGGGGTCGTGAAAAGTGGGGGAAGTTTGACGCAGTTGCCGTGTGGGAGCCGGACATTTCGATGTTCAAGGATGACGGCTCTGCCCGGGTTTTGAGCTCGCATCGCGCAGTGTACTTGCTTTCCGTATCCGACAAATTCATTGAAAACAATAGGCCATCAGTTATCAAATTTTTGGAAGCTGTGGCGCAATCATGGGAATTCTTCAATGGAGCACGCGAGAGAGTCAATCAATGGTACATCGACGATTCGCAGTTTGGATTTACGTCTGCCTCGCTCATTTCTGCAGCAAAGGAAGATCCGAATTTCAATGCGAAGTCGATTGCTGACGTTGACCTGATGTTGGGGGAAGAAGGTCTGCGCATCCTGGACATGGGTGCAAAATGGTCTCAAGAACAGGGCTACACGCAGACAGTAGTTCCGATTCGAAAAGCCATCGATCAGACCTTATTAGCTGCCGCTCAAAAAGGGCTCGACACAGGAAAGTTCGAAAAGGCGGACGTCATTTTGCCTTCGACTCGCGAAGTGGCACTGAAAGACGAGAGTGGCGACTTCCTCGGCTCCGTGCCGCTGGTCGGCATTTTCTTGCTGCAGGTCCTTGTCACTCTGGCTGCGATTGAAGCGGGGCAATGGCTTGGTACTCGACGCGCGAACTTGCCGGAGCATGAGCGTGAGTCAGAGGGAGCAGTAAGCGCAGTCTCAGGAGCAGTACTTGCCCTTCTAGCCTTCATCCTCGCGCTCACTTTCGGAGCGGCGGCAAGTCGTTATGACTTGCGCAGAGACGCTTTAATGGGCGACGTCAACGCCATCCAGACAACTTACATGCGCGCAGGACTTGTGCCCGAGCCGCACAAAACTTTGACCCGCTCGTTGCTGCGTGACTATGTGGAAGTGCGTATGAATGTCGGGGATGTTTATGGCGACCCCGAGCAATTGAAAGCGCTGCGCTCCCGCACGAGTGCGCTTACGGCGATGCTTTGGAGCCAAGCCGAAGAGCTGGCGGCAAAAGATACCAATGACATTTACGCGCTTTTCACCGAAGGCATTACGGACATGGTGGAGTATCAGAATAAGCGCATTGCTTTCGGCTCCAACTTCCGCATTCCCACTTTCGTCTGGATAATTCTTGTGCTGGCGTCGTGCATTTCGATGTTCACCATGGGCTTCCAGTTCGGCATTACCGGCCGAAGAAGCTTCCCATCGCAATTGGCTCTGGTTCTTACTTTTGCACTCGTGATTCAACTCATCTACGATTTGGATTCGCCCGGCAAAGGTTTCATCCACCTGAACCAACAACCGATGATTGACCTCTACCAGAACCTTTCGAAGTGAGCGGCACGACGGAGAAATCAGTGCCCCGACCATATGACTCTAAGCTTGTATCCCACGATGCCTTCCAGCTTGAGCAGTTCAGACTCGCTCAGCTCATAGATACCTTCCTCATCGATGCCACCCTCGCAAACAGTCAATCCAAAACACGCAAAGCCGAAAGGACGTATGTAGGTCAAATCCAGCAATGAACCTTCTGAATTGCAGCAAGGAAAAACAACGATCAGATCGCGAGCAGTTCTGAATTCTTGCTTCAGCACGACACAGACAAACCAATCAAAAATATTGCTCTGACAATTCTTGCAGATGACCTTTTCAAAATTTTCACCGGCGCAAAAAAATTCGAGCTTATCACTCAAAATAAACTCTATGCCCTCATGATGCGTGAAATAGGAAAGCAAGCTATTCAAAGCCATTTCCGCGGCTTCTTTAGACGGGCGAAAGAATGGGTCGGTAGGTATGACATGAAACGTCCAGTTCAAAATTGCTATCTCCCAATGATGCCGCCGCCAACTGCCTGAAAAAATTTGACCACCCAATAAATCGCGGGAAAACTCATGAGCAATACCGAGAATGCCATTCCGAGCTTGAGCAACACAGGTCCGAGAATATTCCCCGTAGCCGAAAACGCTGCAATATCGACGATCGGGCCCAGGCAATAAGCACAATTCCAAACTACTGGTCCTACCGTCGCAGCGGCAATCAATGCAATCGGCTCGATAATATCTTCACCCGGCGAGAGGTGTCCGGAGCCAATCAGAAAAAAGCAGTATGCGGCAAAGGAAATCAGCCCACTGAGAATGACCAAGCCGTTGTAGATGAGTCGCCGTGCTTCCCACCACATCCAGATTTTCCGCTTGCTGGCTTCACCCTCAACAGGCTCAAACAACCAGCATAGCAAGTTGTTTTGATCGTTCTTTTCGATTTGTTTCGACATTGATATGCGTCGGTGCTTCTGAGTACGCAAACATCATAGGAATGTGAAGAAAAAAAGGAACTGTTGAATTCAACAGTTCCTTTTTTAAGTACCAGTTGCTTCACTGCCTCAACGGAGAGATTTCACAGTGGGTACAATTACTTCGCGGACGAAGCAGCCATCTTTTCTTGTTCCGCTTCGATCGCGTGGCTCTCGTGCGAGTAGTTTTGGAAGGCATCCACAACTTTCATGCGGAATGCTTCGATCGCAGATATCTGCTTGCGCGATGACGCGGCTTGCGGCGTGCCCGGCTGAGCCGCTGCTGCATCCTTATAGATGCGCTGCAACTCGCGGTCGATCACTTTGTCCAAAATATCGCACGCGTCCGACATGCTGTAGCCATCAATATTGATGTTGCGCGCGGGGTGCGCTTCTGCACCGACCGCTTCATGCGCAGCGCCTTCAAATCCGACAGCGACGTTTTCTCCGAGTTTTGGTGCGCCGACTTTGTGCGAATTGAAAAGCTCTGACTGTTCCATCTTGCCGGATGCGACGCGGATCAAATCGCCAAACAATTCTTTAGCGAGCGGTCCCATCATGGAAATCGCCGCTTCCTCTCCTTGAATTTTCCATGAAGCGCGGCCGCTGATGCGCGCTGGCTCAGCTACAAGAATCGGCGGCAATTCGTCGTCGCCGTGGTCGCCGGTCTTGAATCCAAGGACCATCTCATTCGGGAAAAGGAAAATCGCGATGCGCTTTTCATCTCCCTTTACTGCCAATGACCAGAAGCGTGTGGCGAGGCGGCCCTGAAAATTCTTACTGACCGGCTTGTACCAGACGGTATCGTCACGGGTTTCAAAGACCGTCGGGCGCTCGGTCGATACGAACAAATCGCCGCCCACAGCGTTTTCATTAAAACCATATGTCAACCCGGCAAATTCCTGAAACAGCGCATCCATCCAGATACGCACGGATTCAAAGTCGTCTTGAGCAGAAGTTTGCGCTTGCTGCCAGACTTCGGTCGATTTGTCATGCGGAACTTCGGTGGACAGCTCCTTCAGCCAGCGACCGGTTTCGGCGCCGCGGCGGGTCTGCAGGTCGCTGTAGACCTCCTTGGACTTCTCAGGAATCAGCGCGCGCAAGGCAGCAATTGCCTCTTTCTCTTGCTGTGGGTCGACTCCGCCGCCCTTCTTGCGCTCGATCGCAAACTTGCCGGACGTCCACATATCCCGAAATTTTGATGACATTGCTGCTTCTCCGTGTGGTCGCTTCACGCGTCCGAAAAGTATATATAATCAGACAGGAGAAATGTGCTTTTAATGACAGACAACAACACCCAAGTGGTTAAATTTGACCGGCGCTACTGCCCGAAGTGCTACAGGCAGTTCGAGCAATTGGAAACTTGTCCTGAAGACGGCACGGAACTGCGCGGTCAGGACAACGATCCACTTATTGGCAAAACCTTCGCCGAACGCTACATCATTCAATCCGTGATCGGATTGGGCGGCATGAGCATCGTCTATAAAGCGCAGCACAAGCTGATGGATCGTGTCGTCGCGATAAAAATGCTGCACAGCAATATCAAAAACGACCACACATCGCTCGAGCGTTTTCGCATGGAAGCGCAGGCGGCCAGTTCGCTCAGCCACCAAAATATCATCGCGGTCTATGACTTCGGTGTTACAGAACAAGGCGAAGCGTTCTTTGTTATGGATTATTTGGATGGCGAAAACCTCGCCGACATGATTGAGCGCAAGGGTAGGTTGCCTTACGAACGGGCGCTGCATATTTTCAAACAAATCTGCGACGGGCTGGGCGCCGCGCACAAGAAATCCATTGTTCATCGCGACTTGAAGCCGGCAAACGTTGTCCTTCTAAAAGAGGATGACGGAACCGAACTCGTCAAACTTGTCGACTTCGGCATCGCAAAATTGCTTCCCGGCTCCGGCAAACAGCAGTTGTCGCTGACTCGCACCGGTGAAGTTTTCGGCAGCCCCATTTACATGAGCCCGGAGCAATGCCAGGGGCTTGAATTGGACAAGCGCTCGGACATTTATGCAATGGGTTGCTTGATGTACGAAACGCTCACGGGCGCGCCTCCGATTGAGGGCAGCACGTTTTTAGAAACGCTAAACATGCATGTCACAGCGACACCAAAATCATTCGCAGAAAGAATTCCTGACGTAAAAATCCCGCCCGCGCTGGAGCAAATCATTTTCCAGTGCATGGCAAAAAGCCCGGACGATCGCCCACAGAATACCGATCAAATTCGCGATCTACTCTCAGCTATCACTCTTACACTTACCGCTACCGGAGCCAATCGTGCCGCCGTAAGCGGACCAGTGACTACTGTACCTTGTCCGAATACAACTGCGAGAGTCAACAAATTTACGCTGTCGGCTCTGGTACTAACACTGGTGGCGTTTGCAGGAGTCGCCGGAGTTTACTTTCTCTGGCCCGGTCCACCCGACGATCCAGGCACTCCCGGGACGAAAATGTATTTCGCCATCAAACTAAATGAAGCATCGGATTTGGTATCCAAGGGAAATTATGCTGATGCCGAAAAAGCGTTGAATGAAGCAGAAGCGCTTGTGCGCTCACTTACTGGCGGCGCTCAGGCGCGTCGGGAAGTGGTGCTGAGGCAAAAAGCTGATTTGTATGGAAAGTGGGAAGGGCACGCAGAGCTGTTGGAAAAAACCAACAACGAGATTATCGGGCTGCTAACTTCTCGTTCGCTTAGCGAGATGAAGATGCAATATGAGGCGTTGAAGCGGCTCGAGTCTTTTCCGACCAACTCTACCGTCGCTCAAACCAACGCAAAATTGAGAGCCGAAGCGGAAGTTCCGAGCATTCTCGTAACAGCCGGCAAGCTCAATGCGAGAAAACTGCATTTGGAACAAGCAAAATTTCTCGAACGAGCGCTTGAAGTGATGAGAAAACTTCTGGGCGCTGACTCGACTTCGGTGTGCAAAATCGAAGAATCTTTGAGCGACGCGTATCAAGCATTACGCAATTTTCCCGCTGTGCGTCCGTTGCTGGTGCACATCTGTTCTGTGGCTGAGAAAAATTCCGACTCCAATCCGAAGGAATACATCCGCGCACTCTCAAAGCTTGGACAGTTCGATCTCGATCAAGGTCAGGTGAAGCAAGCGGAGCCGGAACTAAAGAGAGCTTTAGAGATGGGCAAAGAAAAAAATGTCAGCAAAGACCTACAAGTTTTACTGATGCGCAGCTGGGCAGACGCTTTGAACAAAACGAATAGACAAAAGGAAGCGCAAGCAATATTGAAACAAGCTGACGCGCTGGAGAAAACAGCGACTGATGTTCCGGCGGATGATTAGCGAAAGCACAAACTCTGCTCACGGATCAAAATGAGGGCTTTACTGCTTTTCCAGAGGACTCCAGTGGAATGAGTTCAACGCGTCGATTCATGATGATGCTCTGGCTGGGAGTTATGAGTGAGTCTTTAAACACAGGTTTTTCTTTTCCCCAGCCTTTTGTTTTTAACCGTGACCGCTCAACCTTATGGTTGCACAACCAGTCAACAACGGTTTGAGCTCGAGCTTCTGAGAGTTTGATATGGGGCTTAACCGAGTCATCCTTGAAGTTCAGTTCGAAATTAGCAAACGAATTACTGTCAGTCCAGCCGTTGTGAGCCTCCACAGAAAGCCGCAATTTGGGTTGACTTTTCAGCAACGCGACAATCGCATTCAAGGTAGCATCAGAATCAGAAGTGAGCTCGGCTGAATCCGGCTTAAAATCGATGCCATAGAGGATAGCCTTGTGATAACGTTCGAGATACTTCGCGATCAATTCTTCGGCACTTTTTATCGGCTCTTCTTTGCACGATGGAGATTTTTCGCGCATTTGTATCGCAAACAAATTGCTGTCTTTAGGCATGCCTTCGCTTCTGTAGTAGTTTGAAATATTTACGACATTCCCATCCGCAGACTGTGTCATTAGCGCCACAGCAGGTGTTCCAACAAAGGGCATAAACACTCGTGCTTGGTTTCCTCGTATCGAACCCAGCATGTCTAAATTGGCTTCATAGCGCTTGCAAAAACGACCAAACAGCGTGCTGCCATCCGTCGCGAATTTCATTGTCGACCAATCACCATTAAACACGCCACTCTTAAAACCTGGCTTGGTAATGCCGGCGGAGTCATCAACGCGATCTCCATAAGCTTGTATTTCATCCAGAACAGTTGCATCCTCGCTGCCCCAATTGTCGACCAGGATGAAACGCAGCCATTTGTATGGGCGTGAATCTGCTTTTGGTTTGAAGGTCAAACGCTTCAGACTCCACTTGTTAAGTTTGACTTCTGCAAGCTGTTCGTAGCCAGAAACCGGTGAATCAGCCGAAGCCATAACGCGGAATGTCTTCACCTGATTTTCGGGAAATATGGTGGCACGGTCTTTCTCATTATTAACGACAATGTCTGTAATGCGGCAGGGACTTTGGAGTTCGATATCAAATGTATTGTTCAAGGGTTTTCCTTTTGCGCTGTTCCAGGCTGTCCAGTTGCAGTCATCGAACAACTGTAGTCCACTAAAACCCTCCCAACTGCCAGTGTTGTTGAGCAATACGGCACCTTGCTTCATTGACAGCAGGTCCGGCTTGTTCTCGAGCCCCTCAACGGAATCGATGTCCCCTACATTTGCGGGGCCGCAGCCAGCCGCTCCTGCAGCGATGAGACAAATAACTGCGTTTCTAAATTTCATCAATCAAAGACACCACTTAATTTTAGAAAACTCTGAGAATCTATAATACTCGTGATAGTCGTCTGCATTTACAACTTTGTCCCGGAAAGCCCAGCGACGACAAAGTTAATCGCAACCGCTTGACGCAAACTAATCCCGATCGCTGGCGAAGCGTCATCAAGCGAATAATTTTTTGATGACTGTCCTCGATCGAAATGAGCCATCATATGCATGACATAGCCTCGGCCGAAAGGAAACACCACTGCAAGCGCGCCCAATCCATCAGGATCTTCAGCTGCCAGCTCCCTGCTCGCCACTAAAACTTGAACTTTCTCTTTATTCAAAACACGAATCAAGTGGCAATGAATGTCCATCTTCCAGGCACCATTGGTGACGGCATGACGAAACAGCGCCGGGTGTTTGCCGACGAGTGATGCTTCGTACATTCTCACTCTGTTGGTGGCACCATTCCAACAAATAAAACCCGGAAAAACATGCTGATCTAGCCTATCAATCATCCAGTCAGTCGTGAGCAGATAGCCACCTCTGATAACAAAATCACGAATTTTAATCCCAGCGTTCCAGGACAAATTGTTGGGGCCGCAATCAATAATAACTACCTGTGCAGCGCTCAAATCGTAAGAGTCAAACGCCTTCTTCGACATGATTTTGTAATTCAGATTCAGGCTTTCGAGAGTGCGTTCGGCTTGGTCGTATTTATCTGAAATAACAACAAGTCGATCTTCTTCCATTGCACTCGTCTGCAAACTGAAGGCAGGATGAGTCTGTTCCAACCACCCGCGATACATCTTAGGCGGCGCCATGCTCGCGCGTCCGGGAAGCGCCAATCTTGGCGTTTCGATTGGACCGTCATACTTGACGCCGCCCTGTAGTGGTAAACGTTGCGGAGGTTCTGTATTTTGAGATGACTGAGACTCCTGAGGACGCGGAATACGTAGAGGACTTTGACCTTGCTCCGGTACTGCAGTTGCAGGAACGGGAAGTGGCAGTTCCTTCAATTGCACATCGCCACTTTGCGCGTCGGAACCGAGACACGAAGGTATGCAAAAGATCACAGCTAGTAACAGCACAAGAGCAGTGCGAATTAGTCCAACAGCTTTTGCAGAAGCTAGGATCGAATTAGGTGTTTCGGTCATCACTTAGTTTACGTTCCGCACTGCTCTTATTACTTCATTCATTCTACGGCAAATGTTTGCAAGCGCCCGGAAAAAGTTTTTCCAGTCCAGGAAACAACGCCACTAGTTGGCTTCTCTGCTGTTCTAATGGAACAGGCGGTTTATGCGCAGTTTCAATCATCTGCTGGAAATACTCCACGTAATCTGCGAACTCTGCTCCATCATTTCCGCAGTATTCAGCTACCACCTGAAGACCAAGTTTTGCATACTCCTCAACTTTGTCGCCGCGCCCGCATTCACTTGCGCTATAAGTCGCAAATTCAAGCGCCTCTAATAGATCTCGCTTTTCACCGACTTTCATGTAGATCTGGGTGTAACGCTCAAGTAACTCGATAGTCTTATTAAAATCTTTCTCGAACTCATAGCATTGAGCAAGCATACTTAGTTCGTCAGCCACTTCCATAGCTGAGTCACCGTATGCGACCATCGCCGCTTCTACCGATTTGTTTCCAACATCTATTGCATTCGAACGACTTACGAAACAATAGAGACGGAATAGCTCTTTGTAGGACTTCGCAATCTTGTCTTTGTCATCCATTTCAATCGCGATTTGAATTGCTCTCAATGCATACTCTTCGATCATTTCATCCGATCCAAACGTCAACCCCAAACTGCTGGCTTCAAGATAATCGTAGTGCGTTTGCCAATCGGAAGTGCTGTCGGGACGTATGTGTCCATTTAGCTCACCCAATTCGCTTAGCTCTTGCTGAAGTTTTTTAATATCCGATTGCTGCTTTCCTTTCCCGCCCTTTGGAGGAAACAAGCAAATCAGGTTTTTCTTGGAAACTTTCTTGGTCATGACAAACACCCCGCCGTTTTGGTCTAACTAAACTCAAGTACGTAGCGGCGGAGCAAAAAGTTCAAAGCGCAAGATTAAATAGCGGCGGTAGCAAATGTCGGCAATCTCGCCCGCGCACAATACAATCCCCAAACTGTTCTTTCGCGGCGCCCGTGCCTGCTCAGGCGCCATAGTATGGGTGCATAGCTCCCTCAACAGGTTAAGCAACGGACCGTACGTGACATAGTTCCGAACCGACGCCGTCCAGCCCAGCCAAGATTTGCGCGTTTACGCATTGGCCCGAGGCAACGCAGCCCGTAAGCTGTTAGCATCCCCAATCGCGTGTCTCAAGGTGAATCGCCTATGGCTTCCGACGAAATTAATGACCGCTCCAAATTGCAGCTCTCCCCTGAAAGCGAATCTAGATTGACGTCAGCGCTTATGTATGACGAGATGGACAGAGCCCTGCTAGATGATAAAGGCGCGCTTGCGCAAATCGCTCTTACGAATTTTTCGAACTACGACAGCAACAATGACAATGCTCTTGATCGCGACGAATTGAAGCAAGCATCGCAGCAGTCATATTCGCAGTTCGCAGGACCAACGGCGGATGTTCTATTTAGAAACTTTGAGCGCGCCCGATCAATCGTAGAAGGTTCTACGGTTTCCGAAACGCAAATCTACAAAACTGATTTTGCTAAACAAAAAATCGAACAAGCTTTTGGCGGCGACAATATTTCCAATGGAATATCGCGCAAGGATTTGGAAGCGATGCGAGCCATGTCGGAATTCGGCAATTTGTCACTGCTTCTTGATGGTGTGGATCAAGTCGATGCAGACAAGGTTCGCAGAGCACACAAGCATCGCGGCAGATCTCTTGATGCGTGGAGCTGAGTTTTGACCAACTCTAATCATCCATGTTCGCCTCCACGATAGTTTTCATGATTGCGCGGTCTTGTCCATTTCGCGGCTGGACGTTCAATTTATAGCCTGGTTGCCACGCGCGCCCGCCGGCCCAAACCATGTTGCCCATGCGATTGTCTTCCAGATATTCGATAAAGTTGCTCACGGCAGGAGCCCAGGCGGTGCTGTCTGTCGGTACGCCCCACTCGCCCACGAAGCCTCGCGCGTTGTTCGCCTTTAGCCATTCGACAAATGGACGAATGTGATTGACGCCCACATTTGGATCGCCAGGATAACTCTCGTTGGCGTAGCCGCCAGAGCCGTTGTCCCAATAAGTGTGCGCCTCGAAGGCGATGTTCTTGTCCTTTCTCGCCAGTTCTTCCAGCCCGCTGAAGTCGCGCGCCCACTGGTCGCCTTCAATGACAATCGTGTGGTTGTCGCCAGTGTTCCGGATCGCAGCGTGCACCGCAGTAGCGATTTTCGGCCACGTACCATTCATAGTATGAGGCTCGTTGGTCAAGTCCCATCCGCCGACTGCTTTGGCAGCAGTTGGATCTGCATTGATGTGCTCGACCATGCGGACCCAGAAGTCTTGCATGGCGGAAACCGGCACTCCGGAGTCGCCGACGCGCGTTCCGTTGACTTGCCCATCAGCACCTTGTCCATTTGGTCCGTGGTTAAGTGTATATCGCGCAAAACTTCCGCCGGTCACCAACACCTTCATACCGCGTTCTTCAGCGTCGCGCAAAAATTGGTGCAGTCGATTCATTTCCGCAGTATTGAGAGGTCCATTGAGTTTGGGCTGTAACTGCTCCCAACTCAACATCAAGCGAACAGAGTTCATACCCTTGCTTTTGAAATAGTCAAGTTCTTCGGTTGACGGCCAATACTGAGTATCAGAGTCTGAGTTTTTACCCCATTCTGCGCCTGACAAATTTACGCCGCGGATGTCCTCGACATCAAGCGTAGTAAGCCCGTCTTCGAGGTTTTCATGATCCGAACCATCTCGTGTAGGCGCCGGCGTATCTTTAATATTTTGAATACTGTCCTTCAAACCATCTGCCCAGGTTTTATATCCCGCGGGCGAAAGATGCAACTTGTCTTGTTGATACAACTCAGCACGTTGCTTTCCATTTGCATCTAGAAATGAATCGTGCAAATTGACAAACTGCACTGCACCGCCAGCAGTGGCAAGACGAGAGAGAGCTTCGTTGGTTGCCCGCACACGAGCGTTGTCCGGATCGCTGGCATCAGTTCGCGGCAAAAGTCCCATCAAGACAACCTTGGAACCAGGACTTCGCAGTTGAACAGACTCGATGTTTCGCTCAACTGTTTCAACAATATCTTCCGTGGACATACTGCCAATGTCATTTGTGCCAATGCTCATCACAACAGCCTTTGGATTGCCCTGCATTTCTCCATGGTTCAAACGATAAAGCAATTGTTTCGTGCCATCACCACCAACACCAAGTGCAGTCAGGTTGAGAGAACCGAAATTGTCCTTGAATGGCTGCATAGCTGCGGGATTATACCCCATTGCTTCCGTGATCGAATCACCAAAGAACACGAGGTCAGACCCGTTCGCCGCCGCATTCTTTGCCCGCTGAACGTTAGCTGCATGCAGCGGCTCCCACTTCTCGGGCGACGGGTAAGAGCCATTCATATGCACCGGCAACAATTGCTCCGAAAGCTGAGTCATTTCGTAAATTGAAGTGTCGGGCACCGCAGGGGCTTCGTGGTCCGGCTCCGACCAATCTTCGGACGGATAATCCGAACCGCCGCCATCTGAGTGATCGTAGTAATCATCTGGTTGGTCATCAGAATATCCACCCGGCTCATGGCGACCAGGACAATGACCGCCCCATCTACGCTCAGAACGATGTTCAGAGTTCCATCCAGAGCCATCACCTGGACGATACTCTGAACCATCGTTTGAACGTTCCCCATCAAAATCTCCCTTCAAACCAGACTCTACTTCGCGAAGAAGCTGCTCAACCTTAGCCAACAATTCTTCAATCTGCTCAACCTTGTCTTCGGCCAACGAGAGCGACGGTAAATGTTCCGCGGCGGTATCCATTCGTTTGCACATATTTTGTCGTCCATTCCACTGATCTTGCGCGATACTGCTAAAGTTCTCTCTCTCAGGCGCGCCCTGGAAATAATCGCTGACCTTGTAACAATCAGGCATAGCCGACTCTCCCTTAGAAACGGTTGGGGTGCATTGCTGAATCGCATCTGCTAGTAAGTGGCGACGCACTGCGGGGTGGCGTCGAAACAAAAGCCTAACGCGTCCCATGTTTCACCGTCGTGTCACAGATGTTTCACGAGTGTGTCATGGCGTGAATGTGGC